>NZ_CP116256.1:6906918-7207907 GCF_027947575.1 Streptomyces rubrogriseus | reverse complement strand
CCCGTTCCTCGGGGGACAGCTGTTCCCGGGCGCCGCCCAGAAGGGCGCGGGGGTCGGCGGCCATGCGCTCCCCGCCCTTCTCGGCGTCGAGCACCCACAGCGAATTGGCCCGGTCCGTACCGGTACCGGAGCGCAGGAAGGCGACCCGTGAACCATCGGGTGCCACGGTGAACGAACGCGGCGCGCCGAGCGTGAACCGCTGGGTGCGGGCGTGCCGTTTGGGGAAGGAGTCGGACTCGGTCGTCATGCCTTGACCATATTGGCCATGCGCCCCCTTGTGCGGCCGTGCGCCGAGAGATGCGCGCGCACGGATAGTTATGATCACTAGCGCATAGTGGGTATCAACCAGGTGCCCGCTGCGTGGATTTATCTGCTCCGAGCTCCGACTGCGACCGACCCCCCATGTCCCTGGGCCCATTGGAGGTGAGCCGCCGTGGCACTCTCGATTTCGGCGGTTGTGCTGCTGGCGATCATCGTCTTCCTGCTGGTCAAGAAGTCAGGCTTGAAGGCGGGGCATGCGGTGGTCTGCATGCTCCTCGGCTTCTACCTGGCCTCGTCGACGATCGCCCCCACGATCAGCGAGCTGACGACCAACATCGCGGGGATGATCGGAGACATCAACTTCTGACCGTGCCCGCCACGAAGCAGACCCAGGCCTCCGGCGCCAGCGCGAGCCGGGGGCCGGTGTCCGGCCGGTTCTTCGAGTCGCGGACGTGGACGGTGCCGGGAGCGAGGGCGACCTCGACGCAGGAGTCGCCCTCGCTACCGCTGCTGTAGCTGCTCTTGAACCACGCCAGGTCGGTGTTGCGGATCATGTCTCCCCCAGCAGTCGCTCGATGAACCCGGTGGACTCACGCGGAGTCAGGGCCTGCGCCCGGATGATGCCATACCGCAACTCCAGGATACGTAGCTGCCTGGCCTCGGACACCGGCCGGCCGTGGGCCACCACCGGTGAACGCCCCACCCTGGAGCCGTCCTCGAAGGTCAGCACCTCGATACCGCCGTCCACTCCGGCGTGCTCCTCGCGGTCCATCGGCATCACCTGCAACTCGACGTTCCTCGACCGCGCGACCTCCAGCAGGTGTTCGAGCTGGCGGCGCAGGTGCGCCCTCCCGCCCAGTGGACGCCTGAGCGACCACTCCTCCAGGACGAAGCTCAACTCGGGTGCCGGGTCCCGTTCGAAGACGGCCTTGCGAGCCACCCGTGCGGCGATGAACCGCTCCACCTCGTCCGCCGAGTAGGAAGGGCGCCGCATCAGGAGCAGCCCGCGCGAGTACTCCGGGGTCTGCAGCAGCCCGTGGACGTTCAGCGGGTCGTACAACTGCATCGCCACCGCCCGCGCCTCCAGCTGCGCGAGATCCCGCACCTTCTTCGGGTACCGGACCTTCTTCACGTCCTCCTTCATGGCCGCGACGATCCCGCCGGCGGCCAGCACCTCGTCGGCCCTGTCCAGGTACTCGGGGCGCGGGATCCGCCTGCCGCCCTCGACCTTGTACACGAGGTCCTCCCCGTACCCGATCGCCACCGCGAAGTCGGGAGCCCGCATCCCCGCCGCCTCCCGGCGCAGCCGGAGCTGCCGCCCCACCGTGGCGATCACGGCCAGGGCCCAGTCGTCGTCCGGGTCCACCTCCCACCCCGGCTCGTCGACCTGGTCCGTCCCGGCGTCCACCGACATGTCGCACCCCTCCTCGCTCCCGCGTCGCACGGCCGTGCCCTACCCGGAACAACGCCGACGACGGTGCCGACGGCACTGGACAGGCCCTGGACAGTTCCTTACGGCCCGTGCGGGCGTGAGGACGGAGGCAGGGCCTCATAGGGTGGACCCCATGACGGAACTCCCCGGCCGGCGTCTGCTGCTGGTGCACGCGCACCCGGACGACGAGTCGATCAACAACGGCGTGACCATGGCCCGCTACGCGGCCGAGGGCGCCCACGTGACGCTGGTGACCTGCACCCTCGGCGAGCGCGGCGAGGTCATCCCGCCCGGTCTCGCCCACCTGTCCGGTGCCGCTCTGGGCGGGCACCGCAGGGGCGAGCTGGCGGACGCGATGCGCGCACTCGGCGTCGACGACTTCCGGCTGCTCGGCGGGCCGGGACGGTACGCCGACTCCGGGATGCTGGGGCTGTCCGACAACGACGACCCCGGCTGCCTGTGGCAGGCGGACGTCGACGCGGCCGCGGCCCTGCTCGTCGACGTGATCCGCGAGGTGCGCCCCCAGGTGCTCGTCACCTACGACCCGAACGGCGGCTACGGCCACCCCGACCACATCCAGGCCCACCGCATCGCCATGCGGGCGGCGGAGCTGGCGGCCGAGGCCGGGTGTCCGGTCGCGAAGGTCTACTGGAACCGCGTGCCGCGCTCCCGGGTGGAGGACGCGTTCGCCCGGCTCCGGGACGACCTGCCCGGTCTGCCGTTCGAGAAGGCGGCCCGCGTCGAGGACGTGCCGGGTGTCGTCGACGACGAGCGGATCACCACCGAGATCCGCGGCGAGGGCACCGCGTACGCCGCCGCCAAGGCCGCCGCGATGCGCGCGCACGCCACCCAGATCACGGTCGCCGAACCGTATTTCGTCCTCTCCAACGACCTGGCCCAGCCGATCCTCACCACCGAGTACTACGAACTGGTGCGCGGCGAGCGGGGCGGCGACGGACGCGAGAACGACCTGTTCGCGGGCATCGCCGGAACCTCCGGCACCGGGGAGGCGACCTCGTGAACAGCCGCAACGAACCGCCCAGCTCCGCACTGGCCCAGCCGCTGCGCCCGCCCTCGCTCGGACGGGCCGCCCTGTACGCCGGACTCTTCGTGCTCGGCGCCGTCCTCGGAGTGGCGGGCGCGCTGCTCCAGCCGGCCTGGTTCCCGGGCGGGCTGCTGCTCGCGCTGGCCGCCGAGGCGGGGCTGTGTGTCGGGGCGGGCCGTGCCGTCGGACGCCGGGGAGGGGCCGTCGCGCCCGCCCTCGGCTGGGCGCTCGCCGTGGTGCTGCTCACCACCAGCCGTCCGGAGGGCGACTTCCTCTTCGCCGCCGGTGCCGGCTCCTATCTCTTCCTGCTCGGTGGGATCGCCGTCGCTGTGATCTGTGCCACCCTCGCGCCGGTGCGGCAACCGGACGGCGGCCCCGCCCGACTTCGCAAGTGACGTACCGCTTCGCCGTGCCGTGGGCGTGCGAGTCCCGTGTGGGTTTCCACGGCGGTCACGGGATACGCGCCAGAAGTGGCCAGTATGGTGGTGCGCGCCGCCGAGCCGCCCGCTGAAGGCGTGACGGGCGGCGGAGCCAACCGGGAGAACCTGCCTTGAGTCGTGAAACTGACAGTTCGTCCTCCGGGCCCCACGGGCGCGGCGGAGCCGCATACCCGTCGGGCACCCCGCCCTACGGGACACCCACGGCTTCCGACGCCGGTGCGGACGCGGGCCGTTCGGCCACCCGACCGGAGGAGCGCAAGACCGAGACGACGCTGACGACCCGGATCCGGATCAACATCCCTGGGTCGCGGCCCATCCCGCCGGTCGTCGTGCGCAAGCCCGTCGCGGACGGCGAGGACGCCGCCGACAGCACGGAGACGACGGGCGAGCGGCCCGCGCCGGCGCCGAGCGCCGCCGCGCCCGGGGCCGCCGCTCCCGAGGCTCCCGCCGAGCCCGCCCAGTCCGCCCAGTCCGCTGAGGAGAAGCCGACGAGCGACTGGTTCGCGCCACGCAAGTCGGGTTCGGGCAAAGGCACTCAGGGCGGCGGTTCCACCAACGGAGCCGGTCTGCCCGCGGGTTCGGCGCCCACCGCCGGAACCCCGGGTGCGGCGGCGCCGCGTGGCGCGGGTCCCGCGGGCGCTCCGGGTGCCGGTGCGCGGCCGGGCGGCGGGAGTGGCCGTCCCGGTGGCGTCGTCGGTTCCATGAACGCACCCGGCGGCGCCCGGTCCGGATCCGCGGGCGGCGCCGCCCGCTCCGGTGCGACCGGCGGTCCCGTGGCGCCCGGCCACGGTGGCGGCACCGGCTCCTTCGACGTGACCGAGGCGCTGGCGGCCGGTCCGCTGGGCGGCAACGGCAACGGCAACGGCCCCCGGCCCGGCACCGACGCCGGTGGCGAGCCGCGCCGTGACGACCTGCCGTACTTCGCGGGGGAGGGCCGGACCGACCAGGCCCCCGGGCAGCAGAACGGCCTGAACGGGCAGTCCCCGTACGGCACCGGGCCCCAGGGCCCCGCGGGACCGACGAGTGGCCCGGCCACCGGCGACAGCCGGCTGACGCCGCCCCCGGCCGGCCGACCTCGGCGGCCCCGGCATGGCCGGTGGCCCTGCGGCGCCCGGCACGCAGCGCGAGCCCGCACCGAACGGCCTGCGCGGCCCGGGGAGCCTTGCTGGCCCCGGTGGCCCCGGCAGGCCGGCGGGCTCCGGTGCGGACGCCGCCCGCCTCGGCCCCGGCGGCGGGCTCAGCGACGACACCGCGATCCTCACCCCGCAGCGGCCGGTCCCGCCCGGCGCGGGCAACCCGGACAACATCTCCGGCAACACCGTCACCAGCGGCATCCCCGTCGTACCCGGCGAGCGCACCGCGCCGTTCCCGGCCGGGTCCGGCGACGGACCGCTGCCGCACACGCCGCCCAAGCTGCCCGAGCCGGTCTCCGCCCCGCCGGCCGGCTCCGCCAAGCCCGCCAAGCCCGCCAAGAAGAAGGGGCGCAAGAAGCTCCCGCTGCTCGTCGGCGGCCTGGTCGTGGTCGCCGGTGTCACCTACGGCGCCGGCCTGCTCATGAACCGCTCCGACGTGCCCAAGGGCACCACCGTGCTCGGCGTCGACATCGGCGGCGGCACCCGCGACGACGCCGTCGAGAAGCTGGACAAGGCGCTCGGCGCCCGCGCGGCCAAACCGCTCAAGCTCACCGTGGGCGGCGAGACCGTCTCCCTGAAGCCGGACCAGGCGGGCCTCCAGCTCGACACCCAGGCCACCGCCAGCTCCGCGGCGACCAGCGACTACAACCCGATGTCCGTGATCGGCTCGCTCTTCGGCCAGAAGCGGGTCGTCGAACCGGTCATGCCCGTCGACGAGGAGAAGCTGCACGCCGCCCTGGAGGACGCCGCGGGCGGAGCCGGGTCGGCGACCGAGGGCACGATCAAGTTCGAGTCCGGCAAGGCCGTCCCCGTGTACGGCAAGGCCGGCCAGGGCATAGACGTCGCCAAGTCGACCGAGGCGGTGCAGGCCGCGTACCGCGCCCAGGTGGAGACCGGCGCCGCCACCGCGGTGAACGTGCCGACGACCGCCAAGGAGCCCACGGTCGCCAAGGCCGAGGTCGACCGGATGCTGAAGGAGTTCGCGGAGCCGGCGATGTCGGCCAGGGTGACCGTGCAGACCGATGCCGCGCACTCCATTCCGCTGAGCCCCGAGAAGTCGCTGTGGAAGTTCCTCAGGGTCACGGCCGTCGACGGCAAGCTCGTCGACAAGCCCGACCTGAACGCCCTCAAGGAGCTGTACGGCCAGACGTTCGACGGTGTGCTCATCACCCGCGCCAACGGCGAGAAGACGGCCGTCACCCCCCAGGACGTCTACGGCGCCATGCGCCAGGCCCTGAAGAGCAAGACCGACCGGGTGGCCGTCATCGACACCAACCCCAGCTGACGCAGGACCAGGAGCGAGGGGCGCCCGGCAGCGGCCGGGCGCCCCTCGCGTCGCACCGGGCGCCGCGCACCGCATGACATCTGTCATCCGGCACCCGGGACGGCCGACACTGCCGGGCACCCTCCCCCCGCGGCCACGATGGGGGCATGACGAGGACAACGGCGGTCGGCTTCGACCGGGTGACCAAGGGGTACGGCGACGTCCGGGCCGTCGACGGCCTGACGCTCGCCCTGCACCCCGGCGAGACCGTGGCCCTGCTGGGCCCGAACGGAGCGGGCAAGTCGACCACGCTCGACCTGCTGCTCGGCCTGAGGCGCCCCGACGCCGGCACCGTTCACGTCTTCGGCGGCGAACCGCGCGAGGCCGTCGTCGCCGGACGGGTGGGCGCCATGCTCCAGAGCGGCGGCCTGATGGACGAGGTCACGGTCGCCGAACTCGTCCGGCTGGCCTGCGCGCTGCACCCCAGGGCCTACCCGGCCGCCGACGTGCTGGCCCGGGCCGGACTTACGAAGATCGCCGGCCGCCGGGTCGACAAGCTCTCCGGCGGCCAGGCCCAGAGGGTTCGCTTCGCACTCGCGACCGCCGGCGACAGTGACCTGATCGTCCTGGACGAGCCCACCACCGGCATGGACGTCACCGCCCGCCAGGCCTTCTGGGCCACCATGCGCGAACAGGCCGACCAGGGCCGCACCGTGCTGTTCGCCACGCACTACCTGGAGGAGGCCGACGCCATCGCCGACCGGGTGCTCGTCCTGCACCGGGGCCGGCTGCTGGCCGACGGCACGGCCGCCGAGATCAAGGCCAGGGCCGGGACCCGCCGGATCTCCTTCGACCTGGACGGCGGCCCGGACGGCGGCCCGGACGGCGGCCCCGACGGAAGCCCGGCCGGCAGCCGGAACGGCACCGTCGACGAGGCGACGCTGCGCGCGCTGCCGCACCTGACCGCCCTCGACGTGTCCGGCCGGACCGTGCGCATCCAGTCCGCCGACGCCGATGCCACCGTGCACGCCCTGTACGGCCTCGGCCTGTACCCCCGCAACCTCGAAGTCGCCGGCCTCGGACTCGAGCAGGCCTTCGTCGCCCTCACCGCCGCCGAGGAGGCCAAGCAGCCGTGAACGGCCTGATCAAGCTCGAACTGACCCGGGCACTGCGCAACCGCAAATTCCTGTTCTTCTCGGTGATCTACCCCTCGGCCCTGTTCCTGCTGATCGCGGGCAGTGCCGACGCCACCAGCGAGGTCGACGGCACCGGACTGACCCTGCCCACCTTCTTCATGGTCTCCATGGCCTCCTTCGGTGCCCTGACCGCGGTACTCATGGGCAACAGCGAACGCATCGCCAAAGAGCGCGAGAGCGGCTGGGTCCGGCAGCTGCGGCTCACCACCCTGCCCGGCCGCGGCTACGTCCTCGCCAAGACCGCGAGCGCCGCCGTCGTCAGCCTGCCTTCGGTCGTCGTCGTCTTCGTCGTCGCCGCGGCCGTGAAGGACGTACGCCTGCACGCCTGGCAGTGGCTCGCCCTCACCGGCGTGATCTGGGCCGGCAGCCTGGTCTTCGCCGCGCTCGGCGTCGCCATCGGGTACCTGGCCACCGGGGACGCGGTCCGCCCGATCACGATGATCGTGTACTTCGGGCTCTCCATGCTCGGCGGCCTGTGGATGCCCACCACCACCTTCCCGCAGTGGCTGCGGGACGTCGCCGAGTGGCTGCCCACACACGCGTACGCTGCCGTCGGGCAGTCGATCGAACAGAGTCACGCCCCGCACGCACAGGACCTCGCCGTCCTCGCCGTCTACTTCGTGCTCTTCGCGGGCGGCGCGGCCTGGCTGTACCGGAAGGACACGCTGAAGGCGTGAGCGGCGTCGGAATCGGGCAACGCCCGGAGAACCGCAGGCAGAAGACCGTCAAGGTCATGTGGACCGCCATCTGGCTGGCCTACCTGGGCGCCCCCGTCAGCGACCTGCTGCACGGCGGTCACGCCGTCGGCGTCCAGGTCCTCGGCTGGATCGGCCTCGTCGCCTTCGTGGTCTGGTACATGCTGCTGCTCTTCCGCACCGGCCGCGGCGAGCGGACCCGGCTGGTCCTCGGCTCCCTCGCCGTCCTCGCGGCCCAGTCCACGCTCCTCGCCCTCACCCTGGGCCGCGAGTGGCTGGTCCTCTTCGTCTACGTGGCGATCGCCTCCGGTGCCGCCCTGCCGCTGCGCCTGGCCCGCTGGACCATCCCGGGCGCCTCGGCGCTGCTGACGGCGATCGCCCTCGCGGTGCCCGGCGGGACCTCCTTCATCGCCGGGCTGCTGCTCCCGGCGCTGCTGGGCGGCTTCGCCATGACCGGCGTGCGCGAGCTGATCCGGACCACCATCGCGCTGCGCGAGGCCCGCGCCACCGTCGCCCAGCTCGCCGCCAACGAGGAACGCCTGCGCCTCGCCCGCGACCTGCACGACCTGCTCGGCCACTCGCTCTCCCTGATCACCCTGAAGAGCGAGCTGGCCGGCCGCATGCTCCCCGCCCACCCCGACAAGGCCGCCCAGCAGGTCGCCGACATCGAACAGGTCAGCCGCCAGGCCCTCGTCGACGTGCGCGAGGCCGTCACCGGCTACCGCCGGGCCCGCCTGGCCCCCGAACTCGCCGGCGCGAAGGTCGCGTTGACGGCGGCCGGCGTGGACGCCGAACTCCCCGGCGAACCGGACCCGGCCGGCCTGCCCGAGGACTCCGAGGCGGCCCTCGCCTGGGCGCTGCGCGAGGCGGTCACCAACGTCGTACGGCACAGCGGCGCCCGGCGCTGCGTGGTGGAGCTGCTGGAGCGCCAGACGCTGGACGGAGCGGTGCTGGAACTGTCGGTGGAGGACGACGGCTCCGGCGGCCCCGCCTCCGCGAACGCCCCGGGCAACGGCCTCACCGGCCTCGCCGAACGGCTGGAGAAGGCGGGCGGCACACTGGAGGCGAGCGGGTCGCGCCGGGGATTCCGGCTGGTCGCCCGCGTCCCGGCGGGCGCGGCCACCGACGTAGGATCCGGGGCATGAGCCGCACGATCAAGGTCCTGCTGGCCGAGGACCAGGCGATGGTCCGCGAGGCACTGGCCGCCCTGCTCGGCCTGGAGGAGGACATCGAGGTCGTCGCCCAGGTGGCGCGCGGCGACGAGGTGCTGGACGCCGCCCGCGCCCACGGCGTGGACGTGGCCCTGCTGGACATCGAGATGCCCGGCGCGACCGGCATCGAGGCGGCGGCCCTGGTCCACCGGGAACTGCCGGCCGTGAAGCTGGTCGTCCTCACCACCTTCGGCCGCCCCGGCTACCTGCGCAGCGCGATGGAGTCCGGCGCCGACGCCTTCCTGGTCAAGGACGCCCCGGCCGCCCAGCTCGCCGAAGCGGTCCGCAAGGTGCTGGCGGGGGAGCGGGTCATCGACCCGACCCTGGCGGCAGCGGCCCTCGCCGAGGGCGCCAACCCCCTCACCGACCGCGAACGCGAGATCCTCCGCGCCGCCGCCGACGGTTCCACCAACGCCGAACTCGCCACCGCCCTCCACCTCTCCCAGGGCACGGTCCGCAACTACCTGTCCACGGCCATCCAGAAACTGGCCGTGAGAAACCGCGCGGAAGCGGTCCAGGTGGCCAGAAACAAGGGCTGGCTGTAGCGACCGACCGCCCCGAAGCTGCGGGCAGTCGTGCCTTCCCCGGTGCCTGAACAGCCTGGGAGGTGCCCCCAGGCGGCACGGGTGGGCGCAGGGGCACCCCGTTGGCGCCGGGTCGCGCACCCCCCGGCCTGCGCCCACCGACGGTCAGTTCAACATCGCCCGAGCCGTCCGCGCCTCCCCCCGCACCTCCTCGGCGACCGCCTCGTCCACCGCCCCCACCACCTCCGCGTAGGCCTCCAACTCCCCGGCCCCCGCAGCGAACTCCCCCCGCTGCACCAACAACACCGCCCGCTCGTACCGCAACCGCGCCGCATGCGCCGGCAGCAGCAGCGCCAGCTCGACCGCCCACAGCCCCACCGCCGACTGCTCCGGCCGCGCCGCCGCCCACGCCCGGATGTTGTTCAGCACCCGCGCCACCACGTCCAACGGCGCCGCCGGCTCCAGCATCGACGCCCGCAGCTCCGCCCCCGTCGCCCCGGCGACCAGCGCCTCCGCGTCCGTACCGCTCAGCAGCCGCCCCCCGTCGTACGGATCGACGAGCACCCGCTCCCCCAACGGCGCGGACCCGGGGCCGGACGCCGCACCCGACTCTTCCCCGAACCCGACCACGAAGTGCCCCGGCAACGCGACCCCGTACACCGGCGCCCCCGCCCGCCGGGCGACCTCCAGCCACACCACCGACAGCAGGATCGGCAGCCCGCGCCGCCGCCGCACCACCTCGTGCAGCAACGACGACTCCAGCCGCTGGTAGTCCGCGGCGGCCCCGTGGAACCCGTACCGCTCGCCGAGCAGGTCCCGCAGCGCCACCGCCCAGGCCCGGGGCGTACCCGGCCGGAACGGCAGCTCTCCGGCCAGCCGGTCCAGTTCCACCTGCGCGGCGTCCAGCCCCGCCTCGTCCAGTGCCCCGTCCGCCTCCGCGCCCACCAGCAGGCAGAGCGTGGCCAGGTCGGGGCGCTCGGACCGCGCCTCTTGGGCGAACCGCCGCCGCAGTTCGGCCGACCGCTCCGGCGACGGGGGGTGGGGAGGACGAGGAGGACGCATGGCAGGCCCGTGCCCTTTCGGAGTGATGTGTCGGCGGCGATCTACCGGTCGGCCCCGGCGGCCGCGGGCTCCCGGTAGTGGTGGTAGGCGTGGTGCGCCGTGAAGCCCATCCCGGCGTACAGCGCCCGGGCCCCGGCGTTGTCGGTCTCCACCTGGAGCCATGCCGCCGACGCCCCCTCGTCCAGTGCCCGCCGGGCCAGCGCGGCCATCACGGCGGTCGCGAGCCCCCGGCGCCGCTGCGCGGGATCGACCTCGACGGCGGCGAAGGAGGCCCAGCGCCCGTCCACGACACACCGTCCGATGGCCGCCACGTCGCCCGCGCCGTCCGAGCCCTGCGCGCCGGGCACCGTGGCGAACCACACCGACGGCCCGGACTCCAGGACCCGCAGCGCCACTTCGCTCACCCCCTTGCGCTGGTACCGGGCCAGCCAGGTTTCGTCCGCCTCCCGGGACAGGACCACACCGGTGCCCTCGGCCAGGTCGGCGACCGGCGCCAGTGGCCCGGTCCACACCTCGGCCGTCACCTCCCGGACCCAGCCCCGCCGCTCCAGCTCCGCGCACAGCAGCTCCTGCGTACCGGCGGCGCCGGTGGCGGTCTGGACGTACGCGGGCAGTCCGCGTTCGCCGTACCAGCGGCGTACGGCCGTCAGCGCCTCGTCGAGGGGCAGCCCCGGATCGCCGAGCGGCAGCACGGAGTTGGCCCGCCGGGTGAAGCCCCCGGCCGCCCGCAGCTCCCATTCGCCGAGCCGCTCGCTCTCCACCGGGCGCCAGGACCGCGCGGCGACCCGCGCCAGCTCCTCGTAGGACGCGGCGGGACCCCGGCGGCGGGCGGGGGCGGCCGGCACGACCTTCCCGGCGACCAGGGCGGACTCCGCGACACGGACGGACTCGCCACTCTTTCGTGTGATCAGCAGCACACCGTCGGTCCATGATGTGAGAACGCCGACCGTGTCGGTGAACTTCTCACCTGCGACACCAGCTTCGCTCAAGCGCCGTACGGAGACTCGTTTGCCCACGTCAGCAGTGGTGATACGGACCTCAAGACGCCCGGCGGCAGAGAATTCCACGGGTCTGTCCACCCCTCCTGTTCGGATCATGCCCAAGAACGGAGATACTAGGGGCGGGCATCGACGACGCCGCGCTCCCGCGCGCCAGGCGGCGGAGCCTACGGAGGCCCGCCAGCGCCCTATCGAGGAGGAACGACAGCGTGACCTACGTCATCGCGCAGCCTTGTGTCGACGTGAAGGACAAGGCGTGCATCGAGGAGTGCCCGGTCGACTGCATCTACGAGGGCCAGCGGTCCTTGTACATCCACCCGGACGAATGCGTCGACTGTGGTGCCTGTGAGCCGGTCTGCCCGGTCGAGGCGATCTTCTACGAGGACGACACTCCCGAGGAGTGGAAGGACTACTACAAGGCGAACGTCGAGTTCTTCGACGAGCTCGGCTCGCCCGGCGGCGCCAGCAAGCTGGGGCTGATCGAGCGCGACCACCCCTTCGTCGCCGCGCTGCCGCCGCAGAACCAGTAAGAGCGGCCCGCACACGCGCCGCCTCGGTCCCGTACGGCCTGATCACCCCGATCGGTGCCGCACGGGACCGAGGCGTTTGCCGTACCGGCGCCGACGAGGAAAGGGAGCCACCCACCGTGTCCGCAGTCTCCGACCGCCCACCCGTCGCCCACCACCGCCCTTCCAACGAGTCGCTTCGCGACCGCCTTCCCGACTTCCCCTGGGACAAGCTGGAGCCGTACAAGAAGACGGCCGCAGCGCACCCCGGCGGCATCGTCGACCTCTCCGTCGGCACCCCGGTCGACCCGGTCCCCGAGCTGATCCAGAAGGCTCTGGTGGACGCGGCGGACTCCCCGGGCTACCCGACCGTCTGGGGCACCCCGGCGCTGCGGGACGCCATCACCGGCTGGGTGGAGCGCCGCCTGGGCGCCCGCGACGTCACCCACCGCCACGTGCTGCCCGTCGTCGGCTCCAAGGAACTGGTCGCCTGGCTCCCGACCCAGCTGGGCCTCGGCCCCGGTGACCGGGTGGCCTTCCCGCGCCTGGCCTACCCGACGTACGAGGTCGGCGCCCGCCTGGCCCGCGCGGAGTACGAGGCGTACGAGGACCCGACCGAGCTGGACCCGGCGGGTCTGAAGCTCCTGTGGCTCAACTCCCCGTCGAACCCGACGGGGAAGGTCCTGTCCAAGGCCGACCTGACCCGGATCGTCGCCTGGGCCCGCGAGCACGGGGTCCTCGTCGTCTCCGACGAGTGCTACCTGGAGCTGGGCTGGGAGGCCGATCCGGTCTCGGTCCTGCACCCGGACGTCAACGGCGGCTCGTACGACGGCCTGGTCGCCGTCCACTCCCTCTCCAAGCGCTCCAACCTCGCGGGCTACCGCGCGGCCTTCCTGGCCGGTGACCCGGCGGTCCTGGGCCCGCTCCTGGTGATCCGCAAGCACGGCGGCATGATGACCCCGGCGCCGACCCAGGCGGCCGTGGTGGCGGCCCTCGGCGACGACGAGCACGTCCGCGTCCAGCGCGAGCGCTACGCCGCCCGCCGCTCGGTCCTGCGCGAGGCCCTGCTGGGCGCCGGCTTCCGCATCGAGCACAGCGAGGCCAGCCTCTACCTCTGGGCCACCCGCGACGAGTCCTGCTGGACCACGGTCGCCCACCTGGCCGACCGCGGCATCCTGGTGGCCCCGGGCGACTTCTACGGCCCGGCGGGCGGGAACTTCGTCCGCGTAGCCCTGACAGCCACGGACGAACGCGTCCAGACGGCAGCAGAGCGCCTGAGAGCCTGACCGCCCCCAACGCCGGGCCACGGCTCAAGACACGCCCACTGACCCGGCGCAGGCAAGCAAAACGCCGGGCCCTGGGAACCCCAGGGCCCGGCGCCGTACAGCCCGGCGCTAGCCGATCGGCAGCCCCTGCACCGGCAGCCCACCCTTGCCCAGCGCGTCCGTCGGCAGCCCACCCTTCGTGGCGGTCGCCGCGGTGTCACCCACGATGTCCCCGGCGGAGCCCGCCGCGTCCCCGGCCGCGTTCTGCGCCGCCGGCGTGGCCTTCTTGACGACCGAGCCACCGGTCTTGCCGGCCGTCGGCACGGCCTTCTTGACGGCCTTGCCGCCGGTGTCGCCCGCCGTGTCGGTGACGCTCTCGGCCGCGGAGGCGGCGGTGCTGCCGACGTTCGCCCCGTCCAGGGCGGTCAGTCCCCCGAGGTTCGGGGTGGCCGGCAGTTCGGGAGCCGCGCTGGCGGAGCCGGCCGCACCGACCCCGGCAGCCGCTCCCGCAGCGACGAGCAGCGCGGCACGGGCGATCCGGCGGGTCAGGGGGAGGGACATGATGCTCCTTGGGCGTAAGTCGACAGCAACGATGGGAAATCCGACCGGGCCCGGAGGGCTACCGGAGAGTGGCCGACCGGGCTCGGACGCAGTGACTACCGCTCGAGAGCCACGAAGGTTGCGGCGACCCAACGTAAAGAGTTGGTAATGCGTCGCATTATCAGGTGCACAGAAAAACGGGCAAAAGGGCGCCGGTCGGAAAGTCTGCTGAATCCTTACGGCCCTTGATTTTCCCGGGTCGTGACGCGTTCGGGGGTGAGGGTGCGAAAACCCGTGCTCCGCGTCGACTTCGCGCCGACGCGGGTCACTCGCGCAGATGACGCTTCGTACGGGCGCGCTACCGGGCGGAGGTGATCCGCACCGCTTCCGCAGCCCGCTCCGCACCCTTGGCGTCCGCGGCGCCCGTCGAATACCACTTGCTGTCGGTGTTGCCCGCGGTCCACTCCCGGCCCGCGTAGGTGACCCGCTGGATGTGCAGCGAGGAGGCGTTGGCCACCGCCCAGTGCGCCAACTGCCAGCCGCGCCGCACATGCTCCCGGGCCGAGCCGGAACCGGTGCCGCCGGTCACCGGCAGTGTCACGGTCCGCTCGTCGGAGCCGGTCGCGGGCCGCCGGGACGCGGCGTCGCCGCCCACCTCCGCGCCGGCCGGTCGCAGCACGTCGTGCCCGAAGTCCCGCACCAGCGCCGCGCGGACCCCGTCCGGCCCCTTCTCCGGGGTCGCGCCGGGGCGCCCGTCACAGGTCAGCGTGGCCGCCGACCGTCCGGTGAGCGCGGCGGCGAGCAACTCGGCGTCCGGTTCGTGCTTGGCGTAGGCGTACGGGAAGGCGCTGCGCTGCACCCGCTGGGCGGCGTCGGTCAGCGGCAGGTCCAGGTAGCCGGGCACCTCGACCAGGTGGTCGTAGAACAGGCCCGCCGAGTACGCCGGGTCCATGATCTCCTCGGGCTTGCCCCAGCCCTGCGAGGGCCGCTGCTGGAACAGGCCGAGCGAGTCCTTGTCGCCGTGGTCCAGGTTGCGCAGCGACGACTCCTGCAGCGCGGTCGCCAGCGCGATCGTCACGGCCCGGTCGGGGAGCTTGCGGGCGGTGCCCACGGCGGTGATCGTGGCCGCGTTCACCGCCTGCTCCGGCGTGAACTCGTAGGTCGTCCGGTCGCCCTCGCCGCCGGCCACCTTGCACCCCGGAGCGCCCGCGCCCCCGGTGACGTACTGCACGGCCAGATACCCGGCGACCGCGAGCAGGACCATGGAGGCGGCGCCCGAACGGGCGAGGCGGCCACGGCGTTTGCGAGGTGGGGACGGCTGGAGCACGCGTACAAGGTACTGGAGGGTAGGGTCCGGTGTCCGCCGGGTGCGGACCTTGCCCGAAAGGGCAGGGCGCTAGGGTCGGGGCCATGGCCGATACCCCGCTTGACCTCACGCTGGACGCCGCGGAGCTTACCGCGCGGCTCGTCGACTTCCCGTCCGAGAGCGGCACCGAGAAGCCCCTGGCGGACGCGATCGAGAGCGCCCTGCGGTCCCTGCCCCACCTGTCGGTCGAGCGGTACGGCAACAACGTCGTCGCGCGCACCGGCCTGGGCCGGGCGGAGCGCGTGATCCTGGCGGGCCACATCGACACCGTGCCGATCGCCGGCAACGTCCCGTCCCGGCTGGACGAGGACGGCGTCCTGTGGGGGTGCGGCACCTGCGACATGAAGGCGGGCGTCGCGGTCCAGCTGCGCATCGCGGCCACCGTCCCCGCCCCCAACCGCGACCTGACCTTCGTCTTCTACGACAACGAGGAGGTCGCCGCCGAGCTGAACGGCCTGAAGCACGTCGCCGAGGCGCACCCCGAGTGGCTGGAGGGCGACTTCGCGGTGCTCCTCGAACCGTCCGACGGCCAGGTGGAGGGCGGCTGCCAGGGCACCCTGCGGGTGCTGCTGAAGACCTCGGGGGAGCGGGCGCACTCGGCGCGCTCCTGGATGGGCTCCAACGCCATCCACGCCGCCGCCCCGATCCTCGCGCGCCTGGCGGCGTACGAGCCCCGCTACCCGGTCATCGACGGCCTGGAGTACCGCGAGGGCCTCAACGCGGTCGGCATCACGGGCGGCGTGGCCGGCAACGTCATCCCCGACGAGTGCGTGGTCACCGTCAACTTCCGCTACGCCCCGGACCGCAGTCCCGAGGAGGCACTCGCCCACGTGCGCGAGGTCTTCGACGGCTGCGGGGTGACGGACTTCGTGGTCGACGACCACAGCGGCGCGGCCCTGCCCGGCCTGTCCCACCCGGCCGCGGCGGCCTTCATCGAGGCGGTGGGCGGCACCCCGCAGCCGAAGTACGGCTGGACGGACGTGTCCCGCTTCTCGGCGCTCGGCGTCCCGGCGGTCAACTACGGCCCCGGCAACCCGCACTTGGCGCACAAGCGCGACGAGCGGGTCGAGGTGGCGAAGATCCTCGCGGGGGAGGAGCGCCTGCGCTCCTGGCTGACGGCATGATCCACGGCAGCCGCGGCGGGTTTATGCCGCAGCGTGGCGGACATGCTGAGGTCCCTCGTACGTAACCCGCGTAGATCTACGCTGAGGTGGAAGAACCTGCAACTGGAGGGAGCGCGCATGGCTACCGGCAACCCCGAGGGCAAGAAGCGGCCACCGGAGGAGCAGCGCCTGGGTCCCGTCCTCCGGCGGCGGGACCAGGTGCAGGAGAGCACCACGGACCAGCGCCTGCTGGACGAGCGTGCTCCGACGGACTGGGTCCACACCGACCCCTGGCGGGTGCTGCGCATCCAGTCGGAGTTCATCGAGGGCTTCGGCACGCTGGCCGAACTGCCGCCCGCCATCAGCGTCTTCGGCTCCGCCCGGACGCCGACGGACTCACCGGAGTACGACGCGGGCGTGCGGCTGGGCCGCGGCCTGGTGGAGGCGGGCTTCGCCGTCATCACCGGCGGCGGGCCCGGCGCCATGGAGGCGGCCAACAAGGGCGCCCTGGAGGCGAAGGGCACGTCGGTCGGCCTCGGCATCGAGCTGCCCTTCGAGCAGGGGCTCAACCCCTACGTCGACATCGGCCTGAACTTCCGCTACTTCTTCGTCCGCAAGATGATGTTCGTGAAGTACGCGCAGGGCTTCGTCGTGCTGCCCGGCGGCCTCGGCACCCTGGACGAACTCTTCGAGGCCCTCACCCTGGTGCAGACCCAGAAGGTGACCCGCTTCCCCATCGTCCTGTTCGGCTCGGAGTACTGGGGCGGCCTGGTGGACTGGCTCCGCGGCACCCTGGTGGCCCAGGGCAAGGCCGCGGAGAAGGACCTCATGCTCTTCCACGTCACCGACGACGTGGACGAGGCGGTCGCCCTGGTCTCCAAGGAGGCGGGCCGGTAACGGCCGGTCACGGGCGGGGGTGAGGTCCGGGCCGGGCGCGGACGAGGTCCCGGGCCGGGCGCGGACGAGGACGAGGTCCTAGGCCAGCCCCCGCCGCGCCACCGCCGGCTCCCGGTGCCCGGCGATCGTCGCCACCATGTCCAGCACCTGCCGGGTCTCCGCCACCTCGTGCACCCGGTACACCCTGGCCCCCAGCCACGCCGACACGGCCGTGGTCGCCAGCGTGCCGATCAGCCGTTCCTTCACCGGCCGGTCCAGCGTCTCCCCGACGAAGTCCTTGTTCGACAGGGACACCAGCACCGGCCACCCCGTCTCCACCATCTCCCCGAGCCGTCGCGTCGCCTCCAGGCTGTGCCGGGTGTTCTTCCCGAAGTCGTGCCCGGGGTCGATCAGCACCGACTCCCGCGGCACCCCCAGCCCCACCGCCCGCTCGGCCAGCCCCAGCGTCACCCGCAGGACGTCGGCCACGACGTCGTCGTACGTCACCCGGTGCGGCCGGGTCCGCGGCTCGGCGCCGCCCGCGTGCGTGCACACCAGCCCGACCCCGTACCGGGCCGCGACCTCCGCGAGCTTCGGGTCGACGCCGCCCCACGCGTCGTTCAGCAGGTCCGCCCCGGCCTCGCACACCGCCTCGCCGACCTCGTGCCGCCAGGTGTCCACGCTGATCACGACGTCCGGGTGCCGACGTCGCACCTCCGCGACGAACCCCACCGTCCGCCGCGCCTCCTCCGCGGCCGACACCTCGTCCCCGGGACCGGCCTTCACCCCGCCGACGTCGATGATCGCGGCGCCCTCGGCCACGGCCTGCTCCACGCGCGCGAGGGCGGGCTCGTCGCCGAAGGTCGCTCCCCGGTCGTAGAAGGAGTCCGGGGTACGGTTCACGATGGCCATGATCACCGGCTCGTGCGCCGCGAATTCGCGCCTGCCCAGCCTGAGCATCCCCTGTGACATCTCCTGGTCCACACCGTTCTCTCGTGCCGCTCTCGACCCCGGGCGGGCGGTCCTTCGACCGCCGCGGCCCCGACTGTCAGACTCGCATGGCACGATCGGACCCGACACAACCGACTCCGGCACAACCGACGCCGACCCGACCATGGGGGCCCAGCGATGGTCATGTTCCTGTTCCTCGTCATCGCGCTGGCCGTCGTGGTGGCCGCGGTGACGCTCGCCGTGGTGGGCGGCGGCGAGAGCGGGCCGCTGCCCGACGCCGCACCCGAGCGGGTGAGGGACGCGCTGCCCCCGGACCGACCGGTGGGCCGCGGGGACGTGGAGCGGCTGCGCTTCCCGCTCGTGGTCCGCGGCTACCGGATGGCCGACGTCGACGACGCGCTCGGCCGCCTCGGCGCCGAGCTGGCCGAGCGCGAGGCCCGGATCGCCGACCTGGAGTCCGCGCTGGCGGGCGCCCGGGCCGCGGCGGCCCACCGCCACGTCGTCATGGACAAGCCGGACCGGGAGGAGCAGCAGTGAGCGCCGGGGAGGCCGTCGCGGGCCCGGACGGCGCGCTGCGCTGCCCCTGGGCGCTGTCCACCGCGGACTACGTCACGTACCACGACGAAGAGTGGGGCCGCCCGGTCCACGGGGACGACGCGCTGTACGAGCGGCTCAGCCTGGAGGCCTTCCAGTCCGGTCTCTCCTGGATCACGATCCTGCGCCGGCGCACCGGCTTCCGCAGCGCCTTCGCCGGCTTCGAGATCGCCAAGGTCGCGGCCTTCACCGACACCGACCGCGAGCGGCTGCTCGCCGACACCGGCATCATCCGCAACCGCGCCAAGATCGACGCGACCCTCGCCAACGCGCGCGTGCTGGCCGACTGGGCCCCCGGCGACCTGGACGAGCTGATCTGGTCGCACGCCCCGGACCCGGCCGGCCGACCGGCCCCGAAGACCCTCACCGACGTCCCGGCCGTGACCCCGGAGTCCACGGCCCTGTCCAAGGCCCTGAAGAAGCGGGGCCTGCGCTTCGTCGGCCCGACGACGGCGTACGCGCTGATGCAGGCGTGCGGACTGGTCGACGACCACCTGGCGGCGTGCGCGGCCCGCAGACCCTGAAGGTGGGCCACCCGTCACCGGCGGCCGGACCGCCCGCGGCCGGGTCGCAGGCCGCCCGCGGCGTGTCACCGGGCCGCACGCATTCACCGGGCCGCCTGTCGTAGTCACCGGCCACCCGCGGTCTCCCCGGCGGCCCGCCGTCAGCCGCCGGGCCCTTGCCGCCCGCCGTCGGACGTCCGCGGTCTGTCAACGGGCCGCTTGTCGCCGTCACCGGCCGCACGCGGCCTGGCGCCGGCCGCCGGGCCGCTCGTCACCGGCCGCCCTGCGCCTGTCACCGGGCCGCCTGTCACCGGTCGCGTGCCGCCCGTCGCAGGGTGCCTGACGGCGGGACGTGCCTGCCGATGGTCGCCCCGCCTACCGGCCCAGGTACTTCGGCTTCTCCTTCTCGACGAACGCCCGCACCGCGATCGCGTGGTCCTCGGAGGCGCCCGCCCGCGACTGCAGCTCGTCCTCCTTGTCCAGCGTCTCGGACAGCGAGTGCGTCAGCCCGTACGCCATCGCCTCCTTCAGCGCCGCGTACGCCACCGTCGGGCCCTCGGCCAGCGCCCGCGCCGTCTTCTCGGCCTCGGCGCGCAGGTCGGCGGCGGGGACGACGCGGGTGGCGATGCCCAGCTCGTACGCCTCCTGCGCGCGGATACTGCGTGGGAAGAGCAGCAGGTCGGCGGCGCGGCCGGGGCCGACGACGCGCGGCAGCGTCCACGAGATGCCGGAGTCCGCGGTGAGCGCCACGCCCGCGAAGGACGTGTTGAACGCCGCCGTGTCCGCGACGAGCCGGTAGTCCGCGGCGAGCGCGAAACCGAGCCCCGCGCCGGCCGCCACGCCGTTCACGGCGGCGACCACCGGCTTCTCGGCGCCGGCCAGCGCCCGGACGATCGGGTTGTAGTGCTCGCGCACCGTGCTCATCGTCTGCCCCGAGCCCGTCTCCCGGTCGGCGGCCAGCAGCCCGATGTGCTCCTTGAGGTCCTGGCCGACGCAGAACGCCCGGTCCCCGGCCGCGGTCAGCAGCACCGCCCGTACGGCGTCGTCCGCCGCCGCGGAGCGCACCGCGTCCCGGAGCGCGACCTTGGACTCGATGTTCAGCGCGTTCATCGCCTCGGGGCGGTTCAGCGTGATCGTCGCGAGCCCGTCGCTCACTTCGTAGAGCACGGTGTCGGCCATGGAGATCCCCTCCGCGTCGTGGCATGCAGTGGCATGTGTCCGGGAGACAGCATGACGGAGATCACCGGGAACGGATCACTCACGAGGTGTGACCTGCGTCAAAGAAATCCGGTCCGTATCCATTCGGTGGAAGTGCGTGAGGGCGCGCAGTATCGCAGTCACATCGCCGAATTGAGTGGTTTTGCTCGCGCGCGTTGCCCAAGCGATGCCGACCGATGTTGGTCATCGGGTCCTGGGATGCGGGATAATGGCTGGGAAGCAATGTGTTCGATGCCGGTGTCGCGCGTCCAAGCCGGACTGCGCGTGCCCTCACGGGCCGTCGGCGGTGACGGTGAGCTGGTATCAGGAAGGGGAACGAGCATGGCGGCCATGAAGCCGCGGACGGGCGATGGCCCGCTCGAGGTGACCAAGGAGGGGCGGGGCATCGTCATGCGCGTTCCGCTCGAAGGCGGCGGGCGGCTCGTCGTCGAGCTGACCCCCGATGAGGCCGACGCGCTCGGCGACGCCCTCAAGAAGGTCGTCGGCTGACGCGCGAGCGACCATACCCGTTCAGTCGCCCCGGTACCGTTCGCGGTGCCGGGGTGATTGTTCTTCCGCTGCCTTTCCCGGTGCGCGGGGCTTTTCTCCGGCGTTTCGGGTCAGCGCTTCACGGCGCACAGCAGTCCGTCGCCCACCGGCAGCAGTGACGGCACCAGTTCCTGGCTCTCCCGCACCGCGCGCAGGAGTTCCCGCACCCGGAGCACCTCGGTGGGCTGCGGTCCCGAGTCGATCGTGCGGCCGGCGCCGAAGACGCCCTCGAAGGCGACGAGACCTCCCGGGCGCAGCAGACGCAACGATTCAGCGAGATAGTCCAGGTACTCCAGCCGGTCGCCGTCGCAGAAGACCAGGTCGTATCCGGCGTCCGCGAGCCGGGGCAGCACGTCCAGGGCGCGCCCGGGGATGAACCGGGCCCGGTTGCTCGCGAAGCCCGCGGCCCGGAAGGCCTGGCGGGCGAACTGCTGGTGCTCCGGCTCCGGGTCGACGGTGGTCAGTACCCCGTCCGGCCGCATGCCGTGCAGCAGATGGATACCGGAGACGCCGCAGCCGGTGCCGATCTCCGCGACGGCCTTGGCGTCCACGGCGGCGGCGAGCAGCCCCAGGGCGGAACCCGTGCCCGGGGTCACCGAGCGCAGGCCGGCCTCGCGGGCCCGGTCGCGTGCCCAGAGCAGCGCGTCGTCCTCGGCGACATAGGCGTCGGCGAACGCCCAGCTCGTCTGCCGGTTGCCGGTAATGACCCTCTCCTGTCCCCGTCGTTGCCTCGGCGTGACTGTATCCGTTGGCGTCGGGAACCCGCAGATGGGACCAGTCGTTTAAAGGGGGAAGCAAAGAGGCGGCGCCGAGAGGCGGTCGAGCGGGCCGGGACGAGCCGTACCGGCCCAGATCAAATTCTCGTAAAACCGCTTATCCGGAGCTAACGGGCGAGGTGGCTATGGTAGGGGCTCCACTGGACACCACCAGAGCCGACAGGGGAGGTGCGGCCGCACCCGCGGATCGGGGTGGAGTGCTGAGGCGCTTCCTCGGATCGGCAGGCAGGCCGAAATCCGTGAACGACACCGCTGCTGACCACAGCCACGCCGACGGTCCCACCACGGGACACGCCCAGACCGCGACCTTCTCCGGCGACGCGGACGGGCAGGCGTGGACTCCGCCCACCTGGGAGGAGATCGTCAGCACCCACAGCGGCCGGGTCTACCGCCTCGCCTACCGCCTCACGGGCAACCAGCACGACGCCGAGGACCTCACCCAAGAGGTCTTCGTCCGTGTCTTCCGCTCCCTGTCGACCTACACGCCGGGCACCTTCGAGGGCTGGCTGCACCGCATCACGACCAATCTCTTCCTGGACATGGTGCGCCGCAAGCAGCGCATCCGGTTCGACGCCCTGGGCGACGACGCGGCCGAGCGGCTGCCCAGCAGGGAGCCCACCCCGCAGCAGCTCTTCCACGACGCCCACTTCGACGCGGACGTCCAGCAGGCGCTGGACACCCTCGCGCCCGAGTTCCGCGCCGCCGTCGTCCTGTGCGACATCGAAGGGCTGTCGTACGAGGAGATCGCCGCGACCCTCGGCGTCAAGCTGGGCACGGTGCGCTCCCGCATCCACCGCGGCCGTTCCCAGCTGCGCAAGGCGCTCGCGCACCGGTCCCCGAAGGCGCGGGCCGACCGTCGCTCGCTGGCGGCCGGTGTGCCCGCACTGGGAGGAGGGGGCACGAGCGCGTGAGTGGGTCACGGCCTGAGTCCGAGGGACACCTCGCAGAGCAGCACCTGGGAGACCGACTCTCCGCCCTGGTGGACGGAGAGCTCGGTCATGACGCGCGCGAGCGCGTGCTGGCGCACGTGGCGACCTGCCCGAAGTGCAAGGCGGAGGTCGACGCGCAGCGCCGGTTGAAGAACGTCTTCGCGGAAGCGGCCCCGCCGGCTCCGTCCGAGAGCTTCCTGGCCCGCCTCCAGGGGCTTCCCGGAGGCGGGGACTCCGACGGTGGCGGCTCGCCGTTCAGCGGGCTGCCCCAAGGCTTCGGCGCGTCCGCGGCCTCCGGTGTCTTCGGCCCGCGGCGGGACGAGCGGTTCGAGTTCGGCTACGTCCCCGCCGGGTCGCACGCCCCGGTGCTGCCGTCCGCCACGTCGGGGCGCGGCTTCCGCATCCACGAGGTGAGCAGGCCGGAGTCCGACCGTTCGGCCTCGCGCGGCCTGCGGTTCGCCTTCGCCGCCGCCGGAGCGGTGTCGCTGGCCGCGATCGCGCTGGGCGGCGTCACCCTCGGCACACCGGACACCACCACCGAGGCACGCGGCTCGGGCAGCGGCAGCAATGTGACGCCGCTGCGCACCCCGGGCTCGGCCGCGGCCACCGGTTCCGAGAGCCAGCGCCGCCGCACGGCCGGGCCGCTGCTCGGGCAGGGGCAGCGCGCGCTCGGTGACCTCCCCGTCGCCTCCACCACGGCCTCGGCGCCACTGCTGCCCGGGATGCCGGCCCCCGCCGGGGGTGACGCACGACAGCAGGCCGTCCGAGCGCTGACCACTCCGGTGACGGCCGGTGCCGCCGCCATGTCCCCGCTGATACGTCCGCTGGAAGCCGTTCCGCCGCTCTCCCTGAGCTCATGGTCGGCGGCCCCCGAGGTCAGGCCGCCCGGCCTGCTCGCCGCCCCCGACCCCGCTCCGTCCCCCTACCCGGCGGCTTCGCCGGCCGCCTCCTCCCCTCCGCTTCGCTGACGGGATCTGCGCGCCGGTCCGTGAACCTGATTGAATCCGGGGTGGCGCCGGAGTTCTCGGAGCCGACGATCTGCGGCCGGCTGCGGGGGAGAGCATGAACGAGGGGAAGCCCACGAAGGCGAAGTGGTGGAGTCGTCCCCGCACGTCCGAGGACGCACCCGACGGCGACTTCGAACTGGAACGCCCTCGCCCGGCCCCCACCCCGGGCACCGACGATCCGGCGACCGACGGGGGCGACTTCGAACTGGCCCGCCCGGCGGCGGCGACCCCCCGCTCCCCCGAAGCGGGCGACTACGAGCTGGACCTGCCTCTGCCCGAGAGAAACGAACCGACGGACGCGCCCCCGCATCCACGCACGGCCGACGAAGCCGGCGCCGACCCGGCGGCCGGCCCAGCGGTGGCCGCCGGTTCGCCGAGGCCGGGAGGTGTCGGCGCCGCCGAACTTCCGGATGCCGGTCTGCCCCGTCAGGACGACTGGGACCGGCAAGCCGCCCCGGCGGTGGACGCGGGGTCGCGGTCCCACGCGGGGACCGGCTCCGTTCCGGCCGCCGACGGCACGTCCGACACCGGGCGGCCCAAGCCGCTGCACGAACCCGACCCGTACAGCACCCCGCCGTACGGTGAGCCCGGCCCCTGGGCTCCCGCACCGCCCGTCCAGCACCCGGCGGCCACCCCGGCACACGGCACGGTGACGGCCGTGGGAGGGGTGCCGCAGGCGGCCCCGGTCACGCCCGCGGCGGAGGGCCCGCACGCGCACGTGCCGCGCCCGAGCGGGTCGTCGGTGTCTTCGCCCGCGGGTGCGGTGCCCGACCCGGCCTTCGCGGACGCCCCGCCCCCGGTGCCGCCGACGGCGCAGGA
Organism: Streptomyces rubrogriseus; assembly: GCF_027947575.1. Classification (NCBI taxonomy): domain Bacteria; kingdom Bacillati; phylum Actinomycetota; class Actinomycetes; order Kitasatosporales; family Streptomycetaceae; genus Streptomyces; species Streptomyces rubrogriseus. The sequence continues at coordinate 7,183,665 of NZ_CP116256.1, read as the reverse complement.
GCGGCATCCGGCGCCGGCCGCCCCGGTGCCCCACGACGCGGGCGCGCCCGCCGATCCGTGGGGGCGTTACGACCCCTGGGCCGCCTCCGCGCAGCACCACGACGCGGCCGGGCGCGCGCCTAAGCGGCGACGCGGGCCGCGTGCGAAGGCGCTCGTCGGCGGGGCGCTGCTCATCGCCCTGGTCTCCGGCGGCATCGGCGGCGGCGTGGGCGCGTACCTGGAACGGAACGGCGGCGTGGGCACCGTCGAGCTGCCCCAGGCCGGACCCGAGGCGGCCGAGCGGGACCCGGACAGCGTCGCGGGCATCGCCGCGCGTGCCCTGCCCAGCGTGGTGACCCTGCACGTGAGCGGCGGCGAGGCGGCCGGCACCGGCACCGGGTTCGTACTCGACGGCCGCGGCCACATCCTGACCAACAACCACGTCGTGGAGCCCGCCGGCTCCGGCGGCGAGATCACCGTGACCTTCAACAGCGGCGACACCGCCGAGGCCGAGGTCGTCGGCCGGGACAGCGGATACGACCTCGCCGTGGTGAAGGTCAAGGGCGTCACCGGCCTCACCCCCATGCCCCTCGGCAACTCCGAGAACGTGCGCGTCGGCGACCCCGTCGTCGCCATCGGCGCCCCCTTCGACCTGGCCGGCACCGTCACCTCCGGCATCATCAGCGCCAAGGAACGGCCCATCACCGCGGGCGGCGAGGAGGGCGACGGCAGCGACATCTCGTACGTCGACGCCCTGCAGACCGACGCGCCCATCAACCCCGGCAACTCCGGCGGCCCCCTCCTGGACGCGCGGGGCCGGGCCATCGGCATCAACTCCGCCATCCGCTCCGCCGACAGCGGCAGCGCCGAGTCGGACGACGGGCAGGCCGGTTCCATAGGCCTCGGCTTCGCCATCCCCATCAACCAGGGCAAGCGCGTCGCCGAGGAACTGATCAACACCGGCAGGGCCGCCCACCCCGTCATCGGCATCACCCTCGACATGAACTACACGGGTGACGGCGCCCGCGTGAGTGCCAAGGGCGGCGACGGCGGACCCGCGGTCACCACCGGCGGCCCCGGCGCGAAGGCCGGCATCAAGCCCGGGGACGTGATCACCGCGGTCGACGGACAGCGCGTGCACTCCGGCGAGGAACTCATCGTCAAGACCCGCGCCCACCGCCCCGGCGACCGCCTGGAACTGACCCTGGAACGCGACGGCAAGGAGACGAAGGTCTCACTGGTGCTCGGCTCCTCCGGCGACGACTGACCGCCGGAAGGTCCCGACAAGGCGCCAGGAAGGCAAACAATTCGGAAAGCGCTCACGTACACCCACTCGGGGCTCACGGGACGGTACCGGTCGGACGGGATCGGCGGGTACCGTGGTGGCGGCCCGGACATCCCAAGGAGCTTCAGGTGTTCAATGACATAGGCGCACTAGAGCTGGTGACGCTCGTCGTCCTCGCCGTGCTCGTCTTCGGTCCGGACAAGCTCCCCAAGGTCATCCAGGACGTGACCCGCACGATCCGGAAGATCCGGGAGTTCTCGGACAGCGCCAAGCAGGACATCCGCCAGGAGCTGGGCCCCGAGTTCAAGGACTTCGAGTTCGAGGACCTCAACCCCAAGACGTTTCTCCGCAAGCAGCTGGACAACGACGAGCTGGGGCTCAAGGAGATCCGCAACGGCTTCGACCTGAAGAAGGAGATGGCCGAGGTCACCGACGCCGTGCACGGCCGCGACGCGGAGCCCTCGTCCTCGGGGTCGTCCTCCGGATCGTCGTCCGCCGCGTCCGGCAACGGCCGCGTCGACATGTCGAAGAAGCCCGAGAAGCCCGGGAAGACCGACAAGCCCGCCGCCGACGACCGCCCGCCCTTCGACATGGACGCCACCTGACCCTGCTCCCACGCCCGGCCCACGCCCGGCCCGCGAGCCGGGAACGTGACGTGTCTCATACTCCGGACGGGGCGCACAGGCCCTGAAGGCGACGCCCGCGCGGCTCACGCGCCGGGCGATTTCCCGGCTGCCGCCAGCGGGGTGGCTATGCTGCCCGAGTTGTTGTGCGGACCGGACGAGTGCGCCCGAAGGGGGGCGGGCCGTTCCGGTCCGACGAGAGCGAGGAGGCGTCCGGGCACATGGAGACGACGAGTCGGGCAGTCGCGCAGGCGCCGGCCGCGGAGGGCGGACCACAGTCCCCCTCCGGCCGGCGTACGGTCGACGGCTACCTGCGTGCGCCCTTCCCGTGGTACGGCCTCGACGAGGCCTTCACGGGGCGGCGCTGGCTGATGCAGATCGGTACGGCGGCCGACGGGGCCGTGGAGCACGGTTCGATCGGGCACGGCGACGAACCGTCGGTGCGCAACGAGCACGTGGCGGGCGACGAGCAGGACGCCAAGGAGAAGTTCGCGGTCGTCGTGACCGTCGCGGCCAACCCCGACCGGCGCAGCGCCGACGGCACCGGCCTGCTGGAGGCCACCTCGGTGTCCTCGGCGGCCTGGCTGGCCGGCGTGGGGCTGCTGTCCTTCACCTGGCCCGGCCAGATGGACCACTCGCTGCGCGACGACTGGCTGGAGCAGCAGACGGAGACCGCGTGGGTCCTCGCGGACGACCTCGACGGCGAGGACTGGACGACGCTGTCCCTGCCGGTGGACGGCGTGCCGACGCCCTTCCACTACCGGGAGTCCGAGTTCGGCTGGGTGCTGGCCGGTTCGACCGAGCAGGGCGTCCACCTCGGCGCGTACGGACGGGGCATGAGCGCGTACGGGCTGGCCTTCGCCGTCGTCAAGGACATCGCCGCGTACGCCTAGCAGGCGGTCGCGGGTACGAGGAGGGGCGCCGTCCCCGTGGACAGCGCCCCCACTCCCGTACGGAAACGGAACGTCAGAACTTGTTCTTCGGCGTGATCCCCAGGGACAGCCCGGAGAGGCCCCGCTGACGGCCGCCGAGCTTGCCCGCGATCGAGCGCAGGGCCGCGCCCGCCGGGGAGTCCGGGTCGGACAGGACGACGGGCTTGCCCTCGTCGCCGCCCTCGCGCAGCCGGACGTCGATCGGGATGGCGCCGAGCACCGGCACCGACGCACCGGTCGTGCGGGTCAGGCCGTCGGCGACCATCTGCCCGCCGCCGGTGCCGAAGACGTCGACCATCTCGCCGCAGTGCGGGCAGGGCAGCCCCGACATGTTCTCGACGACGCCGACGATCTTCTGGTGGGTCTGCACGGCGATGGCGCCGGCCCGCTCCGCCACCTCGGCGGCGGCCTGCTGAGGGGTCGTCACGACCAGGATCTCGGCGTTCGGCACCAGCTGCGCCACCGAGATCGCGATGTCGCCGGTGCCGGGCGGCAGGTCGAGCAGCAGGACGTCCAGGTCGCCCCAGTACACGTCCGCCAGGAACTGCTGGAGCGCGCGGTGCAGCATCGGGCCGCGCCAGACCACCGGCGCGTTGCCCGGGGTGAACATGCCGATCGAGATGACCTTCACCCCGTGGGCCGAAGGCGGCATGATCATGTTCTCGACCTGGGTGGGACGCCCGTCGGCGCCCAGCATGCGCGGCACCGAGTGGCCGTAGATGTCGGCGTCGACGACACCGACCTTCAGACCGTCGGCCGCCATCGAGGCCGCCAGGTTCACCGTCACCGAGGACTTGCCGACGCCGCCCTTGCCGGACGCCACCGCGTACACCCGGGTCAGGCTGCCGGGCTTGGCGAAGGGCACCTCGCGCTCGGTCTGCCCGCCGCGCAGGGCGGTGGCCAGCTCCTTGCGCTGCTCGTCGCTCATCACGTCCAGCTCGACGTCGACGCGCGTGACGCCCTCGACCCGCGACACCGCGTCGTTCACTCGCTGCGTGATGGTGTCGCGCATGGGACAGCCGGAGACCGTCAGGTACACCGCGACCGCGACCGCTCCGTCCGCGCCGATCTCCACCGACTTGACCATCCCCAGCTCGGTGATGGGCCGGTTGATCTCGGGGTCGTTCACCGTCGCCAGTGCTTCGCGCACCGCGTCTTCCGTAGCCATAGGGTCGATGGTACGGCGCCGCCCACGGGGCACGGAAAGCCCCGTCAGCGGTCGTGTACGTCACGCCCCGCGGACCGATCCGCCGGGAATACCCCGCGGTCGGGGTGATGGCCGTTCTGCCGCTCCTCCAGGTCCTTGACGAGGTCCTGGAGCTCGGAGCGGATCCAGTCCCGGGTCGCGACCTCGCCGAGCCCGATGCGCAGGGCGGCGATCTCCCGGGTCAGGTACTCGGTGTCGGCGATCGACCGCTCGTTCTGCTTGCGGTCCTGCTCCAGGTTGACCCGGTCCCGGTCGTCCTGCCGGTTCTGCGCGAGCAGGATCAGCGGGGCCGCGTAGGAGGCCTGGAGCGACAGCATCAGCGTCAGGAAGATGAAGGGGTACTCGTCGAAGCGCAGGCCGCTCGGCGCGGACACGTTCCACACCACCCACAGGATGATGACGACCGTCATCCAGACGATGAACCGCCCGGTGCCCAGGAAGCGCGCGACGCGCTCCGACAGCCGGCCGAAGGACTCCGGGTCCCACTCGGGCAGCAGCCTGCGGCGCGGCGGGCGCGGCTGGTCGAGGCGGGCCCGGGCCCGGGAGGACGCGGTCGCCCCCGACGTGGCCCGCTCCCGTGTCGTCGTCTCGCGCTCAGGCACCATCGGCGCCCACCTCCCCCGTCGTCGTCCCCGTCGTCCCGTCCAGGTGGTACTCGGTCTCCCGCCAGTCGTCGGGCAGCATGTGGTCCAGTACGTCGTCCACGGTGACCGCGCCGAGCAGCGACCCCGAGTCGTCCACGACGGGCGCCGCTACCATGTCGTACGCGGCGAAGAACCCGGCGACCACGGGCAGCGCGGCGTCCGGCTCCAGCGGCTGGAGGTCGTCGTCGAGGATCGAGCCGACCAGCGTGTACGGGGGGTCGCGCAGCAGGCGCTGGAAGTGGACGGTGCCCAGGTACTTGCCGGTCGGCGTCTCCTCGGGCGGACGGCAGACGTAGACCTGGGCGGCGTGCGCCGGGGACAGGTCGGGGTTGCGGATGCGGGCCAGGGCGTCGGCGACGGTCGCGTCGGGGCGCAGCACGATCGGCTCGGTCGTCATCAGACCGCCGGCCGTGTGCTCCTCGTACGCCATCAGGCGCCGCATGTCGGCCGCGTCGTCGGGCTGCATCAGGCTCAGCAGCCGCTCCTTGTCCGCCTCGGGCAGCTCGCCGAGCAGGTCGGCGGCGTCGTCGGGGTCCATCGCCTCCAGGACGTCTGCGGCGCGCTCCTCCTTCAGCTTGCCGAGGATCTCGATCTGGTCGTCCTCCGGCAGCTCCTCCAGCACGTCGGCCAGCCGGTCGTCGTCGAGGGCGGCGGCGACCTCGGCGCGGCGCTTGGCGGACAGGTGGTGCAGGACGTTGGCGAGGTCGGCGGGGCGCAGCTGCTCGAAGGTGGCCAGCAGGTTCTCGGCGCCCTGCCCCTGTTCCTCGACGGAGAAGCCGGAGACGCCGGACCACTCGACGGTGAGCGTCTCGCCCTTGTTGCGGCGGAAGGCGCCGCCCTTCCTGCCCTTGCGGACGAAGACCTTGTCGATCTCCCAGTCCCGTCGGGCGGGCAACTGCTGCACCGACAGGTCGAGCACCGTGACCTCCTCGCCCGTCTCGGTGAGCGTGACCCGCCGGTCGAGCAGCTCGCCGAAGACCAGGCGCTCGGTGGGCCGCTGCTCGAAACGCCGGACGTTGAGGACGCCGGTGGTGATCACCTGGCCGGACTCGATGCCGGTGACCCGGGTCATGGGCAGGAAGATCCGGCGGCGGGTGGTGAGTTCGACGACCAGCCCGAGCACGCGCGGGGGTTTGCGGCCGACGCGGAGCATGACGACCAGATCGCGGACGCGCCCCACCTGGTCGCCGGCCGGGTCGAAGACGGCGATGCCGGAGAGGTGGGAGACGAAGATCCGGGGGGCGCCCGCTGCCATGGCCGCGGCTCCTTTCCTCACGTCCTCGCGCTGCACGGAGCCGAGCGCGAGGACGCGGAAGTACGAGAGAGTCGAGTGAGTCGAGTGGGAGTGCGTGAAAGCTGATTCGTACGGTGTCCCTTTTCCGAATTGCCCGCTCGGACGCGCTTCAGGCTAGCCCGTCCCGATCGCCCTCGCCCTGGTGGCCGGTCCGGACGGACTGGCTCCGTCGGCCCCGCACCGCCCCGGTACGCTGCGGCCTGGCCCGGTCGGCGCGATGCCGATGCCCGTCGGCCCCGTGTCAGCCCTGTCAGAAAGGCAGTTTCACCTGTGTCTGTGACTCCCCGGCGCCGAATCCGCAGGGCCGCCTGGCTGGGTGCGGTGTGCGCCCTGGCCGTGACGGGAGCCGGGCTGACGGGATGCAGCAGCGAGGACCCCGACGCGGGCACCAACGGCCTCGGGAAGCTGTCGGCCGACAAGATCCAGGCGAAGGCCGGGACGGCCGCCGAGGCCGCCCGGACGGTGCGCCTGCACGGCTCCGTGGAGGCCGGTGGCAGCACGTACACCCTCGACATGCGGCTGAAGGCCGACGGAGGGACCGGCTCGGTCGCGGCCGAGGGGGCCACCTTCGGGCTGCTGCGCGTCGGCGAGCAGCTCTTCCTCAAGGCCGACGCCGGGTTCTGGAGCCACGACGGCGGTGACGCCAAGGCGGCCGACAAGCTCGCCGGCAAGTACGTGAAGGTGCCGCAGAGCGACCCCGTGTACAAGAAGTTCAGCGGCTTCACGGACAAGGACGTCCTCCTCGGCGGTCTGCTGACCCTGCACGGCACGGTGAAGACGGACGGCCGGCACGAGCAGGCCGGGGTGCGCACCATCCGGATCACCGGCGACGACGGCGCGGGCGGTTCGCTGGACGTCTCCCTGGAGGGCACCCCGTACCCGCTGCGCCTGGTGCGGGCGGGCAGGGCGGGCACGATCGGCTTCTCGGACTGGAACAAGGACTTCGCGCTGGAGCAGCCGGCGAAGGACGACACCCTGGACTACGGCAAGCAGCTGCCGTCCTCCTGAGGCGTCCCGGGCCGTCAGCGCCGTTTGCGGCGCTTCAGCAGCAGGCGCGGCAGTCCCGCCGGCACCGGCTGCCGGGTCGTCGCCGGGCTCGGCAGCGGTGGTTCGGCCAGCGAGGCGTCGGGCAGCGGCGCCGTGGCCCCCGTCGGCTCCAGGCGCAGCACCCGGCACTCGCGGGCCCAGCGGCCCGTCATGGCCTCGCCGTCCGGAGCGTTCAGCCGCTTGCCCTTCAGGTCGCCCACCGCCGCCTGCCACGCCTCGGAACCGGACGGCAGCTCCACCACCCGGGCGGCCCAGGAGACCAGCCGGCCGCCCTTGTCCTTGCTGCGCACCGTCACCTCGGCCGCGGCCCCGTCGGCAAGACCCGGCAGCGGCTGCTCGCCCGGCCCGTCGCCGACGACGCAGGCCGCGCCGTCGTGCCAGACGTGCCACAGCGCCCGGGCGGGCACCCCGGGGCCCTTGACCCAGACGAGGCCGGACTTCTTGGTGGCCTCCTCGACGAGGGCCTGGTCGAGCAGCTCGCTTGTCATGCGGTCAGCCTATCCAGGGGCCCGGCGGCGGGTTCAGAGCCAGCCGTTGCGCTTGAGGGTGCGGTGGATGCCCAGACAGATGCCGACCGTGATCGACAGGACCAGCGGGTAGCCGAACTTCCAGTGCGTCTCCGGCATGTAGTCGAAGTTCATGCCGTAGACCCCGCACACCATCGTCGGTACGGCGATGATCGCGGCCCACGAGGTGATCTTGCGCATGTCCTCGTTCTGCGCCACGGACGCCTGGGCGAGGTTGGCCTGGAGAATGGAGTTGAGCAACTCGTCGAACCCGATGACCTGCTCCTGCACCCGGGCCACGTGGTCGGCCACGTCCCGGAAGTACTTCTGGATCTCCGGGTCGACCAGCCGCATCGGCCGCTCGCTGAGCAGCTGCATGGGACGCAGCAGCGGCGCCACCGCCCGCTTGAACTCCAGCACCTCGCGCTTGAGCTGGTAGATCCGCCCGGCGTCCGTGCCGCGCGGGGAGCCCTTGCGCCCCGGCGAGAACACCTCCGTCTCGACCTCGTCGATGTCGTCCTGCACCGCGTCGGCGACCGCGATGTAGCCGTCGACGACGTGGTCGGCGATGGCGTGCAGCACCGCGGAGGGGCCCTTGAGCAGCAGCTCCGGGTCCTCCTGGAGGCGGCGGCGCAGCGCGCGCAGCGAGCCCTGCCCGCCGTGCCGGACGGTGATGAAGAAGTCCCGGCCGGTGAAGCACATGACCTCGCCGGTCTCGACGACCTCGCTGTTGGCGGTGAGCTGGTCGTGGTCGACGTAGTGGACGGTCTTGAAGACCGTGAACAGGGAGTCGTCGTAGCGCTCCAGCTTGGGCCGCTGGTGGGCCTGGACCGCGTCCTCCACGGCCAGCGGGTGCAGCCCGAACTCGCGGGCGATACCGGCGAACTCGTCCTCGGTGGGCTCGTGCAGGCCGATCCACACGAACCCGCCGTCGCGACGCACCTGGCGCATCGCCGTGTGCGGGGTCAGCGGCACGTCCGTCTCGACGCGGGTGCCGTCGCGGTAGACGGCGCAGTCGACGACGGCGGAGGCCGTCGCCGGGTCACGGGTGGTGTCGTAGGCACCGCCGTCCTTGCGCAGTGAGACGCGGGACGGGCGGACCGCGGCGCGCAGGTCACGGATCATCGACATGGCAGGCTCCTTCGCGGCGGGCGGCGAACGAGGCCGGAGACGGGTGGAACCACCCGGAATGAGGACGTCCAGACCACGCGTGCTCGGCGCGTCCACAAAGCGGGGGGCACCGCACCGTCGCGGTGGCCGACTTCGCTGCTGATTCAGCTGCTGACCCGGACCGACGGCAGGGTCAGACGAAACGAGACGAAGTGCTCTTCCTTGCGAGGGCGCGCGTACGGACAGCGGCGACGGGAAGAAAGCCGGTGCGGCTGCGTCAGCGGCCGGAAGAGCGGGTGGTACTGCACGGTCGACTTCGGTCCATGCCAGCCCCACCTCCTCCGGCCGGTCCCTCGTGAGGGACGATCCATTCCCCTTGTTTGGAGGGGTTCCCCGTAGGGGAGTGTTCACAGTGTCGGGGACTTGATCGCGACGCTCTGCGTGCTGCCCCGAACCGCTGGGCCAGAGTACCAGTCACCCGACGTGTCAAGGCGCCGCTTTGCCTCTTCCCGACGAGTTCTATGCTCGCCGCATGGCTGATGTTCTTCCTCTGGTCGAGGCCCGGTTGCACAGCGCGCTGGGCGAGCCGGACGCGCGCGCGGCGGTCACCTTCCTCGGCACCGACCGCATCGAGGTGCTGCGTTTCCCCGCCGCCGGCCAGGAGGGCGACGTCGTCCGCTACGCCACCCTCGGCATGTCGGCCCAGCCCATGGCGGACCCCACGGCCGCGCTCGCCGACCCGGTCAAGGGCCCCCGCGCCGAGCTGGTGCTCTCCGTGCGCTCCGGGGCGGCCGACACCGACAAGGTGCTGCGCCCACTCGCCGTACTGGCCGCGTCCCCGCAGGTCGAGGGCGTGATCGTGGCGCCCGGCGCCTCGCTGGACGTCGGTGAGCCGCTGTGGCCCGGGGCCCCGTTCACCTCGGTGCTGGTCGCCGAGCCGGGGGGCCTGGTCGAGGACCTGGAGCTGGACGCCCCGCTGGACCCGGTGCGGTTCCTGCCGCTGCTGCCGATGACGCCGAACGAGGCCGCCTGGAAGCGCGTGCACGGCGCGCCCGCCCTCCAGGAGCGCTGGCTGAACCACGGGACGGACCTGCGCGATCCCTCGCGCAGGTCCGTCCCGCTGGACTGACACGGTCGGCCGACGCACCGGAGTGACGCAACTCACCGGTTCCGTCTCGTCAGTTGGCGAAGACCGTGACCGAGTCCTCGCTCGCGTGCTTCGGCTCCAGCTCCTCGGCGTCGTGGGTCAGCGCCCGGCGTCGTACGACGACCACGACCGCGCCGAGCAGGGCGGTCACCGCGGCCACCACGAACGGGATGTGGACGTCGGTCCACTCCTCGATCTTCGGCGCGAAGTAGGGGGCGGCCGCCGCGGCGAACCAGCGCACGAAGTTGTAGCCCGCGCTCGCCACCGGACGCGGCGCGTCCGAGACCCCGAGAGCCAGCTCGGTGTAGACGGTGTTGTTCACCCCGATGAACGCGCCGGACAGGATGGTGCAGACGATCGCCGCGGTGTGGTTCCCGTACCCGAGGACCAGGACGTCGGCCGCGAGCAGGACGAGTGAACCGCCGAGCACCTTGAGCGAGCCGAAGCGCCGCTGCATGCGCGGTGCCACCAGCACGGAGAAGACGGCGAGCAGCACGCCCCAGGCGAAGAACACGGCGCCGGACTTGTACGGCGTCATGTTCAGCACGAAGGGCGTGAAGGCCAGCACGGTGAAGAACGTGTAGTTGTAGAAGAACGCCGAGACCGCGGCGGAGGCGAGGCCGCCGTGGCCCAGCGCCCTGATCGGGTCGAGCAGCGAGGTCTTCCGGGCCGGCCTCGGCTGCTCCTTGAGGAACACCGTGATGCACAGGAAGCCGATCGCCATCAGGAAGGCCGTGCCGAAGAACGGGTAGCGCCAGCTGGCGTCGCCGAGCAGTGCGCCCAGCAGCGGGCCGCAGGCCATGCCGAGGCCGAGGGCGGACTCGTAGAGCAGGATCGCGGCGGCGCTGCCGCCGGCCGCCGCGCCGACGATCACCGCGAGGGCCGTCGAGACGAACAGCGCGTTGCCCAGGCCCCAGCCCGCCCGGTAGCCGACGAGCTGGCCGACGGTGTCGGAGGTGCCGGCGAGGCCCGCGAAGACCACGACGAAGGCCAGGCCGAGCAGCAGGGTCTTGCGGCCGCCGATACGGCTGGAGACGAAGCCGGTGACCAGCATGGCCAGGGCGGTGATGAGGAAGTACGAGGTGAACAGGAGCGAGACCTGCCCGGCGCTCGCGTCCAGGCCCTTGGCGATGGACGGGAGGATCGGGTCGACCAGCCCGATGCCCATGAACGCCACGACGGACGCGCCCGCGGTCGCCCACACGGCCTTGGGCTGCCGCAGGATGCCGCCCGCACCCGCGTCGAAGGGATCCATGCTTGCTCTCCAATGGGGACGAGGGGGACGAGATGCACGCCAAATGGTTGGCGTATACACATAGTAAGTTAGCTCTGCTAATTAATGCAACGTACATCTAGTCACTCGGGAGCCGGCCCGGCCAGTGCCCTTCCCTCCGGATGGGTGATCGTCCTTGACGTGGGGGAGTGAGGGTAGGACCGTGGGGCTCTATGAGGGGCGAACCCAGTTGCCCGAAGTGTGGTGGCCGGGTCAGGGCTCCCGGCCTCTTCGCCGATTCCTGGCAGTGCGACCTGCACGGCACCGTGCACCCGGTCCAGCCCGTACTTCCGCCCAGCGTCGAGGCGCTCGGCGTCGTGGTGCACCGCACACAGGTGCCGTTGTGGATGCCCTGGCCGCTGCCGGTCGGCTGGCTGTTCACCGGCGTGGCCTGTGCGGGCGACGACCGCAGCGGCGGCCGGGCCACCGCCGTCGCCTGTTCCGGACCCGGTCCGCTCGGCGGCGTCGGTGAGCTGATCCTGGTCGCCGAGGAACTCGGCGTCGGCCTCGGCGCGCGCTACGCGGGCCTCGACGGCCCGGACCCCGGACCGTATCTGGACGTCGAGAAGCCGCCCCAGGTCAAGGTGCTGGCCGCGGGCCGCCCCACCCCCCTCTGGCACGTCTCCGGCGGTCCGGTCGACCGTGCCGTCTTCGCCGGGGAGGCCCTCGGCATGTGGCTGTGGGCCGTGGTGTGGCCCGAGCGGTCCGGGCTGCTGATGTACGAGGAGCTGGTACTGACCGACCTGCGGGACGCCGGTGCCGAGGTGGACCTGGTGCCGTGCGGGGCGCTGTCGCCGCGGCTGATCGAGCCGACGGCGCCGTAGCGACGCCGGGGGCGGTGGGTGCGTAGGGGGCGCAGGGGTGCTGCGGGTGTGACGGCGGGGGGTCGAGTTCCGGTTATCCTTGAGCGTCCCCGTCCGTCCCGTCACCGCTTGGAGTCAGCGTCGTGCGCATCGATCTGCACACCCACTCCACCGCGTCCGACGGCACGGACTCACCGGCCCAGCTGGTGCGCAAGGCCGCCGCGGCCGGGCTCGACGTCGTCGCGCTGACCGACCACGACACCACCCGCGGCCACGCCGAGGCCGTCGCCGCCCTGCCCGAGGGGCTCACCCTCGTCACCGGCGCCGAGCTCTCCTGCCGCCTCGACGGCGTCAGCATGCACATGCTGGCCTACCTCTTCGACCCCGAGGAGCCCGCCCTGCTCGCCGAGCGCGAGCTGGTCCGGGACGACCGGGTGCCGCGGGCCCGGGCCATGGTCGCCAGGCTCAACGAGCTGGGCGTGCCCGTCACCTGGGAGCAGGTCGCCAGAATCGCCGGTGGCGGCTCGGTCGGCCGGCCGCACGTGGCCTCCGCCCTGGTGGAACTGGGCGTCGTCCCGACCGTGAACGACGCCTTCACCCAGGACTGGCTGGCCGACGGCGGCCGGGCCCACGTGGAGAAGCACGAGACCGACCCCTTCGAGGCGATTCGGCTGATCAAGGGCGCGGGCGGGGTCGCCGTCTTCGCGCACCCGGCCGCCGTCAAGCGGGGCCGGACGGTGTCCGAGGCCGCGATCGCCGACCTGGCGGCCGCCGGGCTCGACGGCATCGAGGTCGACCACATGGACCACGACGCGGACACGCGGACCAGGCTGCGCGGGGCGGCGAAGGAGCTGGGGCTCCTGGTGACCGGCTCGAGCGACTACCACGGCAGCCGGAAGACCTGTGTGCTCGGCGAGTACACGACCGACCCCGAGGTGTACGGGGAGATCACGCGACGGGCGTTCGGGGCGTTCCCCGTGCCCGGGGCCGGCGGGGCCTGAACCGCACCCTCCGCGCGACCTCCTTCCACTCTTCCCCCTCCTCCGCAAGGCCAGTAGCTCACCCATGTTCGACGTCGCCGTCTTCGGCTCCCTCTTCCTGACCCTTTTTGTCATCATGGATCCCCCCGGGATCACCCCGATCTTCCTCGCACTCACCTCCGGCCGCCCCGGCAAGGTGCAGAAGCGGATGGCCCTCCAGGCCGTCTGCGTCGCCGGTGGTGTGATCACGGTGTTCGGTCTGCTCGGGCACCAGATCCTCGACTACCTGCACGTGTCCGTGCCCGCCCTGATGATCGCGGGCGGGCTGCTGCTCCTGCTGATCGCCCTCGACCTGCTCACCGGCAAGACGGACGAGCCGAAGCAGACCAAGGACGTCAACGTCGCCCTCGTACCGCTGGGCATGCCGCTGCTGGCCGGGCCCGGAGCGATCGTGTCGGTCATCCTGGCCGTGCAGAAGGCGGACAGCGTGACCACGCAGGTCTCGGTGTGGGCGGCGATCCTCGCCATCCACGTGGTGCTGTGGCTGGTGATGCGGTACTCGCTGCTGATCATCCGGGTCATCAAGGACGGCGGCGTGGTCCTGGTGACCCGCCTGGCCGGCATGATGCTCTCCGCGATCGCCGTGCAGCAGATCATCAACGGCGTCACGCAGGTGATCCAGGGCGCGTGAGCGCAGCGGCAGGGCCCCCGCACGGTGTTCCGTGCGGGGGCCCTGAGCATGTGCGAACGGTCCGCGTTACAAGGCCGAGGTGTCGGCGGGGCGGATCCACAGGCGCTGCCCGATGGCGGCGGCCTGCTGAACGATGCGGTTCACGGAGGCGGCGTCCACGACAGTCGTGTCCACGGGGGTCCCGTCGACGTCGTCGAGTCGCATGACTTCAAAGCGCATGGCCTCTCCCTTGATCTGGTCATCCTCCTGCGGAGAACTACTGGTGTGGCTCCTGGGTCGTCGGTGCCCGGGCTTCCGTAATGGTCAACGGGATGCCCTCTGCAAACATTCCCTACGCTAAGGAAAATTTTCGCACGACTAATTACTGACAAGTAAGCCGCTCGTTACGGCGCGACAGGTGTCCGGTACAAGACTGACCGGGACCGGTTGTATTCGTAGCGTGACCGCCGGGAGAATGGAGGCGATGAACGACGACCTCGCGCCCCTGAACGCTCGTATCGATCGCACGAACGAGCTGCTCCAGCGCATGCTCGCCGAGGTGGCGAAGACCCCCTCGACGCACGCGATCTTCGTCGACGCCGGGTACCTCTACGCGGCGGCGGGGCGACTGGTGGCCGGGACCGAGGACCGCCGGGCCTTCGACCTGGACGCCGAGGGGCTCATCGAGGCCCTCATCGACAGGGCCCGGACCATCTTCGCGGACAGCCGCCTGCTGCGCGTCTACTGGTACGACGGCGCCCGCCGCCGCATCCACACCGCCGAGCAGCAGTCCATCGCCGAGCTGCCGGACGTCAAGGTGCGCCTGGGCAACCTCAACGCCAACAACCAGCAGAAGGGCGTCGACTCCCTCATCCGCACCGACCTGGAGTCCCTCGCCCGGCACCGCGCCATCAGCGACGCGGCCCTGCTCGGCGGCGACGAGGACCTCGTGTCGGCGGTCGAGGCCGCCCAGGGGTTCGGCGCCCGCGTCCACCTGTGGGGCATCGAGGCCCCCGAGGGCCGCAACCAGGCCGAGCCGCTGCTCTGGGAGGTCGACAGCCAGCGCACCCTCGACCTCGACTTCTTCAAGCCGTACGTCTCCCGGCGCACGGCCCCCGCCGTCGAGGCGACGGGCCTCAGCCGCCCGGCCCGGGAGGACGTCCGCTTCGTGGGCGCGCAGATCGCGGCGAAATGGCTGGCGTCCCGGGGGCGCGAGTCCCTCGTCGAGCTGCTCCCCGGCCACCCCTACCTCCCCGGTTCAGTGGACCAGGACCTGCTGGTGGAGGCCGAGGGACTGCTGCAGTACTCGCTGCGCGGCCAGGCCGACCTGCGCCGGGCGCTGCGGGACGGCTTCTGGGAGCACCTGCGGGCGCAGTACTAGGGCCTGTCCGCGGAGTTGCCGAGTAGCGGAGTATCGGGGCCTGTTCCGGCGGGGAGCGGGGAGCGGGGAGCGGGGAGCGGGTCGCGGGAGCGCCGCCGCGGTCTCAGCGCACGTACGGCCGGGGCGGCACGGGATGGTCGTCCCAGAAGTCGGCGAGGGCGCGGGCGGTCGGCAGGGGCTGGTCGGTGTTGGGGGAGTGCTCGGCGCCCGCGACGACCGTCCGGCGCGCGTCCAGCCGCAGGGCCATCTCGTCCAGGAGCGGCACGGGCCAGGTGTCGTCATAGGTGCCCGACAGCACGTGGAACGGCAGCGGCACGGCGGCCAGCTCGGCGACACGGTCCGGCTCGGTGCACAACTGGCGTCCCGTGGCGAGCAGTTGCGCCGGTCTGGTGCCCAGCCAGCGGTCGCGCAGCCGTACCGGGTCCTCCGGTCCGTGGGCGGGGGCCGGGGCGCCGGCCTCCTCCGGCGGTCCCATGGCCTGCATCACGTCCCAGACCTCCGCCATCGTCATCGTTTCCAGCGCGTCCCGCAGCAGCTTCACCCGCTGCCGCTGCGACTCGGAGATCCGCGCCGGGCCGGAGGACATCAGGGTGAGGGACAGGAACGGGGCGGGGTCGAGCAGGACGGCGGCCCGTGCGATCTGGCCGCCCAGGGAGTGCCCGACGAGGTGCACACGCGTCCCGAGGGCGGCGGCCTGCGCCAGCACGTCCCGGGCCAGCTCGGCCCGCGCGTACCCTGCCTCGTCGTGCTCGGGCCCGTCCGACTCGTACTGCCCCCGTCCGTCCACGGCGACCGTGCGGTAGCCGCGCGCCCCGAGCGGCCGGTGCAGCAGGGTGAAGTCCTCCTTGCTCCCCGTGAAGCCGGGCAGCATCATCACCACGCCCCTCGGCGCGACCCCGGCGGCCACGGGCGAGTCGACGACGGCGAACTCACCGCGTGCGGTACGCAGCCGGTACGCGCGGGCGTCCGGGGGCGGGCTGAAGGCGGCGTTCCTGCTCACGGGCAGAGGCTATCGGGCGATGCGCACGGGAGCGACGACGCCCAACGCCGTCGGCCCCGTCCCGCGTGAGTGGCGGGACGGGGCCGACGGTCTCGGACGAGCGGCGCGGATCAGCTCTCGCCGGCCTCCGCGGGCTGCGCGGCGGCGGCCGTCTTGCGGGTACGACGGGCCTTCGGCTTCGCCTCCGCAGTGTCGGCTCCCACCGCGGGCGCCTCGACGGCAACCGCGGCCTTACGGGTCCGGCGTCGCGGCGCGGCCTCCGGCTCCTGCGAGGCCTGTGCCGGAATCTCGGCGGCGGCCTCGACGGCCGCGGCCGTCTTCCGGGTGCGGCGGGCCTTGGGCTTCGCCTCCGCTGCCTCTGCGGTGTCGGCGGCGGCTTCCGCCTTGGCGGCGGCCGTCTTGGTGGCCGCCGTCTTGCGGGTGCGGCGCGGCTTGGCCTCGGCCTCCGCCTCGGCGTCCGTAGCGGCCTGCACCGCCGGTTCGGCGGCCTTGCGGGTGCGGCGGGCCTTGGGCTTCGCCTCCGTCGCCTCGGCGGTGTCGGCGGCGGCCTCTGCCTTGGCGGCGGCCGTCTTGGTGGCGGCCGCCTTGCGGGTCCGGCGCGGCTTGGCCTCGGTCGCTTCCGGAGCCTGCTCCGGCTGCGCCGGAACGTCGGCTGCGGCCTCGGTGACCTCGGCCGGTTCGGCGGCCTTGCGGGTGCGGCGGGCCTTGGGCTTCGCCTCCGCTGCCTCGGCGGTGTCGGCGGCGGCTTCCGCCTTGGCGGCGGCCGTCTTGGTGGCCGTCGTCTTCCGCGTGCGGCGCGGCTTGACCTCGGTCTCCGCCTCGACGTCCGGAGCCTGCACGGCGGGCTCGGCCGCCTTGCGGGTCCGGCGGCGCGGCTTGGTCTCGGCCGGCTCGGACGCGGGCTCGGCCGCTCCCTCGGCCGTGTCGACCGTCGCCTCGGCGGCCGTGGCCTTGCGGGTGCGGCGGCGCGGCTTCTCGGCGGGAGCCTCCACCGTCGGGGTCTCGACGACCGCCGGAGCCACGATCGACTCCTCGGTGGCCGTCGGCGCCGCCGTCGGAGCGGTCTCCAGCGGGGCGGCCGGGGTCTCGGCCGTCTTGCGGGTGCGGGTGCGGCGGCGCGGCTTCGCCGGGGCCTCCACGGCCTCCGGGGCCGCCACCGATTCGGCCACCACCGTTTCCACGACCGGAGCCGCGGAAGGCGCGAGCGCGGCGTCCTCGGCGGCCTGCGCCGCCGGGCCGTCGGCGGCGGGCGTCGCGGCGGTCTCCTGGCGGCGCGAGGGCTCACCGCTCCGCGTCCGGCGCCGGCGGCGCAGCGTGCGGGGGCCCTTGTCGGTGTCGGTGCCCGCGTCGGCCGCACCACCGGTCACGGCCTCGGCCGCGGGGGCCACGGAGGCCTCCGCGTCCACCGGCGCACCGCCGCGCATCCGACGGCGGCGGCGCGGCGTCGTACCGGACGAACGGTCGCGCTCGCGGTTGCCGGAACGCGAGTCGTCGCGCCCACCCCGGCCACCTCGGTCGCCACGCCCGCGGCCACCGCGGCCGCCCGGCTCGCCCAGGTCCTCGAGCTCCTCCGCGTCCAGCCCGGCGCGGGTGCGCTCCGAGCGCGGCAGGACGCCCTTGGTGCCCTCGGCGATGCCCAGGTCGGTGTACAGGTGCGGGGAGGTGGAGTACGTCTCCGGCGGGTCGTTGAAGCCCAGGTCCAGCGCCTTGTTGATCAGCTGCCAGCGCGGGATGTCGTCCCAGTCGACCAGCGTGATCGCCGTACCCTTCGCGCCCGCGCGGCCGGTGCGGCCGATGCGGTGCAGGTACGTCTTCTCCTCTTCCGGCGACTGGTAGTTGATGACGTGCGTCACGCCCTCGACGTCGATGCCGCGGGCGGCGACGTCGGTGCAGACGAGCACGTCCACCTTGCCGTTGCGGAAGGCGCGCAGGGCCTGCTCGCGGGCGCCCTGGCCGAGGTCGCCGTGGACCGCGCCGGAGGCGAAGCCGCGCTGCTTGAGCTGGTCGGCGAGGTCGGCCGCGGTGCGCTTGGTGCGGCAGAAGACCATGGCCAGTCCACGGCCTTCGGCCTGCAGTATGCGCGCCACCATCTCGGGCTTGTCCATGTTGTGCGCGCGGTAGATGAACTGCTTCGTGTTCGCGACCGTCGCGCCCTCGTCGTCCGGCGAGGTGGCGCGGATGTGGGTGGGCTGCGACATGTAACGGCGGGCGAGCCCGATGACCGCACCCGGCATGGTCGCCGAGAACAGCATCGTCTGACGCCGGGCCGGCAGCATGTTGATGATCTTCTCTACGTCGGGCAGGAAGCCCAGGTCGAGCATCTCGTCGGCCTCGTCCAGGACCAGGCTCTTGATGTGCTTGAGGCTCAGCTTCTTCTGGCCCGCGAGGTCCAGCAGTCGGCCGGGGGTGCCGACGATCACGTCGACGCCCTTCTTCAGGGCCTCGACCTGCGGCTCGTAGGCGCGGCCGCCGTAGATCGCGAGGACGCGTACGTTGCGGACCTTGCCGGCGGTCAGGAGGTCGTTGGTGACCTGCTGGCACAGCTCGCGCGTCGGGACGACGACGAGGGCCTGCGGGGCGCCGGTAAGGGACTCGGGCGCCGCGCGGCCCGCCTCGACGTCGGCGGGGACGGTGACGCGCTCGAGGAGCGGGAGGCCGAAGCCCAGCGTCTTGCCGGTGCCGGTCTTGGCCTGGCCGATCACGTCCGTGCCCGAGAGGGCCACGGGGAGCGTCAGCTCCTGGATCGGGAAGGGAGTGGTGATGCCGACGGCTTCGAGGGCTTCGGCGGTCTCGGGGAGGATCCCGAGGGATCGGAACGTCGTAGTCAGGGTGCTGCCTCTTCTGTGTACGTGGTGCGAGGCGAGCGCGCGGGTCGTGCCGGACCGTGTCGGGGACGTCGGCTGCCCTTACGGGTGAGCCGTAGGACACGGGACCTCTGTCGACGCTCCAGCGCTCGTACCACTGAGGGTCCCCCTCCGGATTCCGTACGCGGTGTGGCGTACGGCAGGGAGGGCTGTCGGGTCGGAGCCGATCGGGCCACCGACCGGGCATCCTCATGCGTGCGGCCCGACGACGATGTCACGTACCCGTACGTCACATACTCGGCAGGCGCATTACCACCATACCCCGGATTCGCGCACACGCGATGGCCGATTTGCTCACGTAGTCGTCGTCACACTGACTGACCAGGGCCTTACCACCGCCGAAGAGCGGGCTATTGTGCGCTGCATGACGAGCTCTGACAAGCCTGGCACCGCCGCAGACGCCCCCGCCGAGACCGCTGGAACCGCCGGTACCGCCGGAGCCACCCCGGTCGCCGCCCGCGACTGGGCGGCGGCCGCGGCCGACCCGCAGTACCGCGCCGCGGTCGTGGACCTGCTCGGCGCGCTCGCGTACGGCGAGCTGGCGGCGTTCGAGCGGCTCGCGGAGGACGCCAAGCTGGCGCCCACGCTGGCGGACAAGGCGGAGCTGGCGAAGATGGCGTCGGCGGAGTTCCACCACTTCGAGCGGCTGCGCGACCGGCTGGCCGAGATCGGCGAGGAGCCGACGGGGGCCATGGAGCCGTTCGTGGCCGCCTACGACGGCTTCCACAAGCAGACGGACCCCTCGGACTGGCTGGAGGGTCTCGTCAAGGCCTACGTCGGCGACTCCATCGCCAGCGACTTCTACCGCGAGGTCGCCGCCCGCCTCGACACGGACACCCGCGAGCTGGTGCTCGCCGTGCTCGACGACACCGGGCACGCCGGTTTCGCCGTGGAGAAGGTGCGCGCGGCGATCGACGCCGACCCGCGGGTGGGCGGGCGGCTCGCGCTGTGGGCGCGGCGGCTGATGGGGGAGGCGCTCTCGCAGTCCCAGCGGGTGGTGGCCGACCGGGACGCGCTGTCGACCATGCTCGTGGGCGGGGTCGCGGACGGCTTCGACCTGGCCGAGGTCGGCAAGATGTTCTCCCGGATCACCGAGGCGCACACCAAGCGGATGGCGGCGCTGGGTCTGGCGGCCTGACGCCGTCACCCGGGCCCGAGTGGTACGGCGGCCCGCCGGTCAGGCGGTCGCCGAACTGCGGCGGAGCCTTCCCGCGGGGCGCAGCAGCAGCGACAGCGAGGCCGCGGAGACCGTCGCCGAACCCAGCAGCACCGGCACGAGCCCCCCGGCACCCAGCGCGGTGTGCGTGACGAACGCCCCGAAGAGGGCCCCGGCGACACCGGTCGGCAGGACGAGGAGCGGGGCGGGCAGGCGGTGGGGCAGACGGCGCGCGGCCGCCCATGCCAGGGCGAGGCCGAGGAGTGCGGCGCTGAGCGCTTCCAAGATCATGTCGGGGTCCCTCCCACATGGCCGGCCTGCCCCAAACGGTCACAGCCGACTTACCCCTGACCTGCGGAATGCAATCCTCCCCCTGTGGGTGAACTGTGCTCCGTCCGTGAACGGGAGCAGGGGTGGGAGCGAGAACACGTGGAACGGGTGGAACAGGTACCACGCACGGGTGGACCAGGTACCACGCACGGGTGGAACAGGTAGCACGGGTAGCGCGGGTAGCAACGGTGGGGCCCGGCGGTGTGTCACCGCCGGGCCCCACCCGTGCTACGTCCGTCGTCCCGCGTCCGGCGGCTACAGCGCGCCGAAGCCCACCTTGCGCGGGGCCGGCTCGCCGATCTCGATGTAGGCGAGCCGGTCGGCCGGCACCAGGACCTTGCGGCCGTGTTCGTCCACGAGGCTCAGCAGCTGCGACTTGCCGGCCAGTGCCTCGCTCACCACGCGCTCGACCTCCTCGGCGCTCTGACCGCTCTCCAGAACGATCTCGCGGGGCGCGTGCTGCACGCCGATCTTGACCTCCACGGCTATGTCCCTCCGACGGTCAGTAAGTGCGCGATCTTCCGCGCCGTACCAGCACACATTAGCCCGGTGAGGGGACGTACACGCAGCGTCGGAGAACGCCAGGAGCGAACAGCCGCCGGGAACAGAACCGGAGCCGCCGCCCTCAGTGCTGCTCGGTACCGTGCAACGGGAAGCCGGCGATGCCCCGCCAGGCCAGCGAGGTCAGCAGCTGCACCGCCTGGTCGCGGGGCACGCTGCGGTCGCTGTGCAGCCAGGAGCGCGCCACCACCTGCGCGAGACCGCCCAGTCCCGAGGCCAGGAGCATCGACTCCGCGCGCGAGAGGCCGGTGTCCTCGGCGATGACGTCGCAGATCGCCTCCGCGCACTCGTTCGTCACCTTGTCCACGCGCTCGCGCACGGCGGGCTCGTTGGTCAGGTCCGACTCGAAGACCAGGCGGAAGGCACCGCCGTCGTCCTCGACGTAGGCGAAGTACGCGTCCATCGTCGCCCGGACGCGCTGCTTGTTGTCGGAGGTCGACGCCAGCGCGCTGCGCACGGACTGGATCAGTGCCTCGCAGTGCTGGTCCAGCAGGGCGAGGTAGAGGTCGAGCTTGCCGGGGAAGTGCTGGTAGAGCACGGGCTTGCTGACGCCGGCCCGCTCGGCGATGTCGTCCATCGCGGCCGCGTGGTAGCCCTGGGCCACGAACACTTCCTGTGCGGCGCCCAGCAGCTGGTTGCGTCGGGCTCGGCGGGGAAGGCGTGTGCCCCGCGGGCGTACCGCCTCTGTCTGCTCGATGGCTGTCACGCCGCCTCCCATAGTCGTCCTCGTGCGGTGTGCGCCGCGTCGACATCGTACTTTTCGGTAACCGTGGTGTGTGTGCTGAGAGCGCAGAATTTCACGGACCGGACGGTGGCGAAAGCCGCACAACAGGTTTCAAAAGGAGTCAGACCGGGCAAAGATCGGCCTCCCTTCCGGTGGTCAGCGGTAGTCGTCCTCGTCGTGCGAGACGACCCGGGCCTGCTCCGCCAGGTCGGCCTCGTTGGCCCGGTCCGGCTCGACGTCGGTCAGCGGCTCGTCGCGCTCCTGTCCGACCTCCGCCCGCTGCTCGGCGGCGTCGGCGTCGGGCGCCTCGACGTCGCGGTCCTCCGGATCCGGTGCCTGCGCCTCGTCGTCGAAGGTGTCGGGGTCGGTCGGGTCGACGGTCATGCTGGGCTCCCTTCCTACGGACGTCCCCGGGGTGCAGGGGTCACACGGCGGGTGCCCACTTCACGAGCCTAGGAGACACCCGATCCGGACGCCATGCGTCGCCGGTCCCGGTCCTGCGCGCCCGCTTCCGGCGCCGACGGCATCCGTACCCGGCCGACGCGCCGCCGCAGCACCGCTTGTGACTGCGAACACACGAACCACTGTGTGATCATCTCGTAATATTGCCGCATGCCTTCGACCGAGCCGCCGTCCGTGCCGCCCGCCAACGCGCTGCCGAAGGTCGCGGCCGTCAAGGTCGCGGACGGGGAGCGGCTCAGGTCGGTCCACCTCCCCGGCATCACCCTGACGGTGCGGTCGAGACGGCCCGCCCGCGAGGGACTGCCGCCCGCTCTCTACGTCCACGGCCTCGGCGGCTCCTCGCAGAACTGGTCGGCGCTCATGCCGCTGCTGGACGGCGTCGTCCACAGCGAGGCCCTCGACCTGCCCGGCTTCGGCGACTCCCCGCCACCGGACGACGGCGACTACTCGATCACGAGCCACGCGCGCGCGGTCGTCCGCCACCTCGACGCGGCCGGGCGCGGTCCCGTGCACCTGTTCGGGAACTCGCTCGGCGGTGCCGTCGTCACCCGCGTCGCCGCCGTGCGTCCCGACCTGGTGCGGACGCTGACCCTCGTGTCGCCCGCGCTGCCGGAGATCCGCGTGCAGCGCAGCGCCGTACCGACGGGGCTGCTGGCGCTGCCAGGGGTGGTCCAGCTGTTCAACCGGCTCACCCGGGAGTGGACCGCGGAGCAGCGGGTCCGTGGCGTGACGGCGCTCTGCCACGGGGACCCGGCGCGGGTGACGCCGGAAGGCTTCCGCAACGCGGTGGAGGAGATGGAGCGGCGGCTGCGGCTGCCGTACTTCTGGGACGCGATGGCGCGTTCCACCCGGGGACTCGTCAACGCGTACACGGTGGGCGGCCAGCACGGACTGTGGCGACAGGCCGAGCGGGTTCTCGCACCCACGCTCCTGGTCTACGGTGGACGGGACCAACTCGTCGGCTACCGCATGGCCCTACGGGCCGCCCGCGCCTTCCGTGCCTCCCGGCTGCTGACCCTGCCGGACGCGGGGCACGTGGCGATGATGGAGTATCCGGAGGCCGTTGCCACGGCGTTCCGCGAACTCCTCGCGGACACCGCGGACAGCACGGCTGCCTCGGACACGGGGGGCGCCGCGGACGCGGTGGGTACCGGGAAGCCGGCGGGTGGCGAGAGGACCGACGGGGCCGTCGACGACGAGCCCGCCAACCAGACATCAGGAGGCTGAGGCGCGACGTGGGACGCCACAGCCGCCGCGGGCCCGCTCCCAAGGCAGACGCCGCGGACACCGCCGCAGCACGCGCACGTGAGAGCCGGGCCGTCCGGCCCGACCCGCGCCGGACGGACGGGCCGTCGCAGGAGCCACAGGGGCCGTACCGGCCGCAGGGACCTCATCAGGCGCAGTGGCCCCACCAGTCACAGGGGGGCGAGGGGGCGGCGCCACGCGGGGCGGCTCCGGGTGACGTCCCGGGTGCCCGCCAGGGGTACGCGGGCCCCGGTCCCGGTCCGGGGCGGGGCCCGGGTCCCGCCCCGGGGGCGCGATTTCCCGGC
Source organism: Streptomyces rubrogriseus (assembly GCF_027947575.1). Lineage (NCBI taxonomy): Bacteria > Bacillati > Actinomycetota > Actinomycetes > Kitasatosporales > Streptomycetaceae > Streptomyces > Streptomyces rubrogriseus. Next base: position 7,160,137 of record NZ_CP116256.1, on the reverse strand, counting down.
GACGAGACGCCGGCCCACGGTTTTCCGCGGACGGCGGACGGCACGCCCGCGCACGGCGTCCCCGGGTTCCCCGACGGCACTCCGGCGCGCGGCGTTCCCAGGTTCTCCGACGGCACCCCGGCGCACGGTGTGCCGCGGGTCCGGGGCGGTCACCCCGAGCAGCGGGAACCCGGCGGAGGCTGGGGCGAGCCGGGCGGGCGGCCCGGTGACGGGTACGGCTCGGTGACGGGACCGCGCAACGGGGCCCCCGCGTCCTTCGCGCCGCCTTCGCCCTCCGGACCGGTCTCGCCCTCCGGACCGGCCTCGCCCTTTCCGAGGCAGCGGCAGGCGCCGGGGGAGGGGCCGCGGCAGGACTACCTGGACGCCTTCGGCGCGGACGGCGACGTCTTCGCGGTCCGCCCACGCGGACGTACCCCCGGTGCGGCCCGGCCCGCCGACCCGTACGCCTCCGTCACCGACTGGAGCGCCGCGGACGGGGGCGCCTCCGGAGGCGGCGGCATCCCCGGTGGTGCCGAGGCGGACGCCGACGACGAGCCGCCCACGGGCGAACCCGCACCGGTCAAGGGGGCCAGGGGCCGGACCTTCACCGGTATCGCGGCGGCCGCCGTCACCACCGTGCTGGCCGTCGTCGTGGCCGGTCAGGTCGCCGACGGGTCGGACGGGAGCGACATGCGCGCGCAGTCCGCCACCGACCAGGCCCGCGGTGCCCACGACCCGGCGTCACGGGACGACGAACGGCCGACGCCCTCCGCGTCCGCCTCCGCGAAACCGCTGACGTACGAGCAGAAGATGGGCAAGACCTACCCGCTGGGTGCCACCCTCAAGGCCTCCGGGAAGTTCGACGCGGTCCCGGGCATCGCCAAGGGGACCGGGAAGGGGCAGAAGTACACCTACCGCATCGACGTGGAGCAGGGGCTCGGCCTCGACGGCGGACTCTTCGCGGAGGCTGTGCAGAAGACCCTCAACGACGACCGGAGCTGGGCCCACAACGGCGCCCGTACCTTCGAGCGCGTCGAATCGGGCCAGCCGGACTTCGTCATCACACTGGCCAGCCCCGGCACCACCGCCGAGTGGTGCGCCAAGTCGGGCCTGGACACCACCGAGGACAACGTCTCCTGCGACTCGGCCGCCACCCAGCGCGTGATGATCAACGCCTACCGCTGGGCCCAGGGCGCCGCGCCGTACGGCGACGCGATCCACGCGTACCGGCAGATGCTGATCAACCACGAGGTCGGTCACCGCATCGGCTACAACCACGTCACCTGCGACAAGGACGGCGAACTCGCCCCGGTCATGCAACAGCAGACGAAATTCGTCGACCACGACGGAATCGACTGCCGCCCCAACGCCTGGGCCTATCCGAACGGCTGACGGCCAGTTCGGGCCCGCGCATCACACGTGGTGACCGATTGATCTCTTAGCGCGACGGAACGCGCCTCGCACGGGAAAGTTACGACCGTTCACCCCTTTTGGTGGCGCGATGGACAACCGTCCATCGCGCCACCTCCTTGTCCGCATACGTTCGTCCCGCTGCGAGCCGCCGGGCCAACGGCGGCTCCCCAAACGGGAGATCGGGGGTGCGCGCGTGCGCATCGGACTGCTTACGGAGGGTGGCTATCCGTATGTGAGCGGTGAGGCCGGGCTCTGGTGCGACCGGCTCGTGCGCGGCCTGGAGCACCACGAGTTCGACGTCTACGCGCTCAGCCGCAGCGAGCGCGAGGAGGACGGGGGCTGGGTGCCGCTGCCGCCGCAGGTCGGCCGGGTGCGCACCGCCCCGCTGTGGGAATCCGTGGACGACGGAATCGTCCACGGACGGCGCGCGCGCCGGCGCTTCGCCGAGTGCTACGGCGAGTTGGCCACGGCTCTGTGCGCCGCCCCCGGGGATCCGTCCAGGAGCGCGGACGGGGAGCCGGAGGGGCAGTCGGCCCTTGAGGCGGACCGTTTCGCCAGTGCGCTGTACGGCCTCGCCGAACTCGCCCGCGACGAGGGCGGACTGCCCACCGCGCTCCGCTCGGAGACCGCCGTACGCGCCCTGGAACGCGCCTGTCGCGCGCCCGGCGCCCACCGCTCCGCGCGCGAGGCGCGCGTTCCCGATCTGCTGGCCGTCGCCGCGCGCCTCGAACGCGCCCTGCGCCCCCTGTCCCTCGACTGGTACGAGGACGACGACCTCGGTTCGGTGGACCTGTGCCACGCGGCCTCCGGAGGCACCGGCGCCCTCCCGGGCCTGCTCGCCCGGCACTTCTGCGACGTGCCGCTGCTCGTCACCGAGTACGGCGTGCGGCTGCGGACGCACTACCTCACGGAACCCGATTCCTCGCCCGCGATACGGTCGCTGCTCGCCGCCTTCCACGGTCGGCTGGCCGCCGAGACCTACCGGCGCGCGGCCGTGATCACCCCGGGCAACACCCATACCCGTCGCTGGCAGGAGCGCTGCGGCGCCGACCGCGCCAAACTGCGCACGGTCCACCCGGGCATGGACGCGGCTCCCTTCGCGGAGGCGGGGGAGTCCCCGGAGTGCGCCGACCCGCAGACCCTCGTCTGGGTCGGCCGCGTCGAACCGGCCAAGGACCTGGTCTCCCTGCTGCACGCCTTCGCGGAGGTCCGCAGGGCGGAGCCCGGCTCGCGGCTCAGGATCGTCGGTGCCCCCTCCGGCCCCGAGGGCGTCGCCTACCTGGCCCACTGCAAGGGACTGGCGGCGCAGCTCTTCCCGGACGAGGCCGACGGTCCGCACGCCGTGGGCCGCAACCCGGTCTCCTTCGAGGAGACCGGCGGACCCGAACTGCCCTCCCGCGCCGACGCCTACGCCTCGGGGGCCCTGGTGGTGCTCTCCAGCGTCGTCGAAGGGTTCCCGACCGGGCTCGTCGAGGCCATGTTCTGCGGCCGGGCGACGGTGTCCACGGACGTCGGCGCGGTGGTGGAGGCCATCGGCGGCACCGGACTCGTCGTGCCCCCGCGCAATCCGCGGGCGCTCGCCGAGGCGTGCGTCGCGCTGTTGCGCGACCCCGAGCGCCGCGAACGCCTGGGCGCCGCCGCACGCGCCCGCGCACTGGAGCTGTTCACCGTCGAGCAGAACATCACGGCATTTCACGGCATTTACCTGGAGATCCTCTCTCGTACACCGGTACGCCGCGTCGTCCTCGACGGCGCCGGCGAACCCCTGCCCTTCGGCGTCCCCGCCGAGGCCCACGTCCCCGGTCGCTGGAGCGACGCCACGGCCCGGGTCGCTGCCCGGGGTGGTCCCGGCGCGGTCCGCACCGGTCCCGGCTGGGCGACGGACGACGGCCCGGTCCGGGCCACGACATCGGTTTCGGCGGCCGAGGGAGCGTCCCGATGAGCGGCCTCGGCGAACTGGACCGGCCCGAGACCCCGCGCGGCCCGGGCCCTCGCGAAGGCGTTGATGGTGAAGACGTCAGTGGCGAAGACGTCGGTGGTGAAGACGCCGGCCGGGCGGGCCGCGGCGGCAGGCAGTCGCCGCCCGCGTCCGCAGTCCGCCGCTCCGCCGCGGACCCGGTGAAAGGGCTGCTGCACCGGCACCGCGAACTGTGCGAACGTGCCGTGGACCCGCTGGAGATCGCGGCGGGCCTGGAGGCGCACGGCGTCACCGACCGGACCGCCGCACGCTTCCGCCACCGGGACGTCTTCTCCCTCGCGGAGGAGATGTACGCCCGGGTCCCGCGCGACGGCGACACCCCCGCACGCCCCGAGGACGGGCCGGCGCCCCGGCCGGTCGGGCCCCGCGCCGCCGGATTCGTCCTCGCCCTGATGCCCGGCGTGCTGTGCGCCGCCGCCGTGGCCGGACTGCGCCTGACCGACGGCAGGCCGCGCCTGATCACGGCCGCCGTCGCAGTCCTCGCGGTGAGCCTGGCCCTGGGCGCGGCACTGCGCCGCGGGCCGCTGAGCGCCGCGACGCGCACCACCAGCACCTGGACCTGCTGGCTCCTCGGCTATGCCCTCCTCGGCGACGGGCTCCTGCGGACCGCGGTCAGCGGCGGCCCCGACGGCCTCCCGGACGGCTCCCCCGACGGGGCGTGGCCCGTCACCCTCGCCCCCGTCCTGGCGCTCACGCTGTCCTACGCGCCCGCAGCCGGCTGCGCCCACCTCTTCGCCGCGGGTGCCCGCCGCAAGCTGTCGTCCAGCCGGGGTCTCACCGACTTCTCCGCCTCCGTGCGCCCCCTGCTGCTCGGCACGTTCGCCCTGTACCTGGGAGCCCTGTCGGCTCTGCTCACGCTGACCGGCGCCGTGCTCGGCGAACCCGCCTACTGGTCCCAGGGCCTCAGTCTGGGCGCCCTGTTGCTGCTCGCCCGGCTGCTCGGCGTGCACGGCCACACCCACGCCGGTCCGCTCGTCCTCACCGCCACGGCCGCGGCGGAGGCGGCCGCCCTGGCCACGGTCTTCGCCGGCCGCCTCCCCGGCTGCGGCTTCCTGTCCGCCCCCGTGGAGGCACTCGTCGCCGCCTGCGGCCCGGCCGGTGTCCCGACGGCCGCCTGCGGCATCGGCGCCCTCACCCTCCTCGTCCACGCGTGCCGTCGCCTGACCAGGGCCTCGGCCCACGCTTCGACGGAGCGAACGCGGTGAGCGCGCACACGGACAGCCCCTCAACCGTCCGCAACACCCTCGCATCACCCCCTGAAGGAGCCCCCAGATGACCACCTCCCGACCCGACGCCTCGGCACCGGGAGCCGCCCGATGAGAGTCCTGCTGATCGGAGCCAACGGCTACATCGGCCGCTTCGTCGCCGACCGTCTGCTCGCCGACCCCGCCGTCCAGCTCACCGCCCTCGGCCGCGGTGACGACGCCGACGTCCGCTTCGACCTCGCCACCGGTAGCCCGGGCGCCCTCACCCGCTTCCTGGACGCGGTCCATCCCGGAGTGGTCGTCAACTGCGCGGGCGCGACCCGGGGCGGTGCCCGCGAACTCACCCGGCACAACACCGTCGCCGTCGCGACCGTCTGCGAGGCCCTGCGCCGCAGCGGCTGCGGCGCCCGCCTGGTGCAGGTCGGCTGCAGCGCGGAGTACGGACCCAGCCAGCCCGGTTCCTCGACCGCGGAGGACGCCGTCCCCCGCCCCGGCGGTCCCTACGGCGTCAGCAAGCTCGCCGCGACCGAGCTCGTCCTCGGCTCCGGTCTGGACGCCGTCGTGCTGCGGGTCTTCTCGCCCGCGGGGCCCGGTACGCCCGCCGGCTCCCCGCTGGGCAGGCTCGCCGAGGCCATGCGCCGCGCGATGCAGTCCGGCGACGGCGAACTCCGGCTCGGCGGCCTGGGCGCCCAGCGGGACTTCGTCGACGTCCGGGACGTCGCGCGAGCGGTGCACGCCGCCTCGCTCTCCGCCGCGCAGGGCGTCATCAACATCGGCTCCGGCCGCGCCGTCCGGCTGCGCGACGCCGCCGCCACCCTCGCCAGGGTCGCCGGCTACGGCGGTGCCCTGCACGAACTCGACGGCCCCCCCGGCGCGCTGCGGCCCACGATCGGCCACCCCCGTACCGAGTCCCTCGGCCATCGTGTCGACGCCCTCGGTCACCACCGGAGCGACGCCCTCGGTCATCACCGCCCGGACCCCCTGCAAAGCCGCGGCGAGCGCGCCGACCCCGAGCACGCGACCCCGGCCCCGCACCCGTACCCCGACGGCTGCGGCAGCTGGCAGCAGGCCGATGTGCGCACCGCACGCGACCGGCTCGGCTGGCGGCCCCGGATCGCCCTCGAAGAGTCCCTCGCCGACATCTGGATGGAGGCGGCATGTCGTATCTGACCAGCACCAAAGCAGGCGTCGCGAGCACCGGCGTCCACACCGGCCTCGGTGTCCCGGGGCTGGCCCACCCCCTCGTCGCCCCCGACGAGTGGGCCGGCCTCACCTGCCCCGGCACCCCGCTGCACTGGGTCGTCCTCAACATCGCCGACGGACCCGGTGCGCACCCCGACCCGCGATGCCTGGAGGCCGCCGGCCGCCTGCGCAACGCGGGCATCCGCGTCCTCGGCCACCTCGACGCCGCGTACGGAGCCCGCAGCCTCGGCGAGCAGATCTCCGACGCCCGCCGATACCTCGACTGGTACCAGGTCGACGGGTTCCTCCTCGCCCACTGCCCCTCCGACCGGGCCGCCCTCCCCGAGGTCCGCCGTACGGTCACCACCCTGCGGGCGGTCCGTGACGATGCCCACATCGTCCTCGGTCACGGCACCCACCCCTGCCCGGGCTACGCCGAGAACGCCGACCAGCTCGTCACCTTCTCGGGCACCTGGGCCGACTACCGCTGGTCCCAGGCGGCCGAGTGGAGCGCGGACTATCCGCCCGAGCGCTTCTGCCACTTCGTGCACGGCCTGCCGCGCGGGCACCTGGAGGAAGCGCTGCGCATCGCCCGTTGGCAGGGGGCCGCGACGATCTGCTTCACCGACCGCACGGATCACGGCGGCCGGACCGACCCCTGGGAGACGATGCCCGGTTACTGGGACGAAATCGTCTCGCGGGTCGGGACGGGTGTCTCGGAATGAAAAAGGCCATGGCAGTGTTACTTGGAGAACAACCGTAATTACTGACCGACCAACGGAGTCCCCGTGTCGCTGCCACCCCTGGTCGAGCCGGCCGCCGAGCTCACCGTAGACGAGGTCCGCAGGTACTCCCGCCACCTGATCATCCCCGATGTGGGGATGGACGGGCAGAAGCGGCTGAAGAACGCCAAGGTGCTCGCCGTGGGCGCGGGCGGCCTCGGTTCGCCGACCCTGATGTACCTGGCGGCAGCCGGTGTCGGCACGCTCGGCATCATCGAGTTCGACGAGGTCGACGAGTCGAACCTGCAGCGGCAGGTCATCCACAGCCAGGCCGACATCGGCCGGCCCAAGGCCGAGTCCGCCCGTGACACCATCCAGGGCATCAACCCGCTGGTGGAGGTGATCCTTCACCAGGAGCGGCTCGAGGCCGACAACGTGATGGACATCTTCAGCCAGTACGACCTGATCGTCGACGGCACCGACAACTTCGCGACCCGCTACCTGGTCAACGACGCCTGCGTGCTGCTGAACAAGCCCTACGTCTGGGGTTCGATCTACCGCTTCGACGGCCAGGCCTCCGTCTTCTGGTCCGAGCACGGGCCCTGCTACCGCTGCCTCTACCCGGAGCCCCCGCCCCCCGGCATGGTCCCGTCCTGCGCCGAGGGCGGCGTCCTGGGCGTGCTGTGCGCCTCCATCGGCTCCATCCAGACCAACGAGGCCATCAAGCTCCTCCAGGGCATCGGCGAGCCGCTGGTCGGCCGCCTGATGATCTACGACGCCCTGGAGATGACCTACCGCCAGGTCAAGGTCCGCAAGGACCCCAACTGTGCGGTCTGCGGCGAGAACCCGACCGTCACCGAGCTCATCGACTACGAGGCCTTCTGCGGCGTCGTGTCCGAGGAGGCCCAGGCGGCCGCCGCCGACTCCACGATCACTCCCAAGCAGCTCAAGGAGTGGATCGACGACGGTGAGAACATCGAGCTCATCGACGTCCGCGAGCCGAACGAGTTCGAGATCGTCTCCATCCCGGGCGCCCGGCTGATCCCGAAGAACGAGTTCCTCATGGGTTCGGCCCTCGAGAACCTCCCGCAGGACAAGAAGATCGTCTTGAATTGCAAGACGGGTGTCCGCAGTGCGGAAGTCCTCGCGGTCCTCAAGTCCGCCGGCTTCTCGGACGCCGTCCACGTCGGCGGCGGCGTGATCGGCTGGGTCAACCAGATCGAGCCGGAGAAGCCCGTCTACTGACCGGCTCCCCAACCCGCTTTCCGGACGGCGGGGGTTTCGCGCACCGCAGGTGCCCGAAGCCCCCGCCGCCGTCATGAGCAGACCTTGCCGTCCTTCGGCACCGTCCCCTTCAACAGGTAGGCGTCCACCGCGGAGTCGACACAGTCGCTCCCGTTCCCGTAGGCACCGTGCCCCTCGCCCTTCCAGGTCAGCACCACGCCGACGTCCTTGCCCAACTCGTCCGCCATCCTGCGGGCGCCCTCGTAGGGCGTGGCCGGGTCGCCCGTGTTGCCGACCACCAGGATCGGGGCCGCGCCGGGCGCGCTCACCTCCGCGGTCTCGTGCTGACCGGCCACCGGCCAGTCGTAGCACCACCCGGCCGTGTCCCAGCCGAGGAAGGCGCCGAAGACGGGAGAGACCTTCTCGAACCTCGGCAGCAGCTTCTTCGTCTCCTCCGCGGTCGGCCGCTGCTTGTCGTCCAGGCACGATATGACCCTTTGCGAGTGGGTCGTCGTGCCGTAGCGCCCCGAGGCATCACGCTCGTTGTAGCCGTCGGCGAGGGCGAGCAACTCCGAGCCGTCGCCCTCCTCGGCCGCCTTCAGCGCACTGGTCAGGGCCGGCCAGCCGCTCTCGCTGTACAGCGGCAGCACGATGCCGGTGAACGCGAGGGTCTGCGTCAGCTCCCGCCCCGGCGAGGACGTGGGCAGCGGCTCGGCGTCCAGCCGCTCCAGCAGGTCGGCGATCTTCCGCGACCCCTGCTCGGGTTCCTGCCCGGTCGACTCCAGGTAGTCGTCCAGCGCGCGCTGGAAACCCCTGGCCTGGTTCTCGGCGTGGCCCATCGTGTCGGCGGCCGGGTCCACCACCGCGTCGAGGATCACGCGGCCCACGTGCTTGGGGAAGAGGTGGGCGTAGACGCCGCCGAGCTCGGTGCCGTAGGAGATGCCGAAGTAGTGCATTCTCTCGTCGCCCAGGACGTGCCGCATCAGGTCCATGTCGCGGGCGGTGTCCGTGGTCGAGACGTGTCCCATGAGCTTGCCGGCGGCCTTCTCGCAGCCCCTGCCGAAGTCGGCGGCGTCCTTCAGGTAGGCCTGCTCCTCGGCCGGTGTGTCCGGTGTGGAGTCCACCGACTCGGCGGCCTCGATCGCCTCGTCGGTGCGGCAGCGGACGCCCTCGCTGGCGGCCACCCCGCGCGGGTCCCAGCTCACCAGGTCGTACCGCTGGTGCAGGGAGGAGACGATGTCGGCGTAGGAGGGCATCGTGGAGACGCCGGAAGCGCCCGGGCCGCCGAAGTTGAACAGCAGGGAGCCGATGCGGTCGTCCCCGCTCGCCCGGGACCGGATCAGCGCGAGATCGATCGTCTCGCCGTCCGGGTCGGACCAGTCCAGCGGTGCCTTCAGCGTGGCGCACCGCCAGTCGCCGTCCGGTGCCGGGGCATCGTCGGTGCCCTCGCAACGGGCCCAGTCCAGCGTCTGGGACGCCAGTGCCTTGGGCACTCCGGACGGGGCCGCCGCCGAAGGTCCCGCGCTGCTCCTGCCCCCGTCGTCCTTGTCCTCGTCGGACGAGCCGCCGCTGCAGCCCGCCGTCAGCAGTGCGGCGGCGGCCGTCAGAGCCGTCCACCGGACGAGACGCGCCATGTCCTCTCCCCCCTGGCAAGCCGTCCGCGCCGTGCGGCGGATGGCGTTCCTGCCATGGTAGGTGGCGCGGGCAGCACCCGCCGACGCCTGTGGATAACGCTCTGACCTGCCACTTCTGTCGACCTGTTACTTCTGTCGACCCGCTGCTTCTGTCGACCTGTGGCGGCGCCCGCGGTCAGGAGCACACGGTCTCGGCCGCCGGCACCTTTCCGTCGAGCAGGTAGCCGTGCACCGCGTCCTGCACGCACCTGTTCTTGCTGTCGTAGGCACCGTGGCCCTGGCCCTTGTAGGTGAGTTCGACGCCGACGCCTTTGCCGAGCGCGTCCACCATCCTCCCGGCGCCCTCGTAGGGCGTCGCCGGGTCGCCGGTGTTGCCGATCACCAGGATCGGCGCCGCGCCCGGCGCGTGGACGTCCGGGTGGTCGGCGGCTCCGGCGACCGGCCAGTCCGTGCAGCTGAGCATGGACCAGGCGAGGTAGTCGCCGAACAGCGGGGAGGCGTCCCGGAACTCGGGGAGCTTGTCCTCCACGTAAGCCGGGTCGTACCGCGGTTTGTCGTCGGCACAGTTGATGGCGACGTTGGCGGCGGTGATGTTGCTGTACTCGCCGTCCTCGTTGCGTCCGTTCAACGCGTCCGACAGCACCATGAGGACCCGCCCGTCCCCGTCGTACGCCTGCTCCAGGCCCTCGGTGAGGTACTCCCAGAAGTCCTTCGAGTACAGCGCCTGCGCGATGCCGCCGGTCGCGGCGGTCTCGGTGAGTTCGCGGGGGAAGACCCCCGGGATCGGCTTGCGGTCGAGGTCCTTCAACAGGCGGGCGATGCGCGCCTCGACGTCCTCGGCCGTGTCCCCGACGGGACAGTCCTCGACCTTCGACACGCAGTCCTCGGCGAAGTTGTCGAGCGCCAGCTGGAAACCCTTGGCCTGGCCCAACGAGCCCTGTTCCGCGGTCTGCGTCGGGTCGACGACCGCGTCGAAGACGGCGCGGCCCACGTGCTTGGGGAAGAGGTGGGCGTAGACGCCGCCGAGTTCGGTGCCGTAGGAGATGCCGAAGTAGTGCAGCTTCTCGTCGCCGAGTACCTGGCGCATCAGGTCCATGTCGCGGGCGGCGTCGGTCGTGCGGACATGCGGAAGGATCTTCTTCGAGTTTTTCTCGCAGGCCGCGTTGAACTCCTCCGTGTTGTCCACGAACTCGGTGCGCTCGGCCCGGTCGTCGGGCGTGGCGTCCTGCTGGAAATAGGTGTCGAGCTGTTTGTCGTCCAGGCACTCGACGGGGTCGCTGCGGCCGACACCGCGCGGATCGAAGCTGACCAGGTCGTAGCGGGTGCGCAGCTTCGCGTAGTCCTGGCCGAAGGCGGGCAGTGTGGTGACGCCCGATCCGCCCGGACCGCCGAAGTTGAAGACGAGCGATCCGATCCGCCGGTCCGCCGCGCCGCTCGCCTCGGCCCGGATCAGCGCGAGGCCGATCGTGTCGCCCCCGGGGTCGTCCCAGTCGAGCGGCGCCTTCATGGTGGCGCACTGCCACTCGTCGCCGTCCGGCAGCGGGGAGGGGGCGGCGCCGCCGCCCTCGGCCTCGGACGGTGCCGGGCAGTCCTTCCAGTGCAGCTTCTGGCCCGACAGGTCCTCGTCGTCCTCCTGCGACCCGCCGCCGCAGCCCGCCAGCAGGACGGACAGCGCGGCGGCGGTGGCGGTCAGGGCGGCGGCGCGCAGCCGGGAGGGATTCGGCATGCGTCCATCGTGCGGTCGCGCGCGAGCACCCGCGCGGGGCCAGGGCCGTACGAGGTACGGAGCGCCGTTCTCGTACCGGGTTACAGAGCCTCTTTGCGCGTGAGGTGGTTGAAGACCAGCCAGCCCGGCAGCACCGGAAGCCACAGGGTGAGCAGCCGGTACAGCAGCACCGCGGGCGCGGCGACCTCCTTGGGCAGGCCGACGGCGATCAGACCGACCGTCAGCGTCGCCTCCACCGCGCCGACACCGCCGGGCGTCGGCGCGGCGGACCCGAGCGCGTTGCCCGCGAGGAAGACGACCGCGACGCTGGCCAGGCTGATGGACGACGACTCGTCGCCGAAGGCGCGGATCGAGGCGTCCAGGCACATCACGAAACAGGCGGTGAGCAGCAGCATGCCACCGATGCCGGTGATCAGCTTCTGCGGCCGCTGCAGCACGTCCAGCATGCGCGGCACGACCCCGGCGAAGAGCGACCGCACGCGCGTGACGACGAATTTGCGCAGGAACGGCACCGACGTCACCACGAGCACCAGCACCGCCACCGTCAGCAGACCCGCGATGACGGTCCGGGACGGCGACAGCGACGGTGTCTTCTCGGTGCCCGTCAGATAGCCGAAGGACAGCAGCATCAGGATGTGGCAGCCGAGCCCGAACAGCTGGGACGCGCCGACACTCGCCACCGCGAGCCCGGGGCGCACGCCCGCGCGTTGCAGGAAGCGGGTGTTCAGGGCGACGCCGCCGACGGCTGCGGGGGCGACGATCTTCACGAACGAGCCGGCGACCTGCGCGGCCACGGTCCGCAGGAACGGCACCCGCTCGGGCACGAAACCCAGCAGGGACATCGCCGCCGCGACATAGCTCGCCGCCGAGAACAGTACGGCCGCGGCCACCCACCCCCACTGGGCGTTCGAGATCAGCGGGCCGAACTCGATGTGGGTGAGCTGGGTGAGCAGGAAGTAGGCGCCGATCGCGCCGGCGATGAAGCTGATCAGCGTGCGCGGCCGTACCCGTTCCAGCCGGGCCGGCTCGACGGGGGCCTGCGGCCTGATGCGCAGCACCGCGTGGCGGATCTGGGTGAGCAGGTCCTCCTCGCGAGCCTCCTCGATGGCCTCGTCCACGGCCCGCTTCTCGGCCCGCTGCTCGGCACGTACGGCCTTTTTGTCCGCTTTGTCGGTCTGAGTGGCCTTGTCGGTCTGCTCCGCCGGGTGGCTCGTGGCGTCGTGACCGGCCGCCTCCGCGCGGGCCAGCTTGGCCTGCCGGGACGACTCCAGCACCGCCTCGCGCTCGCGCTGGGCCCGCTCCCGCGCCAGCCTGCGCAGGGTCGCGCGGGTGGAACGGCTGAGCGCGATGGGCTGGAGCATGGGCAGGCAGTCCGCCACCGTGTCGGGACCGAGGACCGCCACCGCCGACGCGACCGCGCGTTCGGCACCGACCCGCAGGCCGAGCGTCACCAGGAGCTGGGAGATGTCCATGCGCAGCAGCAGGTCGCCGGCGGCGATCTCACCGATGCGCAGGTCGGTGAGGATCACCGTGCCGGAACGATCCACCAGGATCGCGTCGCCCACCAGCCTGCGGTGCGCGATGCGCCGGGACTGCAGGGCCCGTACCTGCTCCCAGGTCCCGCGCAGCAGGTCGTCGGTGATCTCCTCGTCCGCCAGCGAGTCCAGGGAGCGCCCGCCGGTGTGCTCGTAGACGAGCATCACGGCGTCGGGACCCAGCTCCGACGTCGCGATCAGCTTGGGCGCGTTGGCGCCGGCCGCGATGGCCGCGTAGGCGAGCAGCGCCTCCTGCTCCAGCGCCTGCCGCAGCGAAGGGAGGCTGCTGCGGGTGGCGAAGCCGCGCAACGTCAGATTGCGCCACGCGCGGTAGAAGAAGCCCTGCGCCTGCTGCTCGCGGTCCACCACCGTCACGTCGAGCGGCCGGCCGTCCTCCAGCGTGACGAAATAGCGGCGTCCGCGGTCACCCGTCTCGACGTTGTCGGACGGCGCTTCCTGCCGGGCGGCGGTCACCGGCCGGAAGCCGACGTGCCGCAGGCCCGCCATCAGCGTCCGGCCGGTGGGGCGCACGTTGGGGGAGCCGACGGCGTAGAGGGTGCCGTAGGCGACGGTCCAGCCGATGAGGACGGTCAGGATGATCGAGAACGGCGTCGTGTAGCCCGTGACGAGCATCGAGAAGGCGTCGAGGAGCAGCACGATCCACAGCACCGCGCGCCAGCGGGGTCTGCGGGACATGCCGACGGCCGTCATGTACGCGATGACCGGAGCGAGGTAGCCGTGCACGGGGTCGGTCAGCGCGTGGATGTCACCCGGGGACGGCTGGGTGAGCGCCTCCTGGATGGAGCCGGGAGCGGCCTTGGCGACCCACAGGTCGGTGGCGAGGGTCACTCCGTGCGCGAGGACCGCCGCCAGTACGCCGTCGGCGATCCGCAGGCCGTCCCGCTTGATCAGCCGCTCGATCGCGAACGCGACGGGCACCAGGAGGATCGCGATGCTGGAGGCCAGCCCGGCGATCTTGATGAGCAGGTCGGGGGCCTGCCCGGTGCCCTTGTTGATGTCCTGTTCGAGACCGGACGTGGTGCCGTGCGCGAAGGCCGCGATGGCGAGGAGTACGGCGACGGCGAGTACGCCCACCAGGAGGCGCACCAGGTCGGAGGGTCGGTGCACGCGCGCGGGGAGCAGTGGTTCGTCGCCCTCGACCTCGTCGATGTGCGCCACGTCGTCGGGGTCGGCGGCCGTCGCCGACGGGCCCTCGGCCGCGCGCTCGCCGGCCGCCCCGTCGCCCGCGTCCGCGGTGTCCGGGCGCGACGAAGCGTCAGAGGTGCCCTCGGCGTCCTCGGGGTGCACACCCTGCTGCTTCATCGCCTCTTCTTGCTCTCGTATCACTGGTCACCGCCCGCACGATGGTGGCATGCCGCGTCGGCCTCGGCAGGCATCAGGGTGCCCGTGCGGGCCGCACAGTCTGCCCGAAGCGCCGCCTGTGGGCGAGGGACGTGGGCTCTCGGGAGTGCGCCGCGTTGTCGGCCGGGTGCGGCAGGATGGGGCGGATGAGCGAGCAGAGCCTTCCGGACGGCGTCCGGCCGGAGAACGCGGATGCGCTGCCCGAGTACGCCGAGCGGGTCCTCGACATGACCGAACTGATCCCGCCGGGCCGCGTCATGACCTACGGAGACGTCGCCGAGTACTTGGAGGAGGGGGGACCCCGCCAGGTCGGCCGGGTGATGTCCCTCTACGGGGGAGGCGTTCCCTGGTGGCGTGTCGTCCGCGCGGACGGGGTCCTGCTCGCGGGGCGCGAACTGGAGGCGCTCGACCGCTACCGGGAGGAGGGCACGCCCCTGAAGGAGGCGAGCAGGGCCGCAGCGGGGCACCTGCCGCGGCTCGACCTGAAGCGGGCGCGGTGGGACGGCGACGGACGCCCACAGGGGCACGGCGGACGCGCACAGGGTCACACCTGACAGCTTCCGCCATGTGACCGGCCGATGTGCGACGGGTGATCCGTATGAGGTAAACCACGCACTTCGGGCATGTCCGTGGCATGACGTACGTTCGTGGGACAGGGGGCGCTCGTGCCGCGAGTGACCCGAGGGAAGAAGAGGAAGCACCGCTTCCGCCTCGTTCCCCGGCGTAGCGTCGGCCGCACGCGTGCCCCTCATCCCGTGGCCACCGCCCCGCCCACGGCGCGGACGGCCCACCAGCACACCCACCAGGACCGGCGAACCACGTGAGCTCCTCTTCCTCCACCGGACACCCGTCGCACCCCCAGGTGCGACGGGGGAGCCGTGGCGCTTACCGACTGGTGCGTACCCCGCCGGCTCGCACGGACCCCCCTCGTCTGGACGCCGCACAGCGCGCCGTGGTTGACCACCGGTCCGGACCGCTGCTCGTCCTGGCGGGGCCGGGCACCGGGAAGACCACCACCCTGGTCGAATCGGTGGCGGACCGGATCGCCAGGGGCGGTGACCCCGAGCGCATCCTGGTGCTCACCTTCAGCCGCAAGGCGGCCGTCGAGCTGCGCGACCGGATGGCGCTGCGCATCGGCGCCGCGCGGGCGCCCAGGGCGACGACCTTTCACTCGTTCGGCTACGCCCTGGTCCGCGCCCACCAGGACAGCGAGCTGTTCGTGGAGCCGCTGCGCCTGCTGTCCGGCCCGGAGCAGGACGTGACGGTGCGCGAGCTGCTCGCCGGGCAGGTGGACCTGGAGCGGCTCGGGCTCGCCCATGTGCGCTGGCCCGACGAGCTGCGGGCCTGCCTGACCACCCGCGGCTTCGCCGACGAGGTCCGCGCGGTGCTCGCCCGCAGCCGCGAACTGGGACTCGGCCCGGACGCGCTCGCGGCCTTCGCCCGCCGCATCGGCCGCCCCGACTGGCGCGCCGCCGCCGTCTTCCTCGCCGAGTACCTCGACGTGCTGGACCTCCAGGGCGTGCTCGACTACGCCGAACTCGTCCACCGCGCGGTGCTCCTCGCCCGCCGTCCCGAGGTCGCCGCACACCTGACCGCCCAGTACGACGCGGTGTACGTGGACGAGTACCAGGACACCGACCCCGCCCAGGTACGGCTGCTGCACGCGCTGGCGGACGGTGGGCGCACCCTCGTCGCCTTCGGCGATCCCGACCAGTCGATCTACGCCTTCCGGGGCGCGGACGTGAACGGCATCCTGGACTTCCCGACCGCCTTCCCGCGCGCGGACGGTCGTCCGGCGCCGGTCGGGGTACTGCGGACCGCCCGCCGGTCCGGCTCCGGCCTGCTGGCCGCCACCAGGCTGCTGACCCAGCGCATGCCGCTGACCCGCCTCCCCGCCGACAAGGTGCGTGCCCACCGTGAACTGACTCCGGTGCGGGACGGCGGGCGGGTCGAGGCGTACACGTATCCGACCTCCGGCACCGAACTGGACAACATCGCCGACATCCTGCGCCGGGCGCACCTGGAGGACGGCGTTCCGTGGCGCGACATGGCCGTCCTGGTACGCGCCGGCTCGCGCACCATCCCGACGCTCCGCCGTGCCCTCACCGCGGCCGGCGTCCCCCTGGACATCGACGGCGACGACCTCCCCCTGCGCCACGAGCCCGCGGTGGCGCCCCTGCTGATGGCGCTGCGAGCCGTGGCGGAGGCGGAGGCCGACACGGGGGCCTGGGCGGGTGAGGGGCCAGGGGCGGTCGGGTCCGAGGCCGACGCTGGTCCGCGCACCGACGCCGACGCTGACGCCGACGCCGGTGACGATCCCGACGCTGATCCCGAGATCGGTCCCGACGCCGACGCCGACGCGTACGAGGACGAGGGCGGAGACGCGGCGACGAAGCCCCCGCGCGGTGAACGCGGGCACCGCGCGGACGAGCCGTGCTGGCTGTCCACCGAGACCGCTCTCACCCTGCTCACCTCGCCCCTCGCCGGGATGGACGCCGCCGACCTGCGCCGCCTCGGCCGCGCCCTGCGCGACGAGCAGCGCGCCGCGGGCAACCCGCTGCCGCCGCCCTCGGACGAACTGCTCGCCCGGGCGCTGGCCGAGCCGGAGCGGCTCGCCGTGCACGACCCCGCGTACGCGCGCGGCGCCCAGCGGCTCGGCGCGCTCCTCCGCAAGGCCCGTGAGCGCCTGGCGGGAGGCG
The DNA here is from genome assembly GCF_027947575.1 of Streptomyces rubrogriseus. Taxonomy (NCBI): domain Bacteria; kingdom Bacillati; phylum Actinomycetota; class Actinomycetes; order Kitasatosporales; family Streptomycetaceae; genus Streptomyces; species Streptomyces rubrogriseus. Next base: position 7,143,478 of record NZ_CP116256.1, on the reverse strand, counting down.
GCAGCGCCGAGGAGGCGCTGTGGGACCTGTGGAACGGCACCCCCTGGCCCACCCGCCTGGAACGCTCCGCCCGGCGCGGCGGCGCCGCCGGGCGGAACGCCGACCGCGACCTGGACGCCGTGTGCGCCCTGTTCGCGACCGCCGCCCGCGCGGAGGAGCGCACCGGTGGCCGGGGCGCCCTGAACTTCCTGGAGGAGATCGACGCCGAGGACATCGCGGCCGACACGCTCGCGCGGCGCGCGGTACGCCCCGACGCCGTCCGCCTGATGACCGCGCACCGCTCCAAGGGCCTGGAGTGGCGGCTCGTCGTCGTGGCCGGCGTCCAGGAGGGCCTGTGGCCGGACCTGCGCCGCCGCGGCTCCCTCCTGGAGGCCGACCGGATCGGCCGCGACGGACTCGCCGAACCCCTCAGCCCCGGAGCCCTGCTCGCCGAGGAGCGCCGCCTGTTCTACGTGGCCGCCACGCGCGCGCGTGAACGGCTCGTCGTGACCGCGGTGAAGGCACCGGCCGACGACGGGGACAAGCCGTCCCGCTTCCTGACCGAACTCGGTGTCGAACCCGCCGATGTCACGGGCCGTCCGCGCCGCCCCCTCGCCGTCGCGGCGCTCGTCGCGGAACTGCGCGCCACCACCGTCGACCCCCGCGTCTCCGAGCCGCTGAGAGAGGCAGCCGCGCGCCGTCTGGCCCGCCTCGCCGCCCTGACCGACGAGCACGGCCGTCCCCTGGTGCCGTCCGCCCACCCCTACCGCTGGTGGGGCATGTGGGACCCGACCGAGAGCAAGGTGCCGCTGCGCGACCGCGACCAGCCCGTCACGCTCTCCGGCAGTGCCCTGGACCAACTCGCCAACACCTGCGCCCTGCAGTGGTTCCTGGGCCGTGAGGTGAAGGCCGACACGCCCGCGACGACCGCCCAGGGCTTCGGCAACGTGGTGCACGTGCTCGCCGACGAGGTGGCCTCCGGACACACCCCGGCCGACCTCGCCGTCCTCATGGAGCGTCTGGACTCCGTGTGGAACGCGCTCGCCTTCGACGCGCCGTGGAAGTCGGCCCAGGAGAAGGCCAACGCGCGCGTGGCGCTGGAACGCTTCCTGAAGTGGCACGTCATGGACCGCGCCGGACGCACCCCGGTGGCGAGCGAGCACGACTTCGACGTGACCCTGGAAGCGGGCGACTACGAGGTGCGCATCCGGGGCCAGATGGACCGCGTGGAGGCCGACGGCGACGGCCGCGCCTACGTCGTGGACTTCAAGACCGGCAAGCAGGCGCCCACCTCCTCGGAGGTGGCCCACCACCCCCAGCTCGCCGTGTACCAGCTCGCCGTCCGCGAGGGCGCCGTCGACGAGGCCTTCGACGGCGTGCGCCCGCAACCGGGCGGCGCCGAGCTCGTCCACCTGCGCCAGGGCGCGCCCAAGCGGGACGGCGGCGAGACCCTGCCCAAGGTGCAGGCACAGGGGACGCAGGAGGGGCCGGAGGGCGAGTGGGTCGGTGACCTGCTGGCCACGGCCGCCGGCAAGGTCCTGGACGAACGGTTCACCCCGACCGCGGGCCAGCACTGCACCCACTGCTCGTTCCGCGCGTCGTGCAGCGCTCGCCCCGAGGGGCGGCACGTCGTGGAGTGAGCGACGGGTGCCGCCAGGCGGGCGTGGGGGTGGACCGGAGCCGCCCCGGCCGCCCCAGCCGCCCTGGCCGCCCCCGGCCGGCCTGAGCCGCCGCGCCGAGCGGCCGGTGTGACACGTCGCACCACGCGGGCTGACCTGCGCTTCCCTCCGACCCGGGAGGAGATCCGGCACCCGCTGTCAGTGGCCGCCGCTAGCCTCTCTGACGTGCCCGCCCACATCACCGATCCCGAACAGCTCAAGGAGCTCCTCGGCATCCCCTTCACCCCCGAGCAGACGGCCTGCATCGTCGCGCCGCCCGCGCCGCAGGTGATCGTGGCCGGAGCCGGGTCCGGCAAGACGACGGTGATGGCGGCACGCGTGGTGTGGCTGGTCGGCACCGGCCAGGTCGCCCCGGAGCAGGTCCTCGGGCTCACCTTCACCAACAAGGCGGCCGGTGAACTAGCCGAACGCGTGCGCACGGCCCTGATCCGAGCGGGCGTGACCGACCCGGACGTGATCGACCCGGACCACCCGCCGGGCGAGCCCGCGATCTCGACGTACCACGCCTTCGCGGGCCGTCTCCTGACCGACCACGGTCTACGCCTCGGACTGGAGCCGACCTCCCGCCTGCTCGCCGACGCCACCCGCTACCAGCTCGCCGCGAGGGTCCTGCGCGAGGCCCCCGGGCCCTACCCGGCGCTCACCCGGTCCTTCGCCGACCTGGTCAGCGACCTCCTCGCCCTCGACGGCGAACTGGCCGAGCACCTCGTGCGCCCCGAAGACCTGCGCGCCTGGGACGCCGGCCTCCTGGACACCCTGGACGGCGTCCGGCTCAGCAACGCCGACCTGCGCAAGGTCCCCGAGGCCGCCGCCGCCCGCCGCGAACTGGCCGACCTGGTGATCCGCTACCGGGCCGCCAAACGCCGGCAGGACCTGCTCGACTTCGGCGACCAGATCGCCCTGTCCGCGCAACTCGCCGGACTCCCCGAGGTGGGCCGCGTCCTGCGCGACGACTACCGGGTCGTGCTGCTGGACGAGTACCAGGACACCTCCGTGGCCCAGCGCATCCTCCTGGCGGGCCTGTTCGGCGGCGGCACCGGCCATCCCGTGACCGCCGTGGGCGACCCCTGCCAGGCGATCTACGGCTGGCGCGGCGCCTCCGTCGCCAACCTGGACGACTTCCCCGAACACTTCGCCCACGCCGACGGACGGCCCGCGGCCCGCCAGGCGCTCAGCGAGAACCGCCGCAGCGGCGGCCGCCTCCTCGACCTCGCCAACGGCCTCGCCGAGCCCCTGCGCGCCATGCACGCGGGCGTGGAGGCCCTGCGACCCGCCCCGGGCGCCGAACGCGACGGCATGGTCCGCTGCGCCCTGCTGCGCACCCACGCCGAGGAGATCGACTGGACCGCCGACTCCGTCGCCCACCTCGTGCGCACCGGCAAGGCGCCCGGTGAGATCGCCGTCCTGTGCCGCACGGCGACCGACTTCGCGGAGATCCAGGGCGCGCTGGTGGCCCGTGACGTCCCCGTGGAGGTCGTCGGCCTGTCCGGGCTGCTGCACCTGCCCGAGGTGGCCGACCTGGTCGCCGTCTGCGAAGTCCTCCAGGACCCGGGTGCCAACGCCTCCCTGGTCCGGCTGCTCTCCGGCCCGCGCTGGCGCATCGGCCCGCGCGACCTCGCCCTCCTGGGACGCCGCGCCCGGCTGCTGGTGAGCCACGCGCGCGTGGAGGGCGGCGACGACCCCGACCGGAGGCTCGCCGAGGCCGTCGAGGGGGTCGACCCGTCCGAGGTGATATCGCTCGCGGACGCCCTCGACACCTTCCTGGAGACGCCGCTGGACGGTACCGGCGACGACGACGGGCTGCCCTTCTCGGCCGACGCGCGCGTGCGGTTCGCCCGGCTCGCCACCGAACTGCGCGAGCTGCGCCGAGCCCTGTCCGACCCGCTCATGGACGTCCTGCACCGCGTCCTCGCCGTCACCGGCCTGGAGGTCGAGCTGTCGGCGTCCCCGCACGCGCTGGCGGCCCGCCGCCGCGAGACCCTGTCGAACTTCCTCGACGTCGCCGCGTCCTTCGCCGCGGGCGACGGCGAGGCCACCCTGCTCGCCTTCCTGGGCTTCCTGCGCACCGCCGCGCAGTACGAGAAGGGCCTGGACAACGCGCTGCCCGGCGGGGAGAACACCGTCAAGGTACTGACCGCGCACAAGTCCAAGGGCCTCGAGTGGGACGTCGTCGCCGTGCCCGGTCTCGTCACCGGCACCTTCCCCAGCGGTCAGGGCCGGGAGAAGTGGACCGCCCAGGGCAAGGTGCTGCCGCACGGCCTGCGCGGCGACGCGGAGACCCTGCCCGACGTCGCCTCCTGGGACTCCCGCGGTCTGAAGGCCTTCCACGAGGCCATGAAGGACCACCAGCACACCGAGGAGCTCCGCCTCGGCTACGTCACCTTCACGCGCCCCCGCTCCCTGCTCCTCGGCTCCGGCCACTGGTGGGGGCCCAGCCAGAAGAAGCCCCGCGGTCCGTCCGACTTCCTGACGGCCCTGTACGAGCACTGCGCGGCCGGACACGGCGAGATCGAGGTCTGGGCGGACGAACCGGCGGAGGACGAGGAGAACCCCGCCCTGCACCGGGCGACCGCCGACGAGGTCTGGCCCCTGCCCCTGGACGACGCGGCACTCGCGCGGCGCCGGGCCGCCGCCGAGACGGTCCTCGCCCACCTGGACGGACTCGCCGCCCAGGAAGGCGGTCTCCCCTCCGTCCCAGCCGCCTACGAGGACCCGGACTGGCCGCCGCCCCCGGAGGACGACGAGGGTCTCCCGGAGGAAGCGGAGCCCGGCTGGGCCGGGGACCCCGCCGACTGGGACAGCTGGACCACGGACCGCCCCGAGGCCGCGCGGGAGGCCCCCAACGCACCGCAGAGCCCTGCCGCCCCGCAGGCCGGCCCCACCGTCCCGCACCAGGCACCGCCCCCCGAACAGCCCCCGGGCACCGCGCCCGTCCCCGCTCCCGCTCGCCTCACACCGGAGGAGGCCCGCACCGTCGCCTCCTGGGACCGCGACCTCGACGCGCTCACCGGAGAGCTCCTGCGCGCCCGCGAGAGCGTCACCGAAGTGCCCCTTCCGGCGTCGCTGACCGCCTCCCAGCTGCTGAGCCTGGCCGCCGACCCGGACGGGTTCGCCCAGGAGCTGGCCCGGCCCATGCCCCGCCCGCCCCAGCCCGCCGCCCGCCGCGGCACCCGGTTCCACGCCTGGGTGGAGGCCCGGTTCGAACCGCTGACCCTGCCGTTGCTCGAACCGGAGGAGCTGCCCGGCGGCGACGCCGAGATCGCCGACGACCACGACCTGGAGTTCCTGAAGGACGCCTTCGAGCGCACCGAGTACGCCCGCCGCACCCCGTTCCGTGTCGAGGCGCCGTTCCAGCTCTCGCTCGCCGGGCGGGTCGTACGCGGCCGCATCGACGCCGTCTACAAGGAGGGCGACGGCGACACCGCTACGTACGAGATCGTCGACTGGAAGACCAACCGCGCCGCCACCGCCGACCCGCTCCAGCTCGCGCTCTACCGCCTCGCCTGGGCCGAGCAGCAGGGCGTGCCGCCCGCCTCGGTGACGGCCGCCTTCCTGTACGTGCGCACCGGAGAGGTCGTACGGCCCGAGGGGCTGCCGGACCGCGCGGCGCTCGAGAAGCTGCTGCTGGCCGAGCCGGTCGGTGACGAACCGCACGACCGGGGTGTCCGCGCGGGCCGATAGGCTCGTAAGCATGAGCCACCCCGTTGACAATGCTGTCAGCGCTGTCCGCACGTACATCGAGCAGCACCGCGCCGCCTTCCTCGACGACCTCGCCGAATGGCTGCGTATCCCGTCCGTGTCGGCCCAGCCCGACCACGCGACCGATGTGCGCCGCAGCGCCGACTGGCTCGCCGCCAAGCTGAAGGAGACCGGCTTCCCGACCGCCGAGGTCTGGCCGACCCGGGGCGCCCCCGCGGTGTTCGCCGAGTGGGCTTCCGGGGACCCGCAGGCACCGACGGTCCTCGTCTACGGCCACCACGACGTACAGCCCGCCGCCCGCGAGGACGGCTGGACCAGCGAGCCCTTCGACCCCGTCGTCCGCGAGAACCGCCTCTACGCGCGCGGGGCGGCCGACGACAAGGGGCAGGTGTTCTTCCACACACTCGGCGTCCGCGCCCACCTCGCCGCCACCGGCCGTACGACTCCCGCCGTGAACCTCAAACTGCTGATCGAGGGCGAGGAGGAATCCGGCTCCCCGCACTTCCGTGCCCTCGTCGAGGAGCACGCCGAGCGGCTCACCGCCGACGCGGTCGTCGTCTCCGACACGGGCATGTGGTCCGAGGACACCCCCACCGTCTGCACCGGCATGCGGGGCCTCGCCGAGTGCGAGATCCGGCTGCACGGCCCCGACCAGGACATCCACTCGGGCTCCTTCGGCGGCGCGGTCCCCAACCCGGCCACCGCCGTCGCGCGCCTCGTCGCCGCCCTGCACGACGAGCACGCGCGCGTGGCGATACCCGGCTTCTACGACGGAGTGGCCGAGCTCACCGACCGCGAGCGCGAGCTCTTCGCCGAGCTGCCCTTCGACGAGCGGCAGTGGCTGCGCACGGCCAAGTCGTACGCCGCCCACGGCGAGGCCGGACACACCACCCTGGAGCGCATCTGGGCCCGCCCCACCGCCGAGGTCAACGGCATCGGCGGCGGCTACCAGGGCCCCGGAAGCAAGACGATCATCCCGTCGTCCGCCATGGTGAAGCTCTCCTTCCGCCTCGTTGCGGGCCAGGACCCCGATCAGGTGGAGAAGGCCGTCCGCGCCTGGGCCGACGAGCAGGTACCCGCGGGCATCCGCTGCGAGGTCGTCTTCGGCTCCGCCACCCGCCCGTGCCTGACGCCGCTGGACCACCCGGCGCTGCGGTCGGTCGTCCGCGCGATGGGACGGGCCTTCGACAAACCGGTCCGCTTCACCCGCGAGGGCGGCTCCGGCCCGGCCGCCGACCTCCAGGAGGTGCTCGGCACCCCGGTGCTCTTCCTGGGCATCTCGGTCCCGTCCGACGGCTGGCACGCCCCCGACGAGAAGGTGGAACTGGACCTCCTGCTCAAGGGCGTCGAAACCTCCGCCCACCTCTGGGGCGACCTGGGGGAGCACTGGCGTCACGCGCCCTGAGCGCCGTGCCCGGTCCGGGACCCGACCGGCACGGCGCGCGGCACACTGGAAACGCCGCCCCGCACCCGCCGAGCCCACCCGGACCCGGTCACCACCCGCCGTACGAACCGCCGAAACCGCCTGCCGAACCGAACCGCTCACCGGGGGAGTTGGAAGCACCCGTGACCACCTGGACCGACCACACCGCCGACCGTCCCATCTCGCTCACCGCCCCCAGCGGCATCGACCGCGCCGCCCACCACCGCCTCGACGAGGCCTGGCTCGCGGCGGCGTGGAGTCACCCCTCGACGCGCTGCTTCGTGGTCTCCGGCGGCCAGGTCCTCATCGACGAGACGCCCGACGGGGCCACCGAACTCGTCATGACCCCCTCCTTCGAGGCCCCGCTCACCGAGGCCCACCGCTACTTCCTGGGCACCGACGAGGACGGGACCAGCTACTTCGCCCTCCAGAAGGACTCCCTGCCCGGCCGCATGGACCAGTCCGCGCGCCCCGCCGGCCTGCGCGAGGCCGGCCTGCTCCTGTCCCCCCGCGACGCCGGGCTGATGGCCCACGCGGTCGCCCTGGAGAACTGGCAGCGTCTGCACCGGTTCTGCTCCCGCTGTGGAGAACGCACCGTCATCGCCGCGGCCGGCCACATCCGCCGTTGCCCCGCCTGCGGCGCCGAGCACTACCCGCGCACCGACCCCGCGGTGATCATGGCGGTCACGGACGGCGAGGACCGCATCCTGCTCGGCCGCCAGGTGCACTGGCCCGAGGGCCGCTTCTCGACCCTCGCCGGTTTCGTGGAGCCCGGCGAGTCCATCGAGCAGTCGGTGCGCCGCGAGGTCCAGGAGGAGGTCGGCGTCACCGTCGGCCCGGTCGAGTACGTCGCGAGCCAGCCGTGGCCCTTCCCGTCCAGCCTGATGCTCGGCTTCATGGCCCACGCCACCTCGACCGAGATCAACGTGGACGGCGACGAGATCCACGAGGCCCGCTGGTTCTCCCGCGAGGAGCTGGGCGCCGCCTTCGAGTCCGGCGAGGTCCTGCCGCCCTACGGCATCTCGATCGCGGCCCGTCTCATCGAGCTCTGGTACGGCAGGCCACTGCCGACGCGCAACGCCTTCTGAGCCCGGGCGCCGTAGACGCCACGAGAGGGGAGGCCCTCCCCCGTCGGGGGAGGGCCTCCCCTCTCGTCGTGCTGTCCGGCCGGCCGGCTACGCGCCGATCTTCTGCTTCACCTGCGCCAGCGACGGGTTCGTCAGAGTGGAGCCGTCGGGGAAGAGCACGGTGGGCACCGTCTGGTTTCCGCCATTCGCCTTCTCCACGAACGCGGCCGACTCCGGGTCCTGCTCGATGTTGACCTCGGTGTACGCGATGCCCTCGCGGTCCATCTGGCTCTTCAGCCGACGGCAGTAGCCGCACCAGGTGGTGCTGTACATCGTCACAGTGCCCGACATGTCTCTCGTGCTCCTTAGGCGACTCGGAAAGCGGCGGCTCGGGGATGAGGTCGCACGAAGTGAACGTCCGCGGCGGCACGACCATTCCCGTCGCGCACTCCCACCGCGTGATGCCTGTCGCATTGGTACGACTGTCGGTCCGTGCCTGTGGACAACCGACGCACCCGTCCCGCGAGACCTGGCAGCATGGCGGTGTGACAGCAGCAACGCACTCCACCCTCTTCCCGCAGGTACCGGACTCGGCCGACGCGGTGCTCGAAGGGCTCGACCCCGAGCAGCGCGAGGTGGCGACCGCCCTGCGCGGGCCGGTGTGCGTGCTGGCGGGAGCCGGCACGGGCAAGACCCGCGCGATCACCCATCGCATCGCCTACGGGGTGCGCGCCGGGATCCTCCAGCCCTCCAGTGTGCTCGCCGTCACCTTCACCAACCGTGCGGCCGGCGAGATGCGCGGTCGGCTGCGCCAGCTCGGCGCCGCCGGTGTGCAGGCCCGCACCTTCCACTCGGCGGCGCTGCGGCAGCTCCAGTACTTCTGGCCGAAAGCGATCGGCGGTTCCCTGCCCAGGCTCGTCGACCGCAAGATCCAGCTCGTCGCCGACGCGGCCGCCGCCTGCCGCATCCGCCTCGACCGGGGCGAGCTGCGCGACGTCACCGCGGAGATCGAGTGGTCCAAGGTGACCCAGACGGTGCCCGCCGACTACGCCCCGGCGGCTGCCAAGGCCGGCCGTGAGGCGCCCCGCGACCCGGCGGAGATCGCGCAGCTGTACGCCGCCTACGAGGACCTCAAGCGCGCGCGCTCCGTCATCGACTTCGAGGACGTGCTGCTGCTGACGGTGGCCGTCCTCCAGGACCGGCACGATGTCGCCGAGCAGGTCCGCGCCCAGTACCAGCACTTCGTGGTCGACGAGTACCAGGACGTCAGCCCCCTCCAGCAGCGTCTGCTGGAGCTGTGGCTCGGGGACCGCGACGACCTGTGCGTGGTCGGCGACGCCAGCCAGACGATCTATTCGTTCACGGGAGCAACCCCCGACCATCTGCTCGACTTCCGCGGCCGCCACCCCGGCGCCACCGTCGTCAAGCTGGTCCGCGACTACCGTTCCACCCCCCAGGTCGTCCACCTCGCCAACGGCCTGCTCGCCCAGGCCCGGGGCCGGGCCGCCGATCACCGCCTGGAGCTGGTCTCCCAGCGGCCCGCGGGCCCCGAGCCCGGCTACGCCGAGTACTCCGACGAGCCGGCCGAGGCCGAGGGAGCCGCCCGCCGCATCCGCGAGCTCATCGACTCGGGCGTTCCGGCCGCCGAGATCGCGGTCCTGTTCCGGACCAACTCCCAGTCGGAGACCTATGAGCAGGCACTCGCCGACGCCGGGGTCCCGTACCAGTTGCGGGGCGCGGAGCGCTTCTTCGACCGGCCCGAGGTGCGCAAGGCCGGCAGTGCCCTGCGGGCCGCCGCCCGCTTCGGCGGCAACGACTCCCTCCTCGACGACGCCGTCGACCTGCCCTCGCAGGTGCGCGCGGTGCTGTCCGGGGAGGGCTGGACGACCGAGCCCCCGGCCGGGTCGGGTGCCGTCCGGGAGCGGTGGGAGTCGCTGGCCGCCCTGGTGGGACTGGCCCAGGACTTCGCCGCGGCCAGAGCGGGAGCCACGCTGAGCGACCTCGTCGTGGAACTCGACGAGCGCGCGGGCGCCCAGCACGCCCCGACGGTGCAGGGCGTCACCCTCGCCTCCCTGCACTCGGCCAAGGGCCTGGAGTGGGACGTCGTGTTCCTGGTCGGCGTCGCCGAGGGCATGATGCCGATCACCTACGCAAAGACCGACGAGCAGATCGAGGAGGAACGCCGCCTTCTCTACGTCGGTGTCACCCGCGCCCGTGAACGCCTGCACCTGTCCTGGGCACTGGCCCGGTCGCCCGGGGGCCGGCCGAACCGCAGGCCCAGCCGCTTTCTGAAGGGGCTGCGGCCCGGTTCGGGCACGGCGGGCGGGCAGGCGACCGCGGGGGGTGCCGGAGGTGTGGAGCGCGGGTTCCGAGGCGGCGGCGGTGGTGGTGGCGCGGCTGCCGCGCCGAGACGGACCCAGCGGACGCCGGCCCGCTGCCGGGTCTGCGGGCGCACGCTCACCGACGCCGGCGAGATGAAGCTGATGCGCTGCGAGGGGTGCCCGTCGGACATGGACGAGGGCGTCTACGAGCGGCTGCGCGAGTGGCGGGCGGTGCAGGCGGGGCGCAGCGGACAGCCCGCGTTCTGCGTCTTCACCGACAAGACGCTGATGGCGATCGCCGAGTCCGTCCCGGAGGACGAGCGGGAGCTGGCCAGGATCCCGGGGGTCGGGATGCGCAAGCTCAATCGCTACGGGACCGACGTGCTGGCCATCTGCGCAGGCCAGGAAGGTGTGGGGCTTGACGAGGACGACTGATACAAACTCGTCGAAAAAATAGTTTGCGCATGCCCCGGGAATCCCCATAGGTTCTTGGTCACGGGAACAGCGGCCTTCCCGGAGGCCCTGAATCCGTGTTGTACTTGCATATCCGCGGACTGGTTCGTCCCAGTCCCCCGAGACGCCGAGAGGAGGCGAGCCCAGTGATCAGCATCAACAGCAGCTTCGTCGTCAGCTCCACCGCCAAAATGACCGATCGCTCGGCCGTCTCCCTGTGCACGCTCGGCGCTTCTCACTCGGACACCGGTCTGTCCGGCATTCGTGCCGTGCGTCCGGCTGCCGCCGCTGCTGCTCCCGCGGGCCTTCCCGTCCGGGAGCGCAATGAGCGACCGACCAAGGCACTGGAAGCAGCAGTAGCGGCACAGGCGCAGGCCTATGCCTTTACCGCGACCGGTGCCGGATTCCGGAAGCAGACGACGCAGCACCACCTGATGTGGGCCTTCCGTGGGCCAGAACCCTGGAGTGATCCAGCCTGATCGCCGATCAGGCCGGCGCCTTCAGGGCCGCGGAACCCCACCCGGGATCCGCGGCCCTTCTGTTTGTCCCCGAACGGGGGCAACAGCACGAAGGAGCCTCGGGACAAGAAAAGAACCCGGTACCAAGCCGCCACCCGGTCAACCGGCCGGAACGAACAGACGAGGAAGACCACCCCGTGCAACTCGAAGCGCACGCCCCGTCCGTACCGCCTTCCGACACGATCCCCAAGCCCTGTTCCACGGAGGACTCCACCTTGACCCCGCTCACCGCGCTCACCGCGCTCGACGACGCCATCGAGAACCTCGGCGTACCCGTCCCCTGCCGCTCCTACGACCCGGAGGTCTTCTTCGCCGAGTCCCCGGCGGACGTGGAGTACGCCAAGTCCCTCTGCCGCACCTGCCCGCTGATGGAGGCCTGCCTCGCCGGTGCCAAGGAGCGGCGTGAGCCCTGGGGTGTCTGGGGTGGCGAGCTGTTCGTCCAGGGTGTCGTCGTCGCCCGGAAGCGGCCCCGCGGTCGCCCGCGCAAGAACCCGGTTTCGGCATGAACACCGCAGGAACGATCGACCGCCCCCTGACGTACGACCCCCAGAAGCAGGCCCCGATGAAGCCGTCCACCCACGACATCGCAGGCACCGCGCCTGAAGACTTCACCACCAGTGGCGCGAAGGACTCGCGTCAGAACAGGACCCGTGAAATGCAACTCATCCCAGAAGCCCTGGCACGTGCGCATATGCACGACCGCCTGCACGAGGCCGAGCAGGAACGCCGGGCGCTGCGCCTGGCGACCGCTCGCCGGATGCAGCGCCGGGCGGAGCGCGCCTCGATGCGTGCTCGGCGTGCGCTGGCCATGGCGGTCATGCAGTAACCGACACACCTGAAACACCTGAAGCAGTGGTCTCCCTACGGGAGACGAAGCTCTCCGCGCGTGGGGGCCGGTCCGTCCGAACGGACCGGCCCCCACCGCGCGTTCGGCTCCGGTGGATCAGTCGATCGGTGGATCAGGCCTCCGCGGCCGTCCCCTCCGCCTCGTACACGTCCTCTTCCGCTTCCTCGGCCTCTTCCGCCTCGGCCTCGCTCTCGGCGACGAACCCGACCAGCCACTCCTCCAACTCGTCGCGCAGCCGGACCGTGGCGCCCAGCTGGCAGAGCACACCGATGGTGCTCAGGGTCACGCGGTGGATCAGGAGATACGCCGGCGGCAGGTTGAGCTGCTTGGCCAGCTGGTACGCGGGGGAGCGGGGGTCACCGATGCGGGCGGCCTGGCTCCGCATCCAGCCGCGGGTGAAGGTGAACGCGTCGACCCTGGCCGGCTCGATGATCGGAAGCAGGTACTCGAGAACGGCGTCGGGGTCCAGCTCTATCGACTCCTTGACGAAGCCCTCCGTGCAGAGCATCTCGTAGACGGCCTCCGCCTCGCCGTCCAGCGTCATGCGCAGGGCCTCGCCGATGGGTTCCGGCAGACCGCCCGGAAGGCGGTCGACCGTGCCGAAGTCCAGGACGCCCAGGCGCCAGTCGTCCTCGCCCAGAGGCCCGCCGGGCAGCAGCCGGAAGTTGCCGGGGTGCGGGTCGGCGTGCAGGAGCCCGGTGCGCACGGGACCGGAGAACAGGAAGTGGGCCAGCAACTGACCCGCCCGGTCGCGCTGCTCCTGCGTGCCGTTCGAGATGATCTCCGACATCGGGATGCCGTCGATCCACTCGGTGATCAGTACCTGGTCGCACTGGTGGACGACGTCCGGCACCACGATGTCCGGGTCGTCGTCGAAGACCTCGGCATGCGTCCGCTGGGCCTGCGCCTCCAGGTCGTAGTCCAGCTCCTCCGAGACCCGGTCCTTCAACTCCGTGATCAGCGGCTTGATGTCCATGCCGGGGACCAGCGGGCCGAGCAGGCGGGCGAAGCGGCTGAGCTGGTTCAGGTCGGACAGCAGGGCCTCGCCGGCGCCCGGGTACTGCACCTTGACCGCCACCTCGCGGCCGTCCTGCCACACCCCCCGGTGCACCTGGCCGATCGAGGCGGCCGCGGCGGGCTTGTCCTCGAACTCCAGGAACAGCTCCTGCCAGTCCTCACCGAGCCGCTCCGCCAGCACGGAGTGCACGGTGCGGGTCGGCATCGGCGGTGCCGCCTCCTGCAGCTTGGTCAGCGCCGCACGATAGGGGCCGGCGACCTCCTCGGGCAGTGCCGACTCGAAGACGGACAGGGCCTGCCCGAACTTCATCGCCCCGCCCTTGAGCTCGCCCAGCACCTTGAACAACTGCTCCGCGGTGCGCTGCTGCAGCTGCTGGCCGACGATCTCCGCGGACTCGCCGACGATTCGCTTGCCCAGCCCCCAGGTGGCCCGCCCGGCGAAGCCGAGCGGGAGCGCGGCGAGCTTGGCGGTCCGGGTGACCGCCTTGCGCGGAAGATCAGACATGCGCCCTCCAAGTCCCAGCCGGCCGCGCCGGTTCCGCCTCCTGGCGTACTTCCGCTGACGGCCCTTGCCCAGCCATTGTCGCGCGCCACCCCCCGTCCTCGGGGATGTGTTCCTGCTTACCTTTCCGGGCCGCCCCGCACGGGCACGAGGGGTGTGGCCGGACCGGCCGCACCTGCCATCGCAGGCCGGGCAGCGACACCTCCCAGCGCGCTCCGGTGCCGGAGGGCGTCCTGCCGTCCAGGAAGGCGAGCGCCTGAGCCGCCGCGAACCCGGCGACGGTCGTCGCGAGAGCGAGGTCGCAGGGCGGCGGTACCCGGTGCTGCCGGCCGGAGCGCCACTGCGCCACCAGCCGGGGAAAGGCGGGGTCCCGGTCCGTGCGCTCCGCGTGCAGACAGCCGGCGCACCCCGTCTCGCCGGGCAGGACCAGAGGGCCGACGACACCGGTTCCCTCCACGACACCGGCGTAGAGGTGGGGAGTGCCGGAGGCCATCAGGGATTCCACGGCGGTGGGGTCGGGCGTGTGCACCGCGACGTCGTCGCGCGGGGCGACGATCACCAGGGAGAGGCCCGGGGCGCTCCCCTCGGGCGGTGCGGTCGGGCTCCGGCGGGGAGGCCGGTCGGGAGCGGCCCGGCGCACGAGGCGGCGGGCCGTCTCGTCCCGGCGGTCGCCGACCGCCTCGGCGGGCAGGCCGCCCGGAGCGACGTCCCACGGCTCGACGCGTCCGCCGTCGCGCACGTCGATCTCGCCGACGCCCGCGCCCGACAGCAGGCCGGCCAGCACCGCGCCCACTCGTCCGGCGCCCCGCACACCCACCCGCAGGGCGCGTCGGGCGGCCAGGTGTCTGATCGCGTCGCCCGGTTCCGAGGTCGTCAGGGACAGCGAGGCCAGATCGGGGCGGAGCCGGTCGAGGACCTCCTTCTTCGCGCGCAGCGCGTCGGCGGCCGGCCCGCCGCCCCGGGAGTCGTCGAGCAGACCGGCCAGCGCCAGGCGCTCCACGACCCGGTCGACGTGCCCGTCCGGCAGGTCCATGCCATGCCCCGCCTCGCGCAGCAGCGCCGGGCCACGGGTGCCGTTGAGCAGTTCGAGGAAGCTGCCCGTCGCCGTGTCCACCGGTGCCAGGGTCAGCGCGTGCGCCGGAGTCATTCCGAACTGCACGGTGTTCAGGTCGCGCCAGCCGCGCCTGAGCGCGGGCTTCACCATCGGATGCATGCCAGGTCCCCCGTATGTCTCGCGGTGTCCGTGTGCGGCCCCGCCGTCGGTCGCGAATCCGCCGGCGAGTGCCAGCATGCCCGGCTGCGCGGAGAGGCGTCGAAAGTTGTCCACAGGCGGTGGGTATTCGTCGTACGAATCAGCCGCCCGTCTCCCAGGACGAGTGGTGGATCGGCACCGATGCGTCCCGGAGCCGGGACTTCCCCGTGTGCAGCGGGTAACGTCGTGGCGTGTCCGCCGACCCACTGCACCGCGCCGGGGCACCCCCGCGCACACCGACGAATCCACTGCCGAGCGGCCCGGGGACGAGCCCGATCGAGGTGCGCAGAAGCGCCCGACGACGCCGGACGGTGTCCGCGTACCGGGAGGGTGACCGCACGGTCGTGCTGATCCCCGCCCGGATGTCCGAGGCCGAGGAGCAACGCTGGGTGAGCGTCATGCTGGACAAGCTGGCCGCCCAGGAGAGCAAGCGCGTCCTCGGCGACGCCGAGCTGGCCGAGCGCGCCGAGCGCCTGTCGGGCCAGTACTTCGAGGGCCGGGCCCGGCCCGCCTCGGTCCGCTGGGTCACCAACCAGAACACCCGCTGGGGCTCGTGCACCCCGTCCGAGGGAAGCATCCGGCTGTCGCACCGCCTCCAGGGCATGCCCGAGTACGTCGTCGACTACGTCCTCCTGCACGAGCTGGCGCACCTGCTGGTCCCCGGGCACGGGCCCCAATTCTGGCGGCTCCTGGAGGCGTATCCGCGGACCGAGCGCGCCAGGGGCTACCTGGAGGGCGTGGTCGCCGCGGACCGGCTGCCGCACGTTCCCGGAGCCCGCAGCGAGTAGCCCGCGCCGCCCCGAAGGGGGTCCGACACGGTCGCGCACGGGTTTCGTACCGGGTCTGTACCGACTTCCGCCGGTGTCCGCGTTTGCCGTTAGCCTGTCGCGACGCACTCACATTCGGATGGGGGACGGTCGTAACGCATGGCCAGGGAATTTCAACGCGGCCACAAGGCCAGGATCAGTGACCTCACCTCGGGCACGGATCTGTACGTAGGTGTGCAGATCTCCGGCCCCGGGCTGAGCTTCGACATCAGCTGCTTCGGTCTCGACGCCGACGAGCGGTTGTCGGACGACCGGTACTTCGTGTTCTTCAACCAACCGAAGACCCCCGAGGAGTCCATCCAGCTCCTGGGTGCGCAGGCGGGTGACACCGAGTCCTTCCGGGTCACCCTCGACCGGATCCCGCAGCAGATCCAGAAGCTCTCCTTCACCGCGACGATCGACGGCGCGGGACAGATGTCGCAGGTGGGGCCCGGATACATCCGGATCGTCGCGGGTGGCGAGGAGGTGGCCCGGTACCCGTTCAGCGGTTCGGAGTTCTCCACCGAGCGCGCCGTGATGCTGGGCGACTTCTACCTGAAGGACGTGTGGCGCTTCGCCGCCGTCGGGCAGGGATTCGACGGCGGTCTCGACGCGCTGCTGAGGAACTTCGGCGGCGAGGTGGCCGAGGACGAGGCTCCCGCACCGCAGCAGGCCCCGCAGCCGCAGGCCGGTGCCGCCCCGGGCTTCGCCCCGCCCGCCCAGGCCGCGGCGCCAGCCGGCCTCGGCGCGCCCGCCGCCCCCGCTCCCGCGGCCCCCGCCCCGGCTCCCGTGCCGCAGCCCGCACCGCAGGGCTTCGCCCCGCCGCCAGCCGCCCCGCCGCCACCCGCGCCCGCTCCGGCGCCCGGGCCGGACGTGCACGCCGCGCAGACCATCGTCGCGCCCATGAACACGCCGCCCGGCGGCGCCCCGGTGCCGCCCCCGCCCCGGCGCCCGCGCCGTACGGCCAGCCGGGCCAGCAGCCGCTCTACGGCCAGGTCCCCGGCCAGACCGCCCCGCCGCCCCCGGCTACGGTCAGCCGCAAGCCCCCAGGCCCCGGCCCCGCCGCCCGGCTACGGCCAGCCGACCGCCCCTCCCGGTTACGGGCAGCAGCCCGGCCCGCCCGCGGGCTACGGCCAGCCGGCGCCCCCGCCCGGGTACGGGCAGCAGCCTCCCCAGGGCATGCCCCAGGCCGCGCCGCAGGGCGCCGGTGTGACCGCCGCGCTCCAGCAGTTCCGGGAGACCCCGACCGGCCAGCGCTGGACCCAGCAGAACAAGAAGCTGGTCCGCGTCGACCTCGGCGCGGAAGGCCAGCCCGTCCTCGCCCGCCAGGGCAGCATGGTGCTCTACCAGGGCAAGGTCGACTTCAGCTACAAGGGCGCCGGATTCGCCGGCCGGGTCGTGGGCAACGCCACCGGCCAGGAGATGCAGCTGATGCGCTGCACCGGCAAGGGACAGGTGTTCCTCGCGGAGAACTCCGCGATGCTGCACCCCATCGAGCTCCAGGGCGACGCCGTCTGCGTCTCCGCGGAGAACGTCCTGGCCTTCGACGAGAGCCTCCAGTACGAGGTTCGCCGCATCGAGGGCCACGGCATCCCGGGCGGCGCGCTGTTCACGATGCAGTTCCAGGGCACCGGCACGATCGTCGTCAAGACGCGCGGCGTGCCCGTGGTGCTGCCGGTGACGCCCACGACCTTCGCCGACTGCAACGCCGTGGTCGCCTGGTCCGCCGCCGCCCAGGTGGTCGTCTCCAGCCAGGTGCGGATGCGCCGCAACTCCTACGCGGGCGACACGGGCGAAAGCGTCAACCTGCAGTTCCGGGCCGCGCCCGGCAGCTTCGTCGTCGTCCAGCCGTACGAGATCTGAGGGAGAGCCCGACATGAACCAGCCGCTCGCGGGCTACGCTCCCGCTCCTGCCGGCGCCCGCATGGAGAACCACGGCAACCACATGCTGAAGGTCGCCATGCAGACCGGAAACGACCTCCTCGCGCGCGTGGGCTCGATGACCGCCTACGAGGGCTTCGTCCAGTACGAGCCGAACCCGCCGGCCGTCCGCCAGATCGCCAAGGACTGGATGACCGGCGAGGGCGCGCCCCTGATGAAGTGCTCCGGCGACGGGCTGCTCTACCTCGCCGACTACGGTGCCAACGTCGTCGTGATCAACCTCAACGGCGACGGGATCTCCGTCAACGCCACCAACCTGCTCGCCTTCGACGCCCACCTCACGTGGGGCGTGGAGCGCGTCAAGGGCCTGGCGAAATTCGCCGGGCAGGGCCTGTGGAATACGAAGATCTCCGGGCAGGGCTGGGTCGCGCTCACCTCCCGGGGCAAGCCGATCGTGGTCGACTGCGGCGGCGGCGAGGACGAGACCTACGTCGACCCGGACGCGCTCGTGGCCTGGTCCCCGAACCTCAAGGTGAAGGGCAAGCGCAGCTTCAAGGCGCAGTCGCTGATCGGCCGCGGCAGCGGCGAGGCCTTCCAGATGGCCTTCTCCGGTCAGGGCATCGTCGTCGTCCAGCCCAGCGAGGACAGCACCGACCGCCTCCGGGTCCGGGGCTGAGGGGGAGCCAGAACATCATGCAGAGCCCGATTTTCGCCTACAACGACCAGCAGACCCAGGAAGCCTGGAGCCTGCAGAACAAGCACATGCTCCGTGTCGCCCTGACGGGCCACGACGACGTGCTCGCCCGCAAGGGCACGATGGTCGCCTACCAGGGGCTCGTCGAGTTCGACGCCGAGTACCAGAGCAACAGCCAGTCGCGCTCGCGTGCGCACACCGGTGAGGGCCTGGACCTGATGCGCTGCCACGGGCAGGGCACGGTCTACTTCTCCAACCTCGCCCAGTGCGTCCACGTGGTGGACGTCGACCAGGACGGCCTCACCGTCGACAGCAGCTACGTGCTCGCGATGGACTCGAACCTGCACCACGAGGTCATCGCGGTGGACAGCCTCTACGGCATCTCCGGCTCGGGGAAGTACCAGCTCAACATCACGGGCCGCGGGAAGGTCGCCCTGATGACCTCGGGCTCGCCGCTGTTCATGCAGGTGACACCCGACAAGTACGTCAACTGCGACGCCGACGCGATCGTGGCCTGGTCCACCGGTCTGCGCGTGCAGATGCAGGCCCAGACGCACTCCTCCGGGGTGTGGCGGCGCCGCGGGAACACCGGCGAGGGCTGGGAGCTGAGCTTCATGGGCAGCGGCTTCGCGCTGGTCCAGCCCAGCGAGCTGCTGCCGCCGCAGAACGCCCAGGTCGGGCAGGGTCTCGCCGCGCAGTACGGCATGGGGCAGCACGGCGCCCGCGGTCAGAACCAGGGCAACGTCTGGAGCTGAGCCGCCCGGCCGCCACTGTCCGGTAAGGGGTGATCGCCTTGGCGGTCACCCCTTACCGGTCACAGGCGGGCGCGGGTCGCCTCCAGCAGGCGTACGACCGAGTCGTCGGCCACGTCCGCGACCTCGGCGTAGGGGAACCAGCGCAGGTCGAGCGACTCGTCGCTGATCGCCTCCACGGCACCCGGCGGAGCCACGGCCGCGTACTGGACGTCCAGGTGCCAGGCGCAGGGCGTGTGGTGCCGGTCCAACCGCACGGGGCCGCCGGCCAGCAGGGCCAGTCCGGCGATGCCCGACTCCTCCGTGCCCTCGCGCAGGGCCGCCCGGGCCAGCGTCTCGTCCACCGGTTCGCAGTGACCGCCCATCTGCAGCCACATGCGCATCTTCTTGTGCAGGGTGAGCAGGACCCGCTCGCGCGACGGATCGATCACCAAGGCGCTCGCCGTGACGTGTCCGTCCGCGCACGCCTTCCACATCCCGTCCGGGTGCGTCGCGAGATGGTCCAGGTAGACCTGTCGCAGCTCGTCCTGGCCCTCGTACGCCTTCAGGACCAGGACCGCGTCGTCGTGGAGGCTCACTCGCCGTCGTCGCCCTTGGGCTTGTCCCGGTCGTCGGACCGGTTCTCGCCCCGGTCGCCGTCGTCCTTCTTCTTCAGGTCGGGCTTGCCCGCCGCCTCGCCGAGCATCTTGTCCAGCTCGGAGAAGTCGAGCTGCTCACGGTGCACGAAGCCGTCCGGGTCGTCCAGGTCGGTCGCGGTCGGCAGCATGTCCGGGTGGGCCCACAGCCCGTCCCGGCCGTCGACACCGTGCGCGTCCGTCAGGGACGCCCACAGGCGGGAGGCGTCGCGCAGCCGGCGCGGGCGCAGCTCGAGACCGATCAGCGTCGCGAACGTCTGCTCGGCGGGACCGCCCGAGGCGCGACGGCGGCGCAGCGTCTCGCGCAGCGCGTCGGCGGAGGACAGGCGCGGCTTCGCGGCGGTGTGCACCACCGCGTCCACCCAGCCCTCGACGAGCGCGAGAGCGGTCTCCAGCCGGGCCAGGGCCGCCTTCTGCTCCGGCGTGTCCTCCGGCTGGAACATGCCCTGCTGGAGAGCCTCCTGCAGCTGCTCGGGGTTCTGCGGGTCGAACTGGCCGACCACGTCCTCCAGCTTGGCCGTGTCGACCTTGATCCCACGGGCGTAGCCGTCGACGGCACCGAACAGGTGCGAGCGCAGCCACGGCACGTGCGCGAAGAGGCGCTGGTGGGCGGCCTCGCGCAGCGCCAGGTACAGCCGCACCTCCTCCTGGGGCACGCCGAGGTCCTTGCCGAACGACTCGATGTTCGCCGGCAGCAGCGCGGCCTTGCCCGCCGGGCCGAGCGGCAGACCCACGTCGGTCGAGCCGACGACCTCACCGGCGAGCACGCCGACGGCCTGCCCGATCTGCGTACCGAACATGGCGCCGCCCATGGACCGCATCATGCCGATCAGCGGGCCGGCCATGGCCTGCATCTCCTCCGGCAGCACGTCGCCCATGGCGTTGCCGACGCGCTCGGCGACCGGGTCGACCAGCTCGCGCCAGGCGGGCAGGGTCGCCTCGACCCACTCCGCGCGGCTCCAGGCCACGGCGGTACCCGCGCCGGACGGCAGGGCCGTCGCGTCGTCCAGCCACAGGTCGGCCAGGCGCACCGCCTCCTGGACGGCATTGCGCTCGGCGGGACCGACGCTGGCGTCCTTGCGGCCGTCCGGCGTGCCCTGGGAGACCGTCTGGCGGGCGATCTGCTTGGCCATGTCCCAGTTCACCGGGCCGCCCTCGTAGGAGAGCATCTGGCCCAGCTGCTGGAACGCGGCGCCCAGGTCGTTGGGGTTCATGGAACCGAACATGGCAGCGAACGGGTTGTCCGCGCCGGGGCCGCCCAGGCCTCCGGCTCCGGACATCCCGAAACCGAACGGGTTGGCCGGTCCCTGACCACCGCCGCTCTGCTGGTCCTTCTTCTTGCCCTCGTCGCCGTCGTCCGGCTCCTCCGGCGGAAGGCCGAATCCGAATGGGGTGTCACTCACGGGGTTCCTCGGCTGGTAGGGCCGCCGGTTCTTTCCGGCGGCACGGCTGCCCGACTTCACCACCCAGCGTAGACACCCGAAGCCGATCGGGCCTCGGTGCTTCGCCGACTGACGGCCTGCGGCAGGATGGATGCCACCTGGTACGCACGCGTCGCTCGCGCTCGTACTGAAGACAACCTCTGGAGACGCCCGGTGAGTTCCCCAGATCCGCAGGTTCGCGCAGCGCGAAACCAGTCAACCAGTTCCGCCCGCCCCGGCGCGCGCGGACCCGTCGTCGCGGTCACCGGTGCCGCGTCCGGGGTGGGGGCGCTACTCACCGCGCGGCTCGCCGCGTCCGACGAGGTCAGACAGGTCGTGGCCATCGACGAGCGGCGCGGCGGGTGCGAGGCGGCCGAGTGGCAGATCCTGGACGTACGGGACCCGGCCATCGCCGAGAAACTGCGTGGTGCGGACGTCGTGGTGCACCTGGCGCTCGACCTCGACCTGGAGACCGACGCGGCCGCCCGGACGGCTTACAACGTCCGGGGGACGCAGACCGTCCTGACCGCCGCCGCGGCGGCCGGCGTGCACCGGGTGGTGCTGTGCACCTCCGCGATGGTCTACGGCGCGCTCCCGGACAACGAGCTGCCGCTGTCCGAGGACGCCGAGCTGCGCGCCACGGCCGAGGCCACGGGCGTCGGAGACCTGCTGGAGATCGAGCGGCTCGCCCGGCGCGCACCCCGGGCCCACCCCGGCCTGAACGTCACCGTGGTGCGGCCCGCCGTCCTGGTCGGAGGCATGGACACCGCGCTGACCAGGTATTTCGAGTCGCCCCGGCTGCTGGTCGTGGCCGGATCGCGACCCGCCTGGCAGTTCTGCCACGTCGACGACCTGTGCAGTGCCCTGGAGTACGCCGTCCTGGAGAAGGCCGACGGAGAGCTGGCCGTCGGGTGCGACGGCTGGCTGGAGCAGGAGGAGGTCGAGGAGCTCAGCGGCATCCGGCGGATGGAGCTGCCCTCCGCCGTCGCGCTCGGCGCGGCGGCCCGGCTGCACCGGATCGGCCTGACGCCCTCCCCGGCCGGGGACCTGGCGTACACGATGTACCCCTGGGTCGTCAGCGGCAGCCGCCTGCACGATGCCGGATGGCGTCCGAAGCACACCAACGAGGAGGTCCTGGCGGAGCTGCTCGAGGAGGTCTCGGGCCGGCACACGGTCGCAGGCCGCCGTCTCGGGCGCAAGGACGCGACGGCGGCGGGCGCCGCGGGCGCGACGGTGGCGCTGCTGGGCGCGGCCGCGGTGGTGCGTCGCGCGCGCAAGGCTCGGCGCCGCATCTGAGGACGATCCCGGAGTGGCGGCTGCCTCTGTAGGAGGCTCCAACGCGGCACGCGCGCGTGCGGGGCGATCACGCTATTCCGCGTCGTCGGCGCCGTGGGGCACGATGGGCGTATGGCAACCACGAACGACCACCCCGGTGAACGGGCCGCAGCGGACCCCGTGAAGCTGATCGGCATCCGTGAGACGCCCCTGTCCGTGGACGAGGTCTTCCGCGCGGTCGGGGACGACGCGTCGGGCGGCACCGCGCTGTTCGTGGGGACCGTGCGCAACCACGACGGCGGCACCGACGTCGACCGGCTCGGGTACTCGTGCCACCCGAGCGCCGAGGCGGAGATGCGCCGGATCGCGGAGAAGGTCGTCGCGGAGTACCCCGTACGGGCGCTCGCGGCACTGCACCGTGTGGGTGACCTGGAGGTCGGGGACCTCGCGGTGGTCGTCGCCGTGTCCTGTCCGCACCGGGGCGAGGCCTTCGACGCCTGCCGCAAGTTGATCGACGACCTCAAGCACGAGGTGCCCATCTGGAAGCACCAGACGTTCTCCGACGGAACCGAGGAATGGGTGGGCGCGTAGCGCTTCCACCGGGGCACACCTCCGGTTGCGTAACCCGCCCCCCGGCGTGAGCGTTGTCACTGCGAATGGTTAATCTGCTGATCAGTCAGTCGCGGACACTCATGGGGTTGGGAGGTCGGCATGGGAGCGCTCGCCTGGTTGCTGATTCCGCTGGTGGCCGCTGTCGGTGCGGGCCTGTGGGGAAGCTGGGCCAACCGGACCCGCAAGGCCCGGAGCGACGGCCCCGAGCTGGACGGGTACGCCCGGTTCCGTGAGGCCATGGAGAAGCCCCGCACGGGTGCCTGACGGCCGCCCGACGGTGGTCCGGCGACGGCCCGCCCTGACGGTGTTCCGACAGCCGCGTCCCGTACTGTCGTGCCATGCCACGCCGCACCGCGACGATGCTCGCCTCCACCCTGATGCTGATCGCGCTCCTGTGCGCGGGTGTTTTCATCCCCGTGCCGTACTCGGAGATGTCGCCCGGGCCGACGGTGAACACCCTCGGGGACCACGACGGCGAGCCGGTGCTCCAGATCTCCGGTCACAAGACCTACGAGGCGAGCGGTCATCTGAACATGACCACCGTCCGGGTCACCAGCGCCGAGTACCGGATGAACCTCGTGGAGGCCGTCTACGGCTGGCTGGCACACGACAACAGCGTGGTTCCGCACGAGACCCTCTACCCGGACGGCAAGACCGAGGAAGAGGCCACCCAGGAGAACGCCGAGGAGTTCAGCCAGTCCCAGGAGAGCGCGAAGGTCGCCGCCCTGAAGGCGCTCGACATCTCGGTGAAGTCCTGGGTGGTCGTCTCCGCCGTCGTCAAGGACTCCCCGTCGCAGGGCCGGCTGCACGCCGGCGACGTGATCAAGGCCGTGGACGGCACCACCGTCAAGAAGCCCGCGGACGTCGCCGAGCTGGTGACCAAGCACGAACCGGGACAGGACACCGTCTTCACGATCGTGCCCGCCAAGGAGCAGGCCGCCGCGGAGAAGGAGGGCCGGACGGCGACGAAGACCCAGAAGATCACCATCAGGACCGAGACCTCCCAGGACGCGGGCGCGAAGCGCGCCGTCGTCGGGATCTCCGCCGGAACCGACCACACGTTCCCGTTCGAGATCGACATCAAGCTGGCCGACGTCGGCGGCCCGAGCGCCGGTCTGATGTTCGCCCTCGGCATCTACGACAAGCTCACCCCCGGCGACCTCACCGGCGGCAAGTTCGTCGCCGGCACCGGGACGATCGACGACAACGGCAAGGTCGGCCCGATCGGCGGCATCGGCATGAAGACCATCGGCGCGCACGACAAGGGCGCCCAGTACTTCCTGACGCCCGCGGACAACTGCGCGGCGGCCGCCGAGGACACCCCCGACGGGCTCACCCTCGTGAAGGTCGACACCATCGACGACGCCCTCGGCGCGCTCAAGGACATCCGTTCCGGAAAGACCGCCGACCTGCCGAAGTGCACGCAGGGGTAGCCCCCGCGCAGCCGTCCCGCGTCCGGCGGGACTACTCCTCGAAGGTCGCCGTCAGCGCCGCGGCCAGACCCGGCACCAGGTCGGACCCCGTCAGGACCTCCGTGGCCGCGTCCTTCTCCCGCAGCCGCAGCGCGGAGTCACGGCTGCCGTCGCGCAGGACCGCGACCGTCATGCGGACCTCCTGACGGTCCGGGTGCTCCGCCACCCACTGCGCGAGCTTCTTCTCGTTCAGGCCCGAAGGCACCTGGGCCTCGGCCGAGGGCGGCAGCATCAGGCGCTCCACGGCGAGCGCGCAGCCGACCACGGCGTCGGGCCAGGCGATGGTGCCCAGGAACTCGTCGAGCGCCTGGTCCGTTGGAACTTCGTCCTGCTCGATCGGGGTGAGGCCGGAGGACTCCGGCTCCTCCTGCAGACCGAGCCGGTCCGCGAGTGAGGGCTGGTCGGCCCGCAGCCGTGCGGTGTCGACAAGTGCAAAGAGGCGTGCGGGCTGGTCCCAGCCGAGGCCGGAGACGTACTCGTCGATCTCGAGCACGGCCCGGGTGAGGGGGCTCGCTGCCATGGGGGTGTTGGACATGGTCACAATCCTGCCTCGTTCATGGCCGGAATCGGGAACCGAGTAAACGATGAGTAAGTTGCATAAGTGTGGGCCCGCGATCACGGGGGCGCACGGGGGGCCCGCGAACCCGAGGGCCTGACGGATCAACAGCGAACTTCGAGGTGCGCACCTTGGCTTTCCAGATGCCGGACCGCGGCGGAGGCCCCCCGACGGGGCCGCGGATCAGAGTGGGCCGCCCGTCCCGGCGTGTCCGAACCCTGCTGCTGACACTTGGTGTCCTCGCCGTGCTCGCCATGGCGTTCACCATGTTCGCGGGATTCTGGACGGACTGGCTCTGGTACAGGTCGGTCCACTACTCGTCGGTGTTCACGACGACCCTGTGGACCAAGATCGGTCTCTTCTTCGTCTTCGGCCTGCTGATGGCGCTCGCCGTCGGGTTCAACATCTGGTTGGCCCACCGCCTGCGCCCGCCGCTGAGCGCCATGTCGATGGAGCAGCAGAACCTCGACCGGTACCGGATGGGCATCGCCCCGTACAAGAAGTGGCTGCTGCTCGGCATCACCGCCCTGGTCGGCCTGATCGCCGGCGCCTCGGCGTCCGGCCAGTGGCGGACCTGGCTGATGTGGGTCAACGGCGTGCCCTTCGGGCAGAAGGACCCCCAGTTCAAGCTGGACGTCTCCTTCTACGCCTTCGATCTGCCCTGGTACCGGTTCCTGCTCGGCTTCGGCTTCGCCGCCGTGATCATCTCCGTGATCGCCGCCGCGCTGACCCACTACCTGTACGGCGGGCTCCGCGTCACCAGCCCGGGCGCGCGCGCCACGGCGGCGGCCACCGGGCACCTCTCGGTGCTCATCGGAGTCTTCGTCGCCCTCAAGGCGGTCGCCTACTGGTTGGACCGGTACGGTCTCGCGGTGAAGTCCAGCGACTTCAAGGCCACCGACAACTGGACGGGCCTCAGGTACGTCGACGCCAACGCCTACCTGCCGGCCAAGACGATCCTGTTCTGCATCGCGGTCATCTGCGCCCTGCTGTTCTTCGCCACCCTGTGGCGGCGCACCTGGCAGCTGCCCGTGATCGGCTTCGGCCTGATGGTGCTCTCCGCGATCCTCATCGGCGGCCTGTACCCGGCGCTGGTCCAGAAGTTCCAGGTCCAGCCGAACGAGCAGGCCAAGGAAGCGCCGTACGTCGAGAAGAACCTCGCGGCAACGCGTGACGCCTACGGCATCGAGGGCACCCAGGTGTCCGAGTATCCGGGCAAGAGCGAGACCAAGGACAAGACCAAGCTCCGTGACGACGTGGACGCCGCCGCGTCCATCCGCATCATGGACCCGAACGTCATCTCGCCGACGTTCCAGCAGCTCCAGCAGATGCGTAACTACTACGCTTTCCCGACCAACCTGGACGTCGACCGGTACGTCAAGGACGGCAAGGACCAGGACACGGTCATCGGCCTGCGCGAGCTGAACCTGGCGGGCATCCCGAAGAAGAACTGGATCAACAACCACTTCCGCTACACCCACGGCTACGGCGTGGTCGCGGCGAAGGGCACCCAGGTCGACTCCGAGGGACGTCCGGTCTTCACCGAGTCCAACCTGCCGTCCGAGGGCGACCTCGGAAAGTACGAGCAGCGGATCTACTACGGCGAGAAGACCACCACCTACTCGATCGTCGGCGGTCCCCAGAAGGAGATCGACTACTCCGACGACACCGGGGAGAAGACCTTCAGCTACAAGGGCGACGGCGGCGTCGACCTGTCCAACCCGATCAACCGGGCGGCGTACGCGGCCGCGTTCAGCGAGCCGCAGATCCTCTACTCCGGCGCGATCGGCGACGGTTCGCGGATCCTCTACAACCGCACACCGAAGGAACGCGTCGAGGCGGTCGCCCCCTGGCTGACCATCGACGGCGACGCCTATCCGGCGGTGGTGGACGGCCGTATCCAGTGGATCGTCGACGCGTACACGACGACGAACGGCTATCCGTACGCCTCCCGTACGACGCTCGGCGACACCACGGCCGACTCGCTCACCGCCAACAACAACTCGCGCGCGGTGGTGGCCCAGCAGAACCAGGTCAACTACATCCGCAACTCCGTGAAGGCGACCGTCGACGCGTACAGCGGCGACGTGAAGCTCTACGAGTGGGACACCCAGGATCCGGTCCTGAAGACCTGGAAGAAGGCGTTCCCGGGCACGGTGAAGGACAAGGGCGAGATCTCCAAGGAGCTGATGGCGCACCTGCGCTATCCGCAGGACCTGTTCAAGGTCCAGCGCGAGCTGCTCACGCGCTACCACGTGAAGGACGCCAACACGTTCCTGAGCGGCAGCGAGGTCTGGCAGGTCCCGGACGACCCGACCAACAAGTCGGGCGACGCGGTACCGCCGTACTACCTGAGCATGAAGATGCCCGACCAGAAGTCCCAGGCGTTCTCGCTGACGACGACGTTCACACCCAACGGGCGTGACAACCTCAGCGCGTTCATGGCGGTCGACGCCGAGGCGGGCACCAGCGACTACGGCAAGATCAGAATTCTGAAACTGCCGACGAGCACGACCGTCGACGGGCCCAAACAGGTACAGAGCCAGTTCAACTCCGAACAGGATATCGCCGAGTCCATCAGGCTGCTGAGAGGCGGCGACTCGGAGGTGGAGTACGGCAACCTGCTGACGGTGCCGCTGGACGGCGGGCTGCTGTACGTCGAGCCCGTCTACGTCCGCGGCGGCGACCTCAAGTACCCGTTGCTCCGCAAGGTCCTGGTGAGCTACGGGGGCAACACCGCCTTCGAGAACACGCTCGACGCGGCCCTCAACAAGGTCTTCGGAGCGCAGGCCGCCGAGACCGAGCAGCCACCGGACGAGGGCGACGACACGACCGAGCCGCCGCCGACGTCCACCAACCCCACGGTCCGGGAAGCGCTGAGCGACGCGCAGAAGGCCTTCGACGCGGGGCAGAAGGCCCTGGAGCAGAAGGACCTGGCCGCGTACGCCGAGGCGCAGAAGGACCTCGAGGAGGCACTCCAGCGGGCCGAGGACGCACAGGCCAAGGCCGACCAGAGCGCCGGCGGCAAGAACGGCGACGACAAGAACGCGGGTGACAAGAACAGCGGGGACAAGGCCGGAGACGACAAGGCCAGTCCGGACGCGACACCGACCGGTGATGCCGGGGGAGGATCGGACACCGGCTGACCGAGAGCCTCGTCGGGCGTCCGCGCCGGGCGTTCGAGCTGGTCAAAGCCCATCCCGCGCCGTGCTAGGGTTGTGAACACAACGGCGCGGGGTGGAGCAGCTCGGTAGCTCGCTGGGCTCATAACCCAGAGGTCGCAGGTTCAAATCCTGTCCCCGCTACTGAAGTCGTGAGCTGTGTGCGAGCGACCACGAAGGCCCGGATTCCCACAAGGAATCCGGGCCTTCGTGATGTGCGAACGCATGTACCGGAGAACGCGACGGCCGCGCCGCCAAGGGGAGTTGGGCAGATCTGTGTTTGACTTGTCTCCCTGTGGGCATGTCGACAAAACGCTGAAGTGACCTCACTGACTGCGGTATACCGGATGTACCGAGGTTGCGGGTGGTGCGACGATGAACGTTATGGGGGACATGGCAAATCTGTTCGGGACAGGGCGTTTTGCGCAGCCGTCCGGTCAGCTTTCCGGTCAGGAGGAGGCCACGGACGAGGCTCAGGAAGCCGCCGACGAGGCCGCCGAGGAAGTGCGCCTGCGGCTCGCCGTCGACTGTGGTGACGTCGAGGCGATGAGCGTGCTCGGCGCGATGCTGCTGCGCCGTGGCGACTTCGACGGAGCCGAGTCGCACCTGCGTGCCGCCACCGCGGCAGGCGACCGGGCCGCCGCCAACAACCTGGGCGTCCTGCTGCACCAGCGCGGGTACGCCGACGAGGCCGCCGGCTGGTGGCGTATCGCCGCCGTCGCCGGATCCGCCGCCGCCGCGCACGCGCTCGGCCGGCACTTCCGCGAACGCGGGGACGAGCCCGCCGCCGAGTACTGGCTGTGCCAGTCCGCGGAACAGGGGCACGTGCTGGGCGCCTACGCGCTCGCCGACCTGCTGGAGCACCGCGGCGACGACACCGGGTCCGAGCGGTGGATGCGGGCCGCGGCCGAACGCGGGCACCGGGAAGCGGCGTACCGGCTGGCGCGGACGCTGGACCGGCGGGCCGGGCAGGACGGCGACGACAAGGCCGCCGCACGCGCGGCCGACGAGGCCGAGCAGTGGTACCGGCAGGCCGCCGCGCGCGGTCACCGGCGCGGCGCGCTGCACCTGGGGACGATCCTGGAGAGGCGCGGCGAGCTCAAGGAGGCGGGCCGCTGGTACCTCACGTCCGCCAAGGACGGCGAGGCCCGCGCCGCCTGCGCGCTCGGCTTCCTGCTGCGGGACGCCGGGGACACCGAGAGCGCCGCCGTGTGGTGGCTGCGTGCCGCCCAGGACGGCGACGGCAACGCCGCCAACGCCCTGGGCGCGCTGCACGCCGAGCGCGGCGAGACCCAGACCGCGGAGCGCTGGTACCGGGCCGCGATGGACGCGGGCGACGACAACGGGGCGTACAACCTCGGGCTGCTCTGCGCCGAGCAGGGGCGCACCACGCAGGCCGAGCAGTGGTACCGGAGGGCCGCCTACGCCGGGCACCGGGAGGCCTCCAACGCGCTGGCCATCCTGCTGCTGCGCGCCGGGGACGAGAGTGGCGCCGAGCCGTGGTTCTCCAAGGCCGCAGAGGCGGGCAGCGTCGACGCCGCCTTCAACCTCGGGATCCTGCACGCCGGGCGGAGCGAGGAGCGGGCGGCGCTGCGCTGGTACGAGCGGGCCGCCGCCGCCGGGCACACCGAGGCGGCGCTCCAGGTCGGGATGGCGCGGCTGCGCGGCGGGGACGAGCGCGAGGCGGAACGGTTCCTGCGCTGTGCGGCCGGGGGCGGCAGCGCGGAGGCCGCGTACCGGCTGGCGACGGTGCTGGACGCGCGTCGGCCGCCGGAGCCCGCGCACGAGCTGGGTGAGCCCGCGCAGGACAAGTCCGAGTGCGAGGAGTGGTACGAGCGGGCGGCCTCCCAGGGACACCGGCGCGCGCAGGTGCGGGTCGGGATGCTCGCCGCGGCGCGGGGCGACGTGGTGGAGGCCGCGCGGTGGTACCGCGAGGCGGCCGAGGCCGGGTCCCGCAACGGTGCGTTCAACCTAGGGCTGCTGCTGGCCCGCGAGGGGAGCGAGCCCGAGGCCGTCGTGTGGTGGCGCAGGGCTGCCGACGCCGGGCACGGGCGGGCGGCGCTGCGGCTGGCGCTGGTCTGTGCGCGGCGGGGAGAGCTGGCCGAGGGGCAGCGGTGGGCGGACCTGGCGGTGTCACTGGGGCCGCGGGAGGTGGGGGAGCGGGCGGCTCGGCTGCGGGACGCGTTGCGGCAGGAGCTGTCGGCGTGACGCCACGCTCTCGGCTTCGCTCGAGCGGGAGGTGAGGTGCCCCCACCGCCCACCCGTGCCGCCCTGGGGGTACCTCCCAGGTTGTTCAGGCACTGGGGGAGGCACGATCGCCCCGCAGATACGGTGGCAATGCACCTGGGGCCGGGATCCTTGCGGATCCCGGCCCCAGGCCTTCAGTAGCGGGGACAGGATTTGAACCTGCGACCTCTGGGTTATGAGCCCAGCGAGCTACCGAGCTGCTCCACCCCGCGTCGATGAATGGAACACTACGTCACGATGAAGACGTGAGGCAAATCCCCGCTCACGCCGCCGCGCAGTTCGGGCAGGTGCCGCGGTACGTCACCTCGACGTCCGACACCGTGAAGCCGAAGCGCTCCGAGTCGGGGAGGTCGGCCAGCGGGTTGCCGGTCGGGTGCACGTCGCGGATCGCGCCGCACCGCGCGCAGACCAGGTGGTGGTGCGGCCGGTGCGCGTTCGGGTCGTAGCGCTTGGCGCGCTTGTCCGTCGCGACCTCCAGCACCTCGCCGAGCGAGACCAGCTCGCCCAGGGTGTTGTAGACCGTCGCCCGGGAGATCTCGGGGAGCTTGTCCACGGCCCGGGAGTGCACCTCGTCGGCCGTCAGGTGGACGTGTTCGCCGTCGAGGACCTCGGCCACGACCCGCCGCTGAGCGGTCATGCGCCAGCCGCGCCCGCGCAGCCGTTCCAAAAGGTCACTCATACACATCAGCCTAACAGCAAGGGGGACCAGGTCCCGAATGGGTGTGACTTTGGAGTCCTGCTCGACTTAGACACTGTCCATTGTAGGAACCGGGGCGGCATTGGCCAAGAGGTACGGCTCGTGCGGGCCGGCGCCCTGTACCGGCCCGCACCTCGCTCGGGCCCGTCAGGCGGTCACCGCCGGGGCGTTGTGCGGGGAGCGCGCCGGTGCCCAGCGGCGGATGATGTCGCGCACCGAGACGATCCCGACGGGCTCGCCGCCGTCCAGGACGATGAGGTGGCGGAAGCCGCCGTGCGCCATCGCACCCGTCGCCTCCTCCACGGTCCAGGTCGGGGTGGCGAAGACGACGTCGGTGGTGGTGTGGCCGTGGGCGCGCTCGGTGTCCGGGTCCTGGCCCCGGCCGACGGAGACCAGGACGTCGCGTTCGGTGAGGATCCCGATGCCGCCGGCGTCGGGGTCGTACACCACGGCCGCGCCGACGCGGCGTGCGGACATCAGGGCGGCGGCCTGGCGGAGTGTGTGGGCGGGACCGATGGTGAGGACGACCGTGCTCATGACTTCGCGGACGAGCATGGGTGGAGGCACCTCCTGCCGGTGATCCATGAGTTAGTTCATGGATTCACAAGTTCACAAGTGAGGGAACTCTCAGAGTGGCAGGTAAAGCAGGGGTCAACAAGGGGGCGCGGAGGGCGAGTCGGCGGGCGCTCAGTAGCGCTGGTTGAGATACCCGAGCAGTTCGTCGTGGAGCCGGCCGTTCGACGCCGCCGCGTTGCCGCTGTGCGGGCCGGGGCGGCCGTCGAGGCCGGTGAAGGTGCCGCCGGCCTCCGTGACGATGATCGCGTTCGCGGCCATGTCCCAGAGGGAGAGCTCCGGTTCGGCGCAGATGTCCACCGAGCCCTCGGCGACCATCATGTACGGCCAGAAGTCGCCGTACGCGCGCGTGCGCCACACCTCGCGGGTCATGTCCAGGAAGCCGTCGAGGCGGCCCTGCTCCTCCCAGCCGCTCAGCGAGGAGTACGCGAAGGAGGCGTCGGAGAGCGTGGAGACCTGGGAGACGTGGATCCGGGAGGCGGAGGTCAGGCTGCGGCCGGTGAACGCGCCGTGGTCCTGCACCGCCCACCAGCGGCGGCCGAGGGCGGGCGCCGAGACGAGGCCGACGACCGGCTGGTAGCCGCCCTCCCTGGCCTCCATCAGGGCGATGAGGGTGGCCCACACGGGGACACCGCGTACGTAGTTCTTGGTGCCGTCGATCGGGTCGATGACCCAGCGCCGCGGGCCG
The DNA here is from genome assembly GCF_027947575.1 of Streptomyces rubrogriseus. NCBI lineage: Bacteria > Bacillati > Actinomycetota > Actinomycetes > Kitasatosporales > Streptomycetaceae > Streptomyces > Streptomyces rubrogriseus. Next base: position 7,111,251 of record NZ_CP116256.1, on the reverse strand, counting down.
GTGCCCGCCACGCCGAACTCCTCGCCGTGGACCGAGTCGCGGGGGCGGGCGCGGGAGAGGTGGCCGCGGATGAGTTCCTCGGCGGCCTTGTCCGCCTCGCTCACCGGGGTCATGTCCGGCTTCGTCTCGACCTTCAGATCGAGGGCCTTGAAGCGGTCCATCGTCGCGGCGTCGGCGGCGTCGGCGAGCACGTGGGCGAGGCGGAGGTCGTCGAGATAATCGGGCATGCCGTCACGCTATCTGTCGCGGGCGGGGCGGGGCCACCAGGGTTTTGACGGGCGTGGCGGGGCGGGAGAAGCGCTGCGGGGGCTCCGCCCCGCGGGTGCGAGGACCCTTGACAGTGCTCCCATACCCGTCAAATCTGGCAGCAAGTCGCTCGGCACGTCCGGCAGCGTTCGCTCGGTCCGAGGGAGGCGAGGGTGCCCGCAGCCCGGGAGTCCCTGCTCGACGCCGCGTACACGGCGCTGGCACGCCGGCCGTGGTCCGCCGTACGGATGGTGGACGTGGCGGCTTCCGCCGGAGTGTCCCGGCAGACCCTCTACAACGAGTTCGGCAGCAAGGAGGGGCTCGCCCGGGCACTCGTGAGGCGGGAGGCCGACGGCTATCTCGCCGGAGTGGAGCGCGCGCTCTCCGGGCCCAGCGACCCGCGTGAACGACTCACCGCCACCGCCGAGTGGATGATGTCGGCGGCCCACGACAACGTGCTGGTCCGGGCCATGCTCACGGGGTGCTGGAACGAGCGGCTGCCCGCACCGGCCCTGACGGCGGTGCCCTCCTCCTCCGCGGTGCCGGCCCAGCGACGGGCCGACGGTCCACTGCCCTCGCCCGGCGAATTCGTGGGCCTCGTCCGCGACCGTGCCGTGGCCGTCCTGGGCGGGGCCGGTCCGCTCCCGCCGCCGGACGCCGCCGAACTGGCCCGCTCCTGCGAACTGACCGTGCGCCTCGCCCTCTCCTGCGTCGCCGCGCCGCCCGCCGAGGGCGGGGTGGCGGACCTCGTACGCACCGCCCTGCCACGCCGCCTGACGGCATAGCGGCCGCCTGCGCAGGGGCGGGTGCAGGCGCAGGGGAGGAGCCCTAGTGCGCCGAGCCCGACAGTTGCAGACCGATCACGCCGATGATGACGAAGCTGATCGAGACGATCTTCAGGGTCGAGACCAGGTCGCCGAGGAAGATCATGCCGTAGATGGCGGTGCCCGCCGCGCCGATGCCGGTCCACACCGCGTACGCGGGGCCGACGTCGAGCTTCTTCAGAGACATCGTCAGCAGGCCGAAGCTGCCGAGCGCGAAGGCGCAGAAGGCGATGGTGGGCCAGAGCCGGGTGAAACCGTGCGACAGCTTCAGACAGACGGCGAAGCCGGTTTCGAGCACTCCGGCCACTATGACCAGCAGCCACGCCATGTCTTGTCCTCCCGTGGTCCCTACCGCGACCGCTGTGTCGATGCCGGTCAGTGGCCTCGTCCGACAACGACTTCGTCGGACCACGACCCCGTCCGACGACGACTCGTGCGACAACGACTTCGTCCGGCTTTGCTCAGGCTTGGTTCCGGCTTGGTGCGATTATGCACTTACCGGCTGCACGGCACGCCAAACAACGCGATGGTCAGTCGCCTTCCTTGCGTTCCCGCGTCGACAGCAGCCGGCGCAGCGAGTAGAGCCGGGCCGGGTCGGCGTGGCCCTCGGCGACCCAGGCGTCCAACGCGCAGTCGGGCTCGTCGTGGCTGCACGCCCGCGGACAGCCCTCGGTGCCGGGCACCAGGTCGGGGAAGGCGTTGATCACCCGGGACGGATCGATGTGCGCCAGCCCGAACGACCGTACGCCCGGGGTGTCGACGACCCAGCCGCCCTCCGCCGAGGACAGCGGGAGGGCGAGCGCCGAGGTCGTGGTGTGCCGGCCGCGGCCCGTCACCGCGTTGACGTGACCCGTCACCCGGCGGCGGTCCTCGGGCACCAGGGTGTTGACCAGGGTCGTCTTGCCGACGCCGGAGTGGCCGACGAAGGCCGTGATCTTCCCGTCCAGGTGCTCGCGCACCAGGTCGGCGGCGGCGCCGTTCTCCAGCTCCTCCCGGCTGGTGACGACGTACGGGATGTCCAACGCGCCGTACAGCTCCAGGAGTTCGTCCGGCGGCGCCAGGTCCGACTTGGTCATCACCAGCAGCGGGGTGAGGCCGCCGTCGAACGCCGCGACCAGGCAGCGGTCGATGAGGCGGGGGCGCGGCTCGGGGTCGGCGAGGGCGGTGACGATGGCGAGCTGGTCGGCGTTGGCGACGACGACCCGCTCGTAGGGGTCGTCGTCGTCGGCCGTGCGGCGCAGGACCGAGGTGCGCTCCTCGATGCGGACGATGCGCGCGAGCGTGTCCTTCTTGCCGGTGAGGTCGCCGACCAGGGCCACCCGGTCACCGACGATCGCCGCCTTGCGGCCCAGCTCGCGCGCCTTCATCGCCATGACGACCCGGTCGTCGACGAGGCAGGTCAGCCGGCCGCGGTCCACGGTGAGGACCAGGCCCTCGGCGGCGTCCTCGTGCTTGGGCCGGATGTGGGTGCGCGGTCGGTTGCCCTTGCGGTTGGGGCGGGAACGGATGTCGTCCTCGTCGGTGTGCTTGCCGTAGCGGCGCATGGCGATCCGTCCCTACGCCCCGAGCATCCCGGTCCACAGGTCGGGGAAGTCGGGCAGGGTCTTGGCCGTGGTCGCCACGTTCTCGATCTGCACGCCCTCGACCGCGAGGCCGATGACGGCGCCCGCGGTGGCCATGCGGTGGTCCTCGTAGGTGTGGAACACGCCGCCGTGCAGCCGGCGCGGGCGGATGTGCAGGCCGTCGGCGGTCTCGGTGACGTCACCGCCGAGTTCGTTGATCTCCTTGGTGAGCGCGGCCAGCCGGTCCGTCTCGTGCAGCCGCAGATGGGCCACGCCCCGCAGGGTCGAGGGGGAGTCCGCGAGGGCGGCGACGGCCGCGATCCCCGGGGTCAGCTCGCCGACCTCGCCGAGGTCGACGTCGATGCCGTGGATCGCACCCGATCCGGTGAACGCGAGTCCGAAGTCCGTCAGTTCGCAGGAGCCGCCCATCTCGGTGAAGATCTCGCGCAGCCGGTCGCCGGGCTGGGTGGTGCGGGACGGCCAGTCGGGGATCACCACCTTGCCGCCGGTCACCAGCGCCGCCGCCAGGAACGGCTGCGCGTTCGACAGGTCCGGCTCGATGGTCAGGTCCCGGCCGAGCAGCGCACCCGGCGTGACCCGCCACACGTTCGGCTCGCCGCCGGACTCGGGGGTGTCGACCTGGGCGCCGACCGCGCGCAGCATGTCCACCGTCATGCGGATGTGCGGCATGGAGGGCAGCGCGGAACCGGTGTGGCGCACCTCGACGCCCTGGTTGAAGCGCGGCCCGGACAGCAGCAGGGCGCTGACGAACTGGGAGGAGGAGGACGCGTCGATCTCGACCGGGCCGCCCTCCAGGGCCCCGCCGCCGTGCACGGTCAGCGGCAGCGCGCCGCGCCCGTCGTCGTCGATGCGGGCGCCCAGGACGCGCAGCGCGTCGATCACGCCGTGCAGCGGACGCTCGTACGACCGCGGGTCGCCGTCGAAACGGACGGCGCCGTCGGCCAGCGTGGCGACCGGGGGCAGGAAGCGCATGACCGTGCCGGCGTTGCCGACGTCGACCGTGGCCGGGCCGCGCAGGCCCGCCGGGATGACCCGCCAGAACTCGCCGGTGCCCTCGGGGCCGACGCCCTCCTCGATCTCGACGCCCAGCGTGCGCAGCGCCTCGGCCATCAGCAGGGTGTCGCGGGAGCGCAGCGGGCGGCGCAGCCAGCCGGGCTCGGAGGCGAGGGCGGCCAGCACCAGGGCGCGGTTGGTGACCGACTTGGACCCGGGCACGTGGACGGTCGCGTCGACGGCCCCGCTCGCGTGCGGGGCGGGCCAGAGGGCGGTGTGCGTGGGGTTCACGGTCATGGGGCCCACTTTAATGGCTGAGGACGATCGGAGATCTTGATCAAAAGCGCCGAAACCTGACCGAAAGCGCAACAGTGCACTTGCCGTGCATATATGCGGAGCGGGTGGAGGGCGCCCGGCGTCTCACAGCTCCAGCAGCCAGCGCGCCCCGCCGATCAGCGAGCACAGCGACACCGCGTGGAAGAGGAAGAACCACACTCCCGCCGGTGCGTGCGTCAACCGTGCCAACTGGTCGGCGTCCGAGTCGCCGGCGCCGCCCCGCGACCGCTTGGCCTGCAGCTCGAAGGCCGGACGCACTCCGCCGAGCAGCAGGAACCAGACCACCGCGTACGCGAACGCCGCCTGCACCTGCGGCCCGGCCAGCCAGGACACCAGGACGAACGTGCCGCCGGTGACCACCACCGTCAGCACCCCGTACGCGTTGCGGACCATCACCAGCAGGGCCACCAGCAGCGCCGTCGCCAGCCACAGCAGCAGCGTGATGCGGCCCGCCGCCAGCAGCGCGGCGCCGCCGAGGCCGAGCAGCGGCGGAGCGGTGTAACCGGCGACCGCGGTGAGGATCATGCCGACGCCGTGCGGCTTGCCCCGGCTCACCGTCAGACCGCTGGTGTCCGAGTGCAGGGTGATCCCGGTGAGGGTGCGGCCGGTCAGCAGGGCCACCAGGCCGTGGCCGCCCTCGTGGGCGATGGTGATCGCGTTGCGCGCTATCCGCCACGATCCGCGCGTCGCGACGACGGCGAGCGCGGCCACCAGGGTCGCGACCACCACCCACAGGTCGGGATCGGGCTGGGTGCCGGAGACCTCGTCCCACAGGGAGGTGAGTGAGGCCGATGCGAGGTGGTCCATGTTCGGTAAGGGCTCCTCGGTTGCGCGCGGGGTCTGGCAGTGTGGCACGTATGTGCGGACGGTATGCGGCGAGTCGTCGACCCGAGGATCTCGCGGGAATCTTCGAGATCGAGAAGTGGGAGCCCAACGAGAGCTTGGAACCCGACTACAACGTGGCCCCCACCAAGGAGGTCTACGCCGTCCTGGACCGTCCCCTGAAAGACGTCGAGGACCCGAAGCCGGTTCGCCAGCTGCGGAAGCTGAAGTGGGGGCTCGTCCCCTCCTGGTCCAAGACGCCCGAGGGCGGCGCCCGGATGATCAACGCCCGCGCGGAGACCGTCCACGAGAAGCCCTCCTACCGCCGCGCCTTCAGCACCCGGCGCTGCATCCTGCCCGCCGACGGCTACTACGAGTGGGTCACCGGCTCGCAGGAGCGGGACCTGGAGGTCGAGGGGCGCAAGAAGCGGCCGCGCAAGCAGCCGTACTTCGTGACCCCCGCCGACGGCTCCGTGTTCGCCATGGCCGGGCTCTACGAGTTCTGGCGGGACAGGACGCTGCCCGACGACCACCCGCAGGCCTGGTGGGTGACGTGCTCGGTGATCACCACCGAGGCCGAGACCACACCACTCGCCGTCGCCCCGGCCGAGGGCCCGCACGCGCTGGCCGACATCCACCCCCGGATGCCCCTGATGCTCACGCCGGACCGCTGGGACGACTGGCTCGACCCGGCGCGCACCGACCCCGACGGGCTGACCTCCCTGCTGGCGCCTCCGCCCGCCGGGCTGATGCGGGCCTTCCCCGTCTCCACGGCCGTGAGCAACGTCCGCAACAACGGACCGGAGCTGCTCAAGGAGCTGGAGGCACCGGAAGAGGGCACACTTTTCTGATGTGACGGATGCGACAGAGGTTGTGACGGACGTTGTGACAGAGGTCGTGACAGAGCCGGTCGAGACGGATGCGGGCCCCGCCCGCGTCACCTGGCACCGGGCGAAGCGGCCCCGGCTGGTGCTCGCCGTGGGCCACGGGGCCGGCGGCGGCATCGAGGCGCGCGACCTGAAGGCGCTGGCGGCCGCACTGCCCGCCCACGGGGTGAGCGTCGCCCTCGTCGAGCAGCCCTGGCGGGTGGCGGGCCGGAAGCTGGCGCCCGCGCCGAAGACCCTCGACACCGGGTGGCGGGGCGTCTGGCCCGCGCTCGCCGCGCCCGGCCTGCCGGTGATCTCCGGCGGCCGCAGCGCCGGTGCCCGCGTCGCCTGCCGCACCGCCGGCGAACTGGGCGCCCGTGCCGTCCTCGCCCTCAGCTTCCCCCTGCACCCGCCGGGCAAGCCGGAGAAGTCCCGCGCAGACGAGCTGCTCGGCGCCGGCGTGCCCACCCTCGTGGTCCAGGGCGGCAACGACCCCTTCGGCAGGCCGCGCGAGTTCCCCGAGGCGCCCGGGGGGACCTACGACCTGATCGAGGTGCCGTACGGCGACCACGGCTTCGCCGTGCCCAAACGGGCGGAGATCGGCCAGGAGGAGGCGCTGGCGCTGATCACCGACGGCGTCCTGAAGTGGACCGGCTCACTCGGCTGAACGCCCGGGAATGACCGGCGGACGGCCACTGTTGTGCCGTTCGTACGTTGCTGAGAATCAGCACCGACGCCGTAGGAGAGGAAGTCCGCCGCATGGGTTCAGCCTTCTGCCCGAGTCGCAGCAGCCGCGCCGACCTGGACTGGACCGTGCTGCACGCTGCCAAGACCGCCCCTATTCGGGCGGCGGGCGGACCGGATCGTCGTCTATCCTCCGATTCGAGTGAGACCGGTCTCGGTTTCACGACGACATCGGAGGAGGTGGGTCCGGTCACTGGGACCGACGCAGGGACCGAACACGGCCAGGCGGAGCAGCCCGAGGGCCGGGGTACGGGCGCGGAGTCGACCGCGGAGCGCAGCGCGCGCTTCGAGCGGGACGCGCTGGAGTTCCTCGACCAGATGTACTCGGCCGCGCTGCGCATGACGCGTAATCCGGCCGACGCCGAGGACCTGGTGCAGGAGACCTACGCCAAGGCGTACGCGTCCTTCCACCAGTTCCGCGAGGGCACCAACCTCAAGGCGTGGCTGTACCGCATCCTCACCAACACCTTCATCAACTCGTACCGCAAGAAGCAGCGCGAACCCCAGCGCAGCGCGGCCGAGGAGATCGAGGACTGGCAGCTCGCCCGTGCCGAGTCGCACATGTCGACGGGTCTGCGCTCCGCGGAGTCGCAGGCGCTCGACCACCTGCCCGACTCGGACGTGAAGCAGGCGCTCCAGGCGATCCCCGAGGAATTCCGTATCGCCGTGTATCTGGCGGACGTCGAGGGCTTTGCCTACAAGGAGATCGCGGACATCATGGGGACACCCATCGGTACGGTGATGTCCCGGCTGCACCGTGGACGCCGTCAGCTGCGCGGCATGCTGGAGGACTACGCCCGCGACCGCGGTCTGGTCCCCGCCGGCGCCGGAGAGTCGAACGAAGCGAAAGGCTCGGGGTCATGAGCTGCGGAGAGCCGCACGAGACGGATTGCAGCGAAATCCTCGATCATCTCTACGAGTTTCTCGACAAAGAGATGCCGGACTCGGACTGCGTGAAGTTCGAGCACCACTTCGAGGAGTGCTCGCCCTGCCTGGAGAAGTACGGGCTGGAGCAGGCCGTGAAGAAGCTGGTCAAGCGGTGCTGCGGGCAGGACGACGTGCCCGGTGACCTGCGGGCCAAGGTCATGGGACGGCTGGACCTGATCCGGTCCGGACAGTCCGTGCCGGAACACGACGTCACGGCCGCGCCGTCGTCGTCGGCTCCGCAGGAGTCCTGAGCCGCCCTGAGCGTCGCGACTCGGCCAGACGTCACTCGTACGTGCTAATCCGCGGGTTATCTGCCCGCGGCCTCCCCACTGCCGTCCTAGGCTCCTGAGCCTGACAGGCGTGGCCAGGGGAGGGGCTGATGGACGCGGTACCGGCGCGGGCACGTGTGTACGTGGCCGTCGTCGCCCTCACCGCCCTGCTCTGCCTACGACCGCTGCCCGCGGTGCACGCCCCCTGGTGGGCGGTGCTGCTGCTGGCGGGGCTGTACGCGGGGTCCGAACTGGTCGCGCGGTCCCGCTTCGTCGGGACCTGCTACCCCGTCCTGCTCGCCGGCGCCTTCCTGCTGCCGCCGCCCGCCGCCGCGCTCGTGGCACTGCCGGGAGCCCTGCTGGCCCCGGTGCCGCGCCGCCCCCTCGGTCTGCGGCGCGTGTGGCGGGCCGCGCAGCTGACCCTCGCCGTGTGGGCCGCGGCCTGTGTCCACTGGCGGCTCGGGGGCCGGGACGCGGTGGTCGAGCCCGCCTTCCCGTACGTCCTCGTGCCCGCCGGGGCGGCCGTACTCGCCTTCTGCCTGGTCCTCACCGTGCTGGACGGCGGCATCCTCACCCTCGCCGACCACGTGCCGCCGAGCCGGGCGTGGCGGGGACTGCTCTCCCGGTCGCTCGCGCCGATCGCCGTGCACGGACTCGCCGGGCTGATGATGGCCGTCCTGTGGCGCAGCCCGTACGGTCCGGTGGCCGCGCTGCTCGTGCTGCTGCCGATGTGCGTGGCCTGGTGGGCCTTCGCCCAGTACCACCGTGAGCGGGCCGCGCACCAGGCGACCATCCGCGCCCTGGTGCAGGCCGTCGACATCAAGGACGGCTACACGCGCGGCCACAGCGAACGCGTCGGCCAGGCCTCCATGATGATCGCCCGCGAGCTGGGCATGGACGACGAGCGCGTCGAGACCCTCCGCTTCGCCGGGATCCTGCACGACGTGGGCAAGCTCGGCGTGCCCACCCGGCTGCTGCGCAAGGACGGCCCGCTGACGCCCGAGGAGCGGCGGGTGATCGAACTGCATCCCGAGTACGGGCACGAGATGGTGCGCGGCATCCGCTTCCTGGGAGAAGCCCGCGCCGCCGTCCTGCACCACCACGAACGGCTGGACGGCAGCGGCTATCCCTACGGGCTGGCCGGCGACCGGATCCCCGAGTCGGCCCGGGTGGTGGCCGTGGCCGACGCCTTCGACGCGATGACCTCCACGCGCTCCTACAGCAGGGCCCGGCCCGTCGCGACGGCGCTGGCGGAGCTCCAGCGGTGTGCCGGCGGACAGTTCGACCCGCGGATGGTGCGGGCACTGGTCAGGGCCCTCGGCCGGCACGGCTGGCGCCCGTCCGTCACGGCGGACGGCCCGCACTCCCGCCCCGCCGGACCGGCGTCGGGCCGGGGCGAGGACGCGCGGGACAGCGTCGGCAGGGGAGCGCCATGACGCCCTCGCGACCGCCGGCCCAGTCCCCGCCGCCGGCGGCCGTTCTCCTCGTACCCGGCTGTGCCGGGCTCCTCGCGCTCGGATGTCTGGCCTCTGTGCTGGGGTCGGAGACCGCGCAGCGGCCCGTCGCGCTGGCCTTCGGGGGACTGGTCGTCCTCGGTGAGCTGACCCGGCGGACCGGTGCCGAGGCCCGGGAGGCCGCCCCGCTCGGCGCCGCGGGCGCGCTGGCGTACGCGCTGCTCGGAGACGTCGCCGGGCAGCCCGCGCACCACGGTGTGGCCCAGACCGTCACCGTCGTGCTCGCCGCCTCGCTGCTCGGCAGCGTGCCCTACGTCGCGCGCGGCAGCGGGCCCGTCCTCGACCACCTGGCGCGGCGCGTGCTCACCGTCGGTTTCGCCGCCGTGTGCTTCCGGCCGCTGTCCAACCAGGGCGTCTTCGACGACTGGAGCGGCCCCGCCTACGCGCTGCTGCTGCTCGGACTGCTCGCCCTGACCACGCTGTGCGACGCGGTGCTCGCCGCGGCACCCGCGCACGCGCGCACCGGCTGGCCCTTCGGGCCACTGCTTCGCGACGAGCTGCGCGGCATGGTCGGGATCACCTCGGCGGTGTGCGCGACCGGCGCGGTGATGGCGCTCGCGGTGAGCGTCGCGGGACTGTGGGCGCTCCCCGTCTTCTCCGTGCCCCTGCTGCTCGCCCAGCTGTCCTACCGGCGGTACGCGGCCGTCCGGGCCACCTACCGGCAGACCATCGCCTCCCTGGCCCGCGCCACCGAGATCGCCGGATACACCCCGGCCGGGCACGCGCGCCGCGTCGCCGGGCTCGGGGTGGCCGTCGGCCGGGACCTGGGGCTGTCGGGGGCCGAGCTGACCGTGCTGGAGTACGCGGCCCTCATGCACGACATCGGCCAGCTGAGCCTGGTCGACCCGGTCCCGTCGGGTGCCACCGCCGGCCTGCCGGTCACCGAACAGCGGCGGATCGCGCTGCTCGGCGGGGCCGTCGTCCGCCAGACCGGGGTCGACGCCGCGGTCGCGGTGGTGGTGGAGCGGCAGGCCGACCCCTGCCGGGAGCAGCCGGTCGCCGCGCGGATCGTACGCGTCGTGAACGCCTACGAGGAGAAGGCGCGGGACGCGGGTCCCGGCGGCGTCCTGACCGCGCTGGAGGAGCTGCGCCTGGCCACCGCGGGCGACTACGCTCCCGAGGTGGTGGAAGCGCTGGCCCGGGTCCTTTCCCGAGGCAGCCTTACCGAGCCCGCGGCTGGGTAACCCATGGGTAATGAGCGCCTCCGCAGCCGTACGTGGTTTGATGCCCGGGAGAGGGTGTCCGGGGGCGCGAAAAGGCACAGCCAGCCCACAGAACGGAACTGGCAGGCGGGAATCGTGAGGATCTTCGGCAAGGCACGGCACCGGCCCTCCGCCTCTTGGCGGCAGGCCACCGACCGCGCGTTCACGCTGATCGGCGACGGTCGTTACGAGGACGCGGGCGCGCTGCTGACGCGGGCGGCCGACCTGGAGCCCTGGCTGTCGGAGTCCTGGTTCAACCTGGCGCTGCTGCACAAGTTCCGGCACGACTGGGAACAGGCGAGGGCGGCCGGTCTGCGGGCCGTCGCGCTGCTCGACCGGGACGTCGGCGCCCCCGACTGGTGGAACGTCGGCATCGCCGCGACCGCCCTCCAGGACTGGCCGCTGGCCCGTCGCGCCTGGCAGGCCTACGGGCTGCGCACCCCCGGGGGAGCCACGGACGCGGGTGAGCCGCTCGGCATGGACCTCGGCAGCGCGGCCGTACGGCTGTCCCCGGAGGGCGAGGCCGAGGTGGTGTGGGGGCGACGGCTCGACCCCGCCCGCGTCGAGGTGCTGTCCATCCCGCTGCCGTCCTCCGGGCGGCGCTGGGGCGAGGTCGTCCTGCACGACGGCGTACCGCACGGGGAGCGCACGACCTCGGCCGGGCACTCCTACCCCGTCTTCGACGAGATCGAGCTGTGGGCGCCCTCGCCGGTGCCCACCTGGGTGGTCCTCCTGGAGGCCGCCACCGAGTCCGACCGCGACGCCCTGGAGCAGCTGGCCGCCGACGCCGGGTTCGCCGCCGAGGACTGGTCGTCCTCCGTCCGGCTGCTGTGCCGGATGTGCTCGGAGTCCCGGATGCCGTCCGACGAGGGCGAGGGCGAGCACCTCGATCCGCACGACCACAGCGAACCCGGGCACCCCGGGCCCCTGGGGCACCGCACCGACGGGCAGCTGTGGGTGCCGGAGCGGGAGTGCGGGGTGGCCGCGCCGGCCGGGCTGGTGAAGGGGTTGCTCGACGGGTGGGTGGCCGACAGTCCTGATTCCCGGGACTGGCGGGACCTGGAAGAGGTCTGCTGAGCAGCCCCGTAGTCTTTGCCAGGACACTTCAGCAGCGTCAGCATCACCTTTGGTTGTACGAGGAAGGCATACGTCGGTCATGGCCCAGCAGGACACCGATCAGCAGCACCCGGGCGTGCTCCCCGTGGACGACGAGGGATTCGTCGTCGACAGCCAGGACTGCGAGGAGCGTGAGGCCGACTGGCGCGGGCGCGGCACCTCCCGTCCGATCACGGTGGTCGGCAACCCGGTGCTGCACAAGGAGTGCGAGGACGTCACCGACTTCGGCGAGGAGTTCCAGCAGCTGGTGGCCGACATGTTCGCCAGCCAGCGCACCGCCGAGGGCGTGGGCCTGGCCGCCAACCAGATCGGCGTCTCCAAGAAGGTCTTCGTCTACGACTGCCCCGACGACGAGGGCGTCCGCCACGTCGGCGTGGTCTGCAATCCCAAGCTGGTCGAGCTGCCGGCCGACCGCCGCCGCCTGGACGACAGCAACGAGGGCTGCCTGTCCGTGCCCACCGCCTACGCGCCGCTCGCCCGCCCCGACTACGCCGAGGTGTCCGGGCAGGACGAGAAGGGCAACCCGGTCAAGGTGCGCGGCACGGGCTACTTCGCTCGGTGTTTGCAGCACGAGACGGACCACCTGTACGGGTACCTGTACATCGACCGGCTCTCCAAGCGCGAACGCAAGGACGCGCTGCGGCAGATGGCCGAGAACGAGCCGCGCTACCCCGTGGTCGCGAACGACTGACACCGCCTCACCCGTCCCACATCCCCCTTGCGCACGGCGCCTGTTCGGGTCTTCCCCGAGCGGGCGCCGTTCGTCTGTGCGCGCGCATGGAAAGCCGCCACACAACAGGAGAATTCCGGCACCGGGGGGTAGTGAATGAAGCAAATCCGTTCCCAGAACGGTCAGTTGTGGTGCTGAATGGGAAGTGCGGGGATACGCAACGGCGCACGCCCCGCTCAGCGAGAGGGGTGCGCCACCGGCGGCTGAGAGGGGTTTGTTCGTGCATGCTTTCCCACACGGCACCACAGCGACACCGACCGCGATCGCAGTACCGCCATCGCTCCGTCTCCCGGTGATCGAGGCGGCATTTCCCCGGCAACTGCACCCGTATTGGCCGAAGCTCCAGGAGACAACCCGGACCTGGCTGCTCGAAAAGCGGCTCATGCCGGCGGACAAGGTCGAGGAATATGCCGACGGCCTGTGCTACACGGACCTCATGGCGGGCTACTACCTGGGCGCCCCCGACGAGGTCATGCAGGCGATAGCGGACTACAGCGCGTGGTTCTTCGTCTGGGACGACCGTCACGACCGTGACATCGTCCACGGCCGGGCCGGCGCCTGGCGGCGACTGCGCGGCCTGCTGCACGCGGCACTCGACTCACCCGGGGACCACCTGCACCACGAGGACACGCTGGTGGCCGGGTTCGCCGACAGTGTGCGGCGGCTCTACGCCTTCCTGCCGGACACCTGGAACGCCCGGTTCGCCCGGCACTTCCACACGGTGATCGAGGCGTACGACCGTGAATTCCACAACCGCACGCGCGGAATCGTGCCCGGCGTGGAGGAGTACCTCGAACTGCGCCGGCTCACGTTCGCGCACTGGATCTGGACCGATCTACTGGAGCCGAGTTCGGGCTGTGAACTCCCCGACGCCGTACGGAAACACCCGGCATATCGCCGGGCGGCGTTGCTGAGTCAGGAATTCGCCGCCTGGTACAACGACCTCTGCTCACTGCCCAAGGAAATAGCGGGAGACGAGGTCCACAATCTTGGCATCAGTCTCATCACCCACCATTCACTCACCCTGGAAGAAGCAATCGGAGAAGTCCGGCGTCGCGTCGAGGAATGCATCACGGAATTCCTGGACGTCGAGCGGGACGCCTTACGGTTCGCCGACGAACTCGCCGACGGAACCGTACGCGGAAAGGAACTGAGCGGCGCCGTGCGGGCCAACGTCGGCAATATGCGGAACTGGTTCAGTTCCGTCTACTGGTTCCACCACGAGTCCGGCCGGTACATGGTCGACAGCTGGGACGACCGGTCCACGCCCCCGTACGTCAACAACGAAGCGGCAGGTGAGAAATGACCGTCGAGTCCGTCAACCCCGAAACCCGCGCACCCGCGGCACCGGGAGCACCGGAGCTGCGCGAGCCGCCCGTCGCGGGCGGTGGCGTGCCGCTGCTCGGCCACGGCTGGCGGCTGGCCCGCGACCCGCTGGCCTTCATGTCCCAGCTGCGCGACCACGGCGACATCGTGCGCATCAAGCTCGGCCCGAAGACCGTCTACGCCGTCACGAACCCCGAGCTGACCGGTGCCCTCGCCCTGAACCCCGACTACCACATAGCCGGTCCGCTGTGGGAGTCGCTGGAGGGCCTGCTCGGCAAGGAGGGCGTGGCGACCGCCAACGGCCCGCTCCACCGCCGCCAGCGGCGCACCATCCAGCCGGCGTTCCGGCTCGACGCCATCCCCGCCTACGGGCCGATCATGGAGGAGGAGGCGCACGCGCTGACCGAGCGCTGGCAGCCGGGCAAGACCGTCGACGCCACCTCCGAGTCCTTCCGGGTCGCCGTGCGCGTCGCGGCCCGCTGCCTGCTGCGCGGGCAGTACATGGACGAGCGGGCCGAGCGGCTGTGCGTCGCGCTCGCCACCGTCTTCCGGGGCATGTACCGGCGGATGGTGGTGCCGCTCGGGCCGCTGTACCGGCTGCCGCTTCCGGCCAACCGCCGATTCAACGACGCGTTGGCCGATCTGCACCTGCTGGTCGACGAGATCATCGCCGAGCGCCGTGCATCCGGTCAAAAGCCGGACGATTTGCTCACGGCATTGCTGGAGGCGAAGGACGACAATGGCGACCCGATCGGGGAACAGGAGATCCACGACCAGGTGGTCGCGATACTCACCCCGGGCAGTGAAACCATCGCGTCCACGATCATGTGGTTGCTCCAGGCACTTGCCGCCCATCCGGAACATGCCGACCGCATACGCGACGAAGTCGAAGCGGTCACCGGTGGACGCCCCGTGGCATTCGAGGACGTCCGCAAGCTCAGGCACACCGGCAATGTCATCGTGGAGGCCATGCGTTTGCGTCCGGCCGTATGGGTATTGACCCGGCGCGCGGTGGCCGAGAGCGAACTCGGTGGCTATCGCATTCCGGCCGGTGCGGACATCATCTACAGTCCGTACGCAATCCAACGCGATCCGAAGTCGTACGACGACAACCTGGAGTTCGATCCCGACCGGTGGCTCCCGGAACGTGCGGCGAATGTGCCGAAATACGCCATGAAGCCGTTCAGCGCGGGCAAGCGGAAGTGCCCCAGTGACCACTTCTCGATGGCACAGCTCACGCTGATCACGGCCGCGCTCGCCACGAAGTACCGCTTCGAACAGGTGGCGGGCTCGAACGACGCGGTCCGGGTCGGCATCACGCTGCGTCCGCACGACCTGCTGGTCAGGCCCGTGGCGCGGTGACGACCCGGACGGGTCAGGCGGCGGCCTCCGGACCCCGGAAGGTGCGCCGGTAGGCGTGCGGGGTGGTGCCCAGGGCCCTGGTGAACTGGTGCCTCAGGGCCGCCGCCGTGCCGAAACCGGCACGCCAGGCGATCGTGTCCATCGTCTCGTCCGTCGCTTCCAGCAGCCGCTGGGCCAGCAGTACGCGCTGGCGCAGGATCCAGCGGTAGGGGGTCGTCCCGGTCTCCTGCTGGAAGCGGCGGGCGAAGGTGCGCGGGGACATGTGCGCCCGGACCGCCAGCTGCTCGACCGTGACCTCCTCGTCGAGGTGCTGCTCCATCCAGGCCAAAACCTCGCCCACGGTGTCGCAGGAGGAGCGCGGCAGCGGCCGTTCGATGTACTGCGCCTGCCCGCCGTCCCGGTGCGGAGGCACCACCATGCGCCGGGCGATCCGGTTGGCGACCTCCGGCCCCTGCTCCTTGCGCACGATGTGCAGGCAGGCGTCGATGCCGGCGGCGGTCCCGGCCGAGGTGATCACCGGGTCCTCGTCGACGTAGAGCACGTCCGGCGCGACCCGGGCCCGCGGGTGCTGGCGGGCCAGCTCGGCCGCGTGGTGCCAGTGCACCGCGCACCGCCGGCCGTCCAGCAGGCCGGCGGCGCCCAGCACGAAGACGCCGGAGCACACGCTCAGCACGCGGGTGCCCCGTTCCGTCGCCCTGCGCAGGGCGTCCAGCAGGTCGGGCGGGTACTCCCGGCGGACGAAGTCGCTGCCCGCCGGCACCGCGATCAGGTCGGCCTCCTCCAGCCGCTCCAGACCGTACGGCGTGGAGACGGTCAGCCCGCCGACGTGGGTGCCCAGCGTGGGGCCCTCCGCGGAGACCACCGCGAAGTCGTACCCCGGCAGGCCCTCGTCGCTCCGGTCGATGCCGAAGACCTCGCAGATCACGCCTAGTTCGAAGGGATGCGCACCGTCCAGCAGGACGGCGGCCACGTTCTGCAGCATGCCGTCAGTGTGCCTCGCCGGTGGCAGGAAATCGAGGCCTTACGGCAGTCCTGCCACTGACGGTAAGGAGTATCCGGCGTGACAGTGGTGTCATGACCGGAAACCAGATCGAAGCCCTTGTCGGAATGACCGCGACCTTCGGACTCCTCGTCCTCATGATCCTCCCCTCGGTGATCGGCATCGTGCGCGACCGGCGCATCGACCGCCAGATCAGGGAGGCCCAGGAGGACGGGGAGGCCCGGACCCGCTACGGGAAGGAGACCCGGAGCACTCAGAAGTCCTCGGACAGGTCGACCGTGCCCTCCACCGCCACCTGGTACGCCGAGGGGCGCCGCTCGAAGAAGTTGGTCAACTCCTGAACGCCCTGCAGCTCCATGAAGGAGAAGGGGTTCTCGGAGCCGTACACCGGGGCGAAGCCGAGCCGCGTCAGACGCTGGTCGGCCACGCACTCCAGGTACTGCCGCATCGAGTCGGTGTTCATGCCCGGGAGGCCGTCACCGCACAGGTCGCGCGCGAACTGCAGCTCGGCCTCGACGGCCTCCCCCAGCATGTCGGTGACCTCCTGCCGGAGCGCGTCGTCGAACAGCTCCGGCTCCTCCTTGCGCACGGTGTCGACGACGTCGAAGGCGAAGGACATGTGCATCGTCTCGTCCCGGAACACCCAGTTGGTGCCGGTGGCCAGGCCGTGCAGCAGGCCCCGGCTGCGGAACCAGTAGACGTAGGCGAAGGCGCCGTAGAAGAACAGGCCCTCGATGCAGGCCGCGAAGCAGATCAGGTTGAGCAGGAAGCGGCGCCGGTCGGCCTGCGTCTCCAGCCGGTCGATCGACTCGACCGAGTCCATCCACCTGAAGCAGAACTCGGCCTTCTCCCGGATGGACGGGATGTTCTCCACGGCCGCGAAGGCGGCGGCGCGGTCCTCCGGGTCGGGCAGGTAGGTGTCGAGGAGCGTCAGATAGAACTGGACGTGGACGGCCTCCTCGAAGAGCTGGCGGGACAGGTACAGCCGCGCCTCGGGGGAGTTGATGTGCTTGTAGAGGGTCAGCACCAGGTTGTTCGCGACGATCGAGTCACCGGTGGCGAAGAAGGCCACGAGCCGGCCGATCAGGTGCTGCTCCTCGGGGCTGAGCTTCGCCAGGTCGGCGACGTCCGAGTGGAGGTCGACCTCCTCGACGTGCCAGGTGTTCTTGATGGCGTCCCGGTAGCGCTCGTAGAAGTCCGGGTAGCGCATGGGGCGCAGGGTCAGTTCGAAGCCCGGGTCGAGCAGGTTCTTCGTGGTGGGCTGTGCGGGGGTCTCGGTGGTCATTACTGGCAGGCCTCGCAGGACTCGGGGTTTTCCAGGGAGCAGGCGACCGCTTCGGGGTCCGGGGCGGCCTGTACGGGGACGGTGGTGGTTCGGGCCGCGGCGCGGGCGATCCGGGTCGCCGGGCGCGAGCGCAGGTAGTAGGTGGTCTTCAGGCCCTGCTTCCAGGCGTACGCGTACATCGAGGAGAGCTTCCCGATGGTCGGCGTCTCCAGGAACAGGTTCAGCGACTGGGCCTGGTCGAGGTACGGGGTGCGGGCGGCGGCCATGTCGATCAGGCCGCGCTGCGGGATCTCCCAGGCGGTGCGGTACAGCGCCCGCACGTCCTCGGGGATCCAGGTGAAGCCCTGCACCGAGCCGCCCGCCTCGCGCAGCGCCTCACGGGTGCGGGCGTCCCACACGCCGAGCCGCTTGAGGTCGTCCACCAGGTACGAGTTGACCTGGAGGAACTCGCCCGACAGCGTCTCGCGCTTGAACAGGTTGGACACCTGCGGCTCGATGCACTCGTAGACGCCGGCGATGGAGGCGATGGTCGCGGTCGGGGCGATGGCCAGGAGCAGGGAGTTGCGCAGCCCGGTCGTCGCCATGCGCTCGCGCAGCGCGGCCCAGCGCTCCGGCCAGGCGGGCTCGACGCCGTAGTGGTCCGGGTGCAGCACACCCCGGGCCGTACGGGTCTTCTCCCAGGCGGGTAGCGGGCCGTTGCGCTCGGCGAGGTCGGCGGAGGTCTCGTACGCGGCGAGCATGATCCGCTCGGCGATGCGGGTGGACAGGGCCTTCGCCTCGGGGGAGTCGAAGGGCAGCCGGAGCTGGAAGAAGACGTCCTGGAGACCCATCGCGCCGAGGCCCACCGGACGCCAGCGGGCGTTGGAGCGGCCCGCCTGCTCGGTCGGGTAGAAGTTGATGTCGACGACCCGGTCCAGGAAGGTGACCGCGGTGCGGACGGTGGCGTCCAGGCGCTCCCAGTCCATGTCCCCGTGCGCCGGGTCGACGAACGCGCCGAGGTTGACCGAGCCCAGGTTGCAGACCGCGGTCTCCTCGTCGTCGGTGACCTCCAGGATCTCCGTGCAGAGGTTGGAGGAGTGGACGACGTGGCCGGGGGCCGCGGTCTGGTTGGCCGTGCGGTTGGCGGTGTCCTTGAAGGTCATCCAGCCGTTGCCGGTCTGCGCGAGGGTGCGCATCATGCGGCCGTACAGCTCACGGGCGGGCAGCGTCCTGCGGGCGAGCCCCGCCTCCTCCGCCCTGCGGTAGGCGGCGTCGAACTCCTCGCCCCACAGGTCGGTCAGCTCCGGCACGTCGGCGGGGGAGAACAGCGACCAGGTCCCGTCGGCGTCCACCCGGCGCATGAACTCGTCCGGCACCCAGTGCGCGAGGTTCAGGTTGTGCGTACGGCGGGCGTCCTCGCCGGTGTTGTCCCGCAGCTCCAGGAACTCCTCGACGTCCGCGTGCCAGGTCTCCAGGTAGACCGCGGCCGCGCCCTTGCGCCGGCCGCCCTGGTTCACGGCCGCCACCGAGGCGTCCAGCGTCTTCAGGAACGGGACGATGCCGTTGGAGTGCCCGTTGGTGCCGCGGATCAGCGAACCCCGGGCGCGGACGCGGGAGTAGGCGATGCCGATGCCGCCGGCGTGCTTGGACAGGCGGGCCACCTGGTGGAGGCGGTCGTAGAGGGAGTCCAGCTCGTCCTTGGGGGAGTCCAGGAGGTAGCAGGACGACATCTGGGCGTGCCGGGTGCCGGAGTTGAAGAGGGTGGGGGAGGACGGGAGGTAGTCCAGGCGGCTCATCAGGCCGTAGAGGGCGGCGACCTCGTCCACGGACCCGGTGGTGTCGTCCTCGGCGAGTCCGGCGGCGACCCGCAGCAGGAAGTGCTGGGGCGTCTCGACGGCCTTGCGGGTGATCGGGTGGCGGAGCAGGTAGCGGCTGTGGAGGGTGCGCAGGCCGAAGTAGCCGAAGCGGTCGTCGGCGTCCGGGTCGATCAGCGCGTCCAGGCGGTCCGCGTGCAGCCGTACGAAGTCGGCGGTGCGGTCGGCGATCAGGCCCTCGCGGTGGCCGGTGGCGACGGACTCGGTGAAGGTGACGACGCCCTGGGAGGCGGCCTCGGCGCGGATGCCGATGGTCAGCAGGCGGGCGGCCAGCCGGGAGTAGGCCGGGTCCTCGGAGATCAGGCCGGCGGCGGCCTCGGTGGCCAGCTCGCGCAGCTCGGCCTCGTCGGCGCGGGCGGACCGGCCGCGCAGTACGGCGGCGGCCACCCGGCCGGGGTCGGCGCCCTGGAGGTCGGCGGTCAGCCCGGTCAGGGTCCGCAGCAGGGCGGCACCGGGTCCGTCGGGTTCCCCGGTCGCCGTCACCGGGGTCGCTGAAGCCGGATCGGCTGGCGCGATGGTCACGTGGAGCACTCCCTCGCTCGGCACGGGGCCCGGCGGAGGGAGGGCAGGGGGGCAGCTCACGAGCGCACGCGGCGTCGCGTCCACCGGCCCACTCCACGAGGCCCGGACGTCATGGCACCCGGGCCAGGGCGGCCGGGCGCACTGTCGGCAGGTCCTCGGACTGGACAGGCGTGCGCGCACGTGCGAAGACGTACGGATGCACGCAAGTACACCGTTGCGGGACAGTTCCGGATTCACACCGGATTCCCCTGCGGCGACAGCGAGCACGAGCATACATCTTGTGCCGGGGGACGCGAGCACCCCCAGATGTTGTGTCCCGGCGGGGTGTAGTGACGGGGTGCCGCGGCCGTGTCAGAGCGTCAGTTCGTAGGTGAGCAGCATGATGTCGTCCAGCTCCGGCAGGGGATTCCAGTCGCGGTCGGGCGTGCGGACGAAGCCCAGGCGCGCGTAGAGGCGGTGGGCGGTGCGCATGGCGGTCTGGGTCGACAGCACGACGCCCGTGCAACCGGCCACCGTCCGGGCGCGGTCGACACAGGCCCGCACGAGCGCCTCGCCCGCCCCGCGGCCGCGCGCCTCGCGGGCGACGGCGAGCATGCGTATCTCGGCCTCGCCGGGTCGCGCTATGTCCGCCATGGGGCCGCCGGACGGCACGAAGGTCACGCCGCCGAGCACCCGGCCGTCGGCCACGGCGACCAGCACCTCGGCGGCCGCCGCCCGCTTGGCCACGTCGCGCAGCTCGTCCAGGTAGGAGTCGCTCTCCCCGAAGTCGAGGAGGCCGTCGCGCAGGTAGGCCTGCGCGGTGATCTCGCCGAGGGTGTCGTACTCCTCGGCTGTCGCCCGCCGGATCGTGAAGTCCATGACGCCGAGTGTGCCCGACGGGTACGACAACGGGCCGCCGGATTTCTCCGGCGGCCCGCCTCGAACCGGGGATCAGTGCGAGCTGCCCGCCGTGGCCGGGGGCAGTTCCACCTGGACGCCGGGGTCGCCGGCGTCCGCCGTGTAGTCGCTCGGCCTGGTCTCGTCGACGCCGTCGGGCGCCTTGACCGCCCTCAGGACGAAGGTCAGGACCACGGTGACCAGCACGTTCAGCACGAAGGCGGTGAGGCCGATGTAGCCGATCTCGCCGATGCCGGGGATCTCGTCGGAGGAGCCGCCGAAGTGCTTCTGCGTCGGCGAGGCGACACCGTAGGCGGCGACCGTGCCGTAGACCATGCCGACCGCCCAGCCGCCGAGCAGCGCCCAGCGGTGGAACCAGCGGGTGAACAGGCCGCCGACCAGGGCCGGGAAGGTCTGCAGGATCCAGATGCCGCCCAGCAGCTGGAAGTTGATCGCGACGGTCTTGTCCATGCCCAGGACGAAGATCAGCGCGCCCACCTTCACCAGGAGCGACACCAGCTTGGAGACCTTGGTCTCCTGCTGCGGCGTGGCGTCCGGCTTGATGAAGTCCTTGTAGATGTTGCGGGTGAAGAGGTTGGCGGCCGCGATCGACATGATCGCCGCCGGGACCAGGGCGCCGATGCCGATCGCCGCGAACGCCACGCCCGCGAACCAGTCCGGGAACATGTTCTCGAACAGCTGCGGGATCGCCAGCTGGCCGTTGTCCACCTTGACCCCGGCCGCGATCGCCATGAAGCCGAGCAGCGCGAGCAGGCCCAGCATCAGCGAGTACAGCGGCAGGATCGTGGTGTTGCGGCGGATCACCTCACGGCTGCGCGAGGACAGCGTGGCGGTGATCGAGTGCGGGTACATGAAGAGCGCCAGGGCCGAGCCGAGCGCCAGGGTCGCGTAGGTCCACTGGCCCCCCGCGTCCGGCACCACCCCGCCCTTGCCCGCCTCGGTGAACTTGTCGCTCGCCGACGCGAAGATGTCGTCGAAGCCGCCCAGCTTGATCGGGATGTAGATGATCGCCACCGCGATGACGATGTAGATCAGCGTGTCCTTCACGAACGCGATCAGCGCGGGCGCGCGCAGTCCCGACGAGTACGTGTACGCCGCGAGCACGCCGAAGGCGATCAGCAGCGGCAGGTCCTTGACGAACCAGTTGGTGTCCTCGCCGCCGCCGACGCCCATCACGTCGAGCACGGCCTGGATGCCGACCAGCTGGAGCGCGATGTACGGCATGGTCGCCAGGATGCCGGTGACGGCCACCGCCAGCGACAGGCCCTTGGAGCCGAACCGGCCGCGCACGAAGTCCGAGGTCGTCACGTACCCGTGCTTGTGCGAGACCGACCACAGGCGGGGCAGGAAGGTGAAGATCAGCGGATAGACCAGGATCGTGTACGGCACCGCGAAGAAGCCGGACGCGCCCGCCGCGTAGATCGCCGCCGGGACGGCCACGAAGGTGTACGCGGTGTACAGGTCGCCGCCCAGCAGGAACCAGGTGACCCAGGTGCCGAACGAGCGGCCGCCGAGGCCCCACTCGTCGAGGCTGTGCTCGTTCTCGGCCCGGCGCCAGCGGGCGGCCAGGAAGCCCATGGCGGTGACGAGGACGAAGAAGAAGATGAAGACGGCGAGTGCGACGCCGTTCACGCCGTCGTTCATCGCGACTCACCGCCCTTCGGGGCGGCGGGGGCGGCCGTGGAGTGGGCGGCGCGCCCGCGCTGGTCGCGCTGCCACAGCTTGTACGCGGTCACCGTCAGCAGGGTGGAGATCAGCACCCAGGCCATCTGGTACCAGTAGAAGAACGGGATGCCGATGAAGGTCGGGTCCGTCTTGGTGTACGAACCGACCCACAGCATGGCGACGAACGGTGCGACAAGACAGAGCCCGATGACGACGCGCACCGGCGTCACCACCGGCTCTCTGCTCACTTCTGTGTCTTCTGACATGCGCGGCTCCGTCCCCTCGCTGATCACCTCGTGCAGTGCGCACGAAATGTAGGTGACGGTGTCAAGACAGCGGAAGACCTCGTCCGTATATCGGTCCTCAACCGCAATCTGGGGCCCGGGTGAGCGGGCTCTGGTCTAGTCCTGGGGCCGCTTGAGGCGGGCCACGAACTTGTAGCGGTCGCCCCGGTACACCGAGCGCACCCACTCCACCGGCTGGCCGGTGCGGTCCTGGGAGTGCCGGGAGAGCATCAGCATGGGCAGGCCCACGTCGGTACCGAGCAGACCGGCCTCGCGCGGGGTGGCCAGGGAGGTCTCGATGGTCTCCTCGGCCTCGGCGAGATGGACGTCGTACACCTCGGCGAGCGCGGTGTAGAGGGACGTGTACTTCACCAGGGAGCGGCGCAGGGCCGGGAAGCGCTTCGCGCTGAGGTGGGTGGTCTCGATCGCCATCGGCTCGCCGTTGGCCATGCGCAGCCGCTCGATGCGCAGCACCCGGCCGCCGGCCGTGATGTCCAGCAGCCCGGCGAGCCGGTCGTCGGCGGTGATGTAGCCGATGTCCAGCAGCTGAGAGGTCGGTTCCAGGCCCTGGGCCCGCATGTCCTCGGTGTACGAGGTGAGTTGCAGCGCCTGCGACACCTTGGGCTTGGCGACGAAGGTGCCCTTGCCCTGGATGCGCTCCAGGCGGCCCTCGACCACCAGCTCCTGCAGGGCCTGGCGCACCGTCGTGCGCGAGGTGTCGAACTCGGCGGCCAGGGTGCGCTCCGGCGGGACCGGCGTGCCCGGCGTCTGGGTCCGGGTCATGTCGAGCAGATGCTTCTTCAGACGGTAGTACTTGGGCACGCGCGCGGTACGGACGGTCGCCCCACCCTCGTTCTCCGCACTGCTGACGTCGGTGCTCATGCTCTGCCTTCCCGGCTCCGGGTGCCGAAGCGACCGCTATCCCTGTCGGCCACGGCTCACATCGTGGCACGGCTTCGTGCCGGGATGGCCCCCGCACGCTCCGTGATCCCTTCTGTATACCCGCGGGAACACCCTTGGTCTAGTCCACAGAGTGGTCAGGCGTCGCTGGTACGCGCGTTCGGAGCCGTCGCGGCACGTCATTCGGTGGGAGGTGGTACACCCGGTCCCGGTCCGCCCGATCTGTCGCTTGCGCAATGAAAGGTCCCTGCATATCTCGGTCCCATCACGGAGGCGACGACTGGGTTTGAACACCCTTGACAGTCCTATTGGTCTGGGCCAAGCTCCCCGTACTGGTCTACACCATTGGTCCAGGTCCCGGCCCCATGGGCGGTCCGCGTCGACGAGCAACCGCGGGGAGGCAGGGGGGTTGTGTGGCATCCCTGAGGAGGGTTGGCGTGAAGCGCAAGCTTATAGCCGCGATCGGTATCGCGGGCATGATGGTCTCGATCGCCGCGTGCGGGGGCGACAGCGACGACGACGGCAAGAAGGCCGGCGCCGACGGCTACGCCGGCGAGACGCTCACCGTCTGGGTGATGGACGGCTCCTCCCCGGACGACTGGCAGGCGGACCTCGCCAAGGAGTTCGAGGCGAAGACCAAGGCCAAGGTCAAGTTCGAGATCCAGAAGTGGAACGGCATCCAGCAGAAGCTGACCACCGCCCTCTCCGAGGAGAACCCGCCCGACGTCTTCGAGATCGGCAACACCCAGACCCCGGCCTACGCCAAGACCGGCGGCCTCGCGGACCTGAGCGACCTCAAGGGCGAGATCGGCACCGACTGGTCCGAGTCCCTCAACAAGTCCGCCGTGTTCGACGGCAAGCAGTACGCGGCCCCGTGGTTCGTGGTCAACCGCGTCGTCGTCTACAACAAGAAGATCTGGGCGGACGCGGGCATCAAGGAACTGCCCAAGACCCGCGACGAGTTCTACAACGACCTCAAGACGATCGGCGAGAAGACCGACGCCGAGCCGATCTACCTGCCCGGCCAGAACTGGTACCACTTCGTGGGCCTGGTCATCGGCGAGGGCGGCGAGCTGGTCAAGAAGGACGGCGACAAGTACGTCTCCAACCTGGCCGACCCGAAGGTCGCCGCCGCCACCGAGACCTACAAGAAGTTCCAGGCCCTGTCCAAGGCGCCCAAGGACAAGGACGAGGCCACCCCGCAGCAGGGTGAGATCTTCTCCAAGGGCAAGACCGGCTCGTTCATCGGCATGGGCTGGGAGGGCGCCACCGCGATCGCCACCAACCCGGCGATCGAGAAGGACCTCGGCTACTTCACCATCCCCGGTCCCACGGCGGACAAGCCCGAGGGCGTCTTCCTCGGCGGCTCCAACCTGGCCGTCGCCGCGGGCAGCAAGAAGCAGGAGCTGGCCAAGGAGTTCCTGAAGATCGCGCTCTCCGACAAGTTCGAGGGCGGGCTGGCCAAGGCCAACGGCGTCATCCCGAACAAGGAGGCGCTGCAGAGCAACCTGAAGGGCAACGCCGCCGCCGAGGCCGCCGCGCCGGCCGCAGGTACCGGTGACACCACGCCGCTGATCCCGGAGTGGGCCGCCGTCGAGAACGACCCGAACCCGATCAAGACGTACCTGACGGCCGTCATGAAGGGTAAGTCCCCGGCCGAGGCCGCCAAGCAGGTCGAGGGCGAGTTCAACAAGCGCCTGGCGCAGCAGCAGTAGCACCGGGTGAGCCGGGGCGGGGGCTGACACACGACGGCCCCCGCCCCGGCGTCGAGGTGAACAGGTCGAGAAGAGAGAGACCGCGAGCATGACCGTGCAGACCGAACGGCCGCCCTCAGGCCCGTCGGACGTCCGCAAGGCGGACGGTGGGGGAACCGGCGGGCCCAGAGCGAGAGCCGCGTCGCGCGCCGGGGCGCTGGCCCCGTATCTGCTGCTGCTGCCCGCCGCCGCGGCCACCGTGCTGCTGCTCGGCTGGCCGTTGGTGAAGGACGGCCTGCTGTCCTTCCAGAACCTCAACATGGCGCAGCTGATCCAGCACGTCACCGAGTGGACCGGCTTCGACAACTACAAGGAGGTCCTCACCGGCGAGGACTTCTGGCGCGTCACCCTCCGTTCCATCATCTTCACCGCGGTCAACGTCGTCCTCACCATGGTGGTGGGCGGTCTGATCGGCCTGCTGCTCGCCCGCCTCGGCAGGGTGATGCGGTTCGTGCTGATGATCGGCCTGGTACTGGCGTGGGCCATGCCCGTGGTCGCCGCGACCACCGTCTACCAGTGGCTCTTCGCCCAGCGCTTCGGCGTCGTCAACTGGGTGCTCGACAAGCTCGGCTGGCACTCCATGGCCGACTTCAGCTGGACCGGCAGCCAGTTCTCGACCTTCTTCGTCGTCACCGTGCTGATCGTCTGGATGTCCGTCCCGTTCGTCGCGATCAACCTGTACGCCGCGACCACCACCATCCCCGACGAGCTGTACGAGGCCGCCGCCCTCGACGGGGCCGGCATGTGGCGCAGCTTCACCTCGGTCACCCTGCCGTTCCTGCGCCCGTTCCTCTACGCGACGACGTTCCTCGAGGTCATCTGGATCTTCAAGGCCTTCGTCCAGGTCTACACGTTCAACGGCGGCGGACCGGACCGTCTCACCGAGATCCTGCCCGTCTACGCCTACATCGAGGGCGTCGGCAACCAGCACTACGGCATGGGTGCGGCGATCGCGGTCCTGACCATCCTGATCCTGCTCGGCCTGACCGCGTACTACCTCAGGATCGTGCTCAAGCAAGAGGAGGACGAGCTGTGAAGCGCTCGCTCTTCGGCCGCGTGTGGCCCAACGTCACAGCCGTCGTCCTGTTCATCGGCCTGGTCTTCCCCGTCTACTGGATGTTCGCCACGGCCTTCAAGCCGACCGGGGACATCATCTCGGAGAACCCGGTCTGGTTCCCGACCGACGTCACCTTCGAGCACTTCAAGACCGCGACCGAGGCCGACCACTTCTGGACGTACGTGAGCAACTCGCTCATCGTCACCGTCTGCGCGGTCGTCTTCTCGCTGATCATCGCGCTGGCCGGATCCTTCGCCCTGGCGCGGATGCGGTTCAAGGGCCGGCGGGGCTTCATCGTCGGCTTCATGCTCGCCCAGATGGCGCCCTGGGAGGTCATGGTCATCGCGATCTACATGATCGTGCGCGACGCGTCGATGCTGAACAGCCTGGTGCCGCTCACGCTCTTCTACATGATGATGATCCTGCCCTTCACCATCCTGACGCTGCGCGGCTTCGTCGCCGCCGTGCCGAAGGAGCTGGAGGAGTCGGCGATGGTCGACGGCTGCACCCGGGTCCAGGCCTTCCGCCGCGTCATCCTGCCGCTGCTCGC
Source organism: Streptomyces rubrogriseus (assembly GCF_027947575.1). Lineage (NCBI taxonomy): Bacteria > Bacillati > Actinomycetota > Actinomycetes > Kitasatosporales > Streptomycetaceae > Streptomyces > Streptomyces rubrogriseus. Next base: position 7,084,624 of record NZ_CP116256.1, on the reverse strand, counting down.
GCCGGGCCTGATGTCCACCTCGATGTTCGGCTTCATCACCGCCTGGAACGAGCTGCCGCTCGTCCTGGTCGTCAACAAGGAGGCGGAGTCCCAGACCCTGCCGCTGTGGCTGACCAGCTTCCAGACCGTCTTCGGCGACAACTGGGGCGCGACCATGGCCGCCTCCTCCCTGTTCGCCGTCCCGATCCTGATCCTCTTCGTCTACCTCCAGCGCAAGGCCGTCAGCGGCCTGACCGCCGGCGCCGTGAAGGGATAGCACCACCGATGACGACCCTCGCCAGGGCCACCGACACCCTCACGCGCGACGCGCTCGCCGTCCTCCAGCCCGGCTTCGCCGGCACCACCGCCCCCGACTGGCTGCTGCGCCGCATCGGCGAAGGGCTGGCGTCCGTCGCCCTGTTCGGGCGCAACGTCACCTCGCCCGAGCAGGTGGCCGCCCTGACCGCACAGCTGCGCGCCGAGCGCGAGGACCTGCTGGTCGCGATCGACGAGGAGGGCGGCGACGTCACCCGGCTCGAGGTGCGCACCGGCTCCTCCTTCCCGGGCAACCACGCCCTCGGGGCGGTGGACGACGTCGGGCTCACCCGGGCGGTGGCCGCGGAACTGGGCCGCCGGCTCGCCGCCGCGGGCGTCAACTTCAACTGGGCGCCCTCCGCCGACGTGAACTCCAACCCGGACAACCCGGTGATCGGGGTGCGTGCCTTCGGCTCCGACACCGACCTGGTCGCCCGGCACACCGCCGCCTACATCACCGGGATGCAGTCCTCGGGCGTGGCCACCTCCGCCAAGCACTTCCCGGGCCACGGCGACACGGGCATCGACTCCCACCACGCCATGCCGCGCATCGACGTGGGCGCCGACGTGCTGGCCGAACGCGATCTGGTCCCGTTCCGGGCCGCCATCGCCGCGGGCAGCCGCGCGGTGATGAGCGCCCACATCCTGGTCCCGGCCCTGGACCCGGAGCTTCCGGCAACGTTGTCCCGGCGCATCCTGACCGACCTGCTCCGCGGCGAGCTGGGCTACGACGGGCTCATCGTCACCGACGGCATCGAGATGCAGGCCATCGCCGGGACCTACGGCATCGAACGCGGCACCGTCATGGCCATCGCCGCCGGTGCCGACGCGATCTGCGTGGGCGGCGGCCTGCACGACGAGGGCACCGTACGGCGGCTGAGCGACGCGTTGGTCGAGGCGGTCCGCGCGGGCGAACTGCCCGAGGAGCGCCTGGCCGACGCGGCCGAACGCGTCCGGTCCCTGTCCCGGTGGGCGGCGGAGAACCGTCCCGCCGACGGGGCTTCGGACACCGCCGACGGCGACGTCGGCCTGCGTGCGGCCCGCCGTGCGCTACGCGTCACCGTCGCGGGGGAGCCCGCGCCGCTCACCGAGGCGCCGTACGTCGCCGCGCTCACCCCGGTGGCGAACATCGCGGTCGGCGACGAGACCCCGTGGGGCGTGGCGGCCGAACTGGGCCGTCTGCTCCCGGGCACGGAGACCGGCAGCTTCAACGGCGCCGACGCGGGGTCCGAGGCGCTGGCCGCGGCGGGCTCCCGGCGCATCGTCGCCGTCGTCCGCGACGAGCACCGCCACCCCTGGATGGCGGCGGCCCTCGACGTCCTGCTGGCGGCCCGCCCTGACACGGTCGTCGTCGAGATGGGCGTCCCGCGTGCGGAGCCCCGCGGTGCCCTCCACCTGGCCACCCACGGCGCGGCCCGCGTCTGCGGCCGAGCGGCGGCGGAGGCCATCGCGGGCGTCTGACGACCACCCGTCGCCCACTGAAGGCGCCGGTCCCCGGACGGGGCCGGCGCCTTCAGCGTGGGTGGCCGCGCGGGGCTCCGGCGAAGGGCGGACACGCGGGCCCGGACGGAGGGCGGGGCGGGCCGTCGCCAGGCGGGCGCGGGGCGAGCGCCGGCGCCGACGGGAGTACGGGTACGGCGGTCGGTGCCCCCGGCGTCGACGGGAGTGCGGACACGGCGGCTGGTGCCGCGACCCGGCGCCGACGGGAGTACGGGTACGGCGGCTGGTGCCCCCCGGCGCCGACGGGAGTACGGGCACGGCGGTCGGGCCCGCGGCCCCGGGACGGTGCGGCTGGGGCGTGGGCGCCGTGCCGGTGGTGGTGCGGGTACGACGAAGGCGCCGGGGCCCTGTGACGGGATCCGGCGCCTTCCGCGCGCGTGTCGGTCCGCCCCGCAGACCGGGGGCGGGACAGGTCAGATGCCCTGCCAGTCCGGCTTGTGGGCGTAGGTGTGCCGGAAGTAGTCGGCGAGCTTCAGCTTGGACGCGGCGGCCTCGTCGACGACGACCGTGGCGTGCGGGTGCAGTTGCAGCGCGGAGGCCGGGCACACGGCCGCGACCGGACCCTCGACGCTCGCGGCGACCGCGTCGGCCTTGCCCTCACCGGTGGCGAGCAGCACCACGTGCCGCGCCTCCAGGATGGTGCCGATGCCCTGGGTGATCACGTGGTGCGGCACCTGCTCGATGTCGCCGTCGAAGAAGCGCGCGTTGTCGACCCGGGTCTGCTCGGTCAGGGTCTTGATCCGCGTCCGCGAGGCGAGCGAGGAGCACGGCTCGTTGAAGCCGATGTGCCCGTCCGTGCCGATGCCCAGCAGCTGCAGGTCGACCCCGCCGCTCCCGCCCAGCGCCGTGTCATAGGCCTCGCACGCGGCCTGCACGTCCGCGGCCGTCCCGTCGGGGCCCATGAACGCGTCCATGTCGATGCCCAGCGGTTCGAGCACCTCGCGCCGCAGCACCGAGCGGTACGACTCGGGGTGGTCCGCGGGCAGCCCCACGTATTCGTCGAGCTGGGCGATCCGTGCCCGCGCGGTGTCCACGGCACCCGAGCGCACCTTGGCCGCCAGCGCCTCGTACACGGGCAGCGGCGTCGAGCCGGTGGCCACCCCGAGCAGGGCGTCGGGCTTGCGCCGGAGCAGCTGCGCCATGGCTTCGGCTATGAGTTCGCCGCCCGCCTTGGCATCGGGAACGATGACAACTTCCACGCTGGCCTGCCGTTTCGAAGAGAGGACTCACCCGGGGCCCGGGACTGGCTATGTGGTTTAGACCAATCTAACAGAGCGGAGCCGCGCGGTCGCGCTGAAACGGTCAGGCGAGTGGTGCTGTGCCGGCGGTGGTGTCAGGTCAGTGAACCTCCCGTGGCGTCCACCCAACTGCCCGTGACCCACCGGCCCCCGTGCGAGGCGAGGAACGCGACCACGTCGGCCACCTCGGCCGTCGTCCCCACCCCGCCCAGCGCGGAGAGCGCCGCGGCCCGCTCCCAGCCGCCCTCGCTCCCGTGCAGCATCCCGGCCGTGTTGTCCGTGTCGATGATGCCGGGCGCCACCGAGTTCACCGTGATGCCCCGGGTGCCGAGCACCTTGGAGAGGTCGCGGGAGAACACGTCCAGCGCGCCCTTCGTCATCGCGTACGCCATGTTGTCCGGCATCACCGCCGTGCGGGCCAGGCCCGACGAGATGTTGACGACCCGGCCGCCGTCGCGCAGCCGCCCCATGCCGTGCTTGAGGATGAAGAACGGTGCCTTCACGTTGACCGTGAAGACCGCGTCGTACTCCGCCTCCCCTATCTCCCCGATGGCGCGGGTGCTGCCGATCCCCGCGTTGTTCACCAGCACGTCCAGCCCGTCGGCGTGTCTGTCGAACTGCTCCCACAACTCCTCGGCGGCACCCGGAGCGCTCAGGTCGGCCCTGATCGTGAACGCCGAGCCGCCCCCGGCCTCGATCGCGGCGACCGTCTCCTTCGCCGCTGCCTCGTTCCTCCCGTAGTGCACCGCGACCCGAGCGCCGTCGCGGCCCAGCCGCTCCGCGATGCCCCGCCCGATGCCCCTGCTCGCCCCCGTGACGAGTGCCGTCCTGCCCGCAAGCACGCCCATCCCGGCGCCCCCTTATTTCACTAGTGGTCGCTACAGAAATGACCGTACAGCGACCCGGCGACTTTTTCTAGTGGTCGCTATAAAATGCACTCCATGGTGAGCGGTGAGAAGAGTGAACGGTCCGGAGCGCCTGCTCGGAGCGGCACGGCCAGGACCCGCGGCCGTCCGCGCTCCTTCGACCGGGCCACGGCGCTGGAGGCGGCGCTGCTGGCCTTCTGGGAGCACGGGTACGAGGCCACGTCCGTCTCCGACCTGACGCGGGTCATGGACATCGGGGCCCCGAGCCTCTACGCCGCCTTCGGCGACAAGCGGTCGCTCTTCGAGGAGGTCGTCCAGGAGTACGGGGTGCGGTACGGCTCGTTCGGCGAGCGCGCCCTCGCCGAGGAGCCGACCGCGCGTGCGGGCATAGAGAGGATGCTGCGCGAGGCCGCCGCCGAGTACACGGCCCCGGGCCGGCCGCACGGCTGCCTCGTCATCCACGCGGCCGCCAACTGCTCGACCGCCGAGGTGGAGGAGTCCCTTCGGGAGCGGCGCAACGCGAACATCGCCGCCATCGAGAGCCGGATCGGTGCCGACGTGGACGGGGGAGTGCTGCCGCCGGACACCGACGCCGCCGCGCTCGCCCGGTACACCGGCGCGATGATCCAGGGCATGTCCCAGCAGGCGCGCGACGGTGCGAGCCGGGCGGAGCTGGAGGCGCTCGCGGAAATTGCCCTGGCGGTCTGGCCCCGAGGTTGAGCCAACGGGGTTAGGCTTCTGGCGGCTGCCCGGACGGCGGTGCGGTCGGCACAAGTACCAACAACAAACAACGTCCACCGCATGGACACGGTTAGTGGTCTAGTCCACAATGGTTGCTGAGGAACTGACCGTGTCGCTCACGCAAGGTGATCGTCAGGCTTCCGTCCTCCCCGCACAGGAGGACGGACCGAGGAACCGGCGCTCTCTGCCCTGACTGCTCCGGCTCCTCATCCTTCGGCCGACCGGGACCGCACACCCCACGGCCGATGTTGCTCCGGGCTGCGGTGCCGAGAGGGCTGAGGGTCCCTCTCAGGCGCCGCGGCCCGCGGGTGCTTCCGGGGGGCTCGCCGGCCGCTTCGGAGGCTGGGGCGCCGTGGAGAGCGGCTGGTTTCGAACGCTGTCCGTACCGCCAGGTACGCTCGGCCCCGTGCCCTCCATGAACGAACTCGTACGCCAGCACACCGCGCTCGACGACTCCGACCTCGAGTGGCTCCATCTGCTGGTCTCGGAGTGGCAGCTCCTCTCCGACCTCTCCTTCGCCGACCTGGTCCTCTGGGTCCCCACCCGCGACGGCACGCGCTACGTCTCCGTCGCCCAGATGCGGCCCAACACCGGACCCACCTCGTACCAGGACGACATGGTCGGCCACCTCGTCCCGCGCGGCCGGCGCCCCATGCTGGACGCCGCTCTGGACGAGGGCCGCATCGTGCGCGAGGGCGACCCCGAGTGGCGCGAGGAGGTCCCGGTCCGCGTCGAGTCCATCCCCGTACGCCGCCAGGGCCGCGTCCTCGGGGTCATCGCCCGCAACACCAACCTGCTCACGGTGCGTACGCCGAGCCGGCTGGAGCTCACCTACCTGCAGAGCGCCTCCGACCTCGCCCAGATGATCGCGGCCGGCGCCTTCCCGTTCGAGAACCAGCAGGTCGACATGGACGCCTCGCCCCGCGTCGGCGACGGCCTGATCCGGGTGGACGGCGACGGCATCGTCCAGTACGCCTCCCCGAACGCGCTGTCCGCCTACCACCGCATGGGTCTGGCCGCCGACCTGGTGGGGCATCACCTCGGCCGCACCACCGCGGAACTCGCCCCTTCCCGCGGACCGGTGGACGAGGCGCTCGCCAAGGTGGCCAGCGGCTGGGCGCCGCGCGAGTTCGAGATCGAGGCGCACGACGGGGTGATCCAGTTCCGCGCCATCCCGCTCAAACCCAAGGGCACCCGCATCGGTTCGCTGGTCCTCCTGCGCGACGTGACGGAACTGCGCCGCCGGGAACGCGAATTGATCACCAAGGACGCCACCATCCGGGAGATCCACCACCGGGTGAAGAACAACCTCCAGACGGTGGCGGCCCTGCTGCGCCTGCAGGCCCGGCGCATCGAGTCCGACCGGGGCCGCGAGGCGCTGGAAGAGGCCGTGCGCCGGGTCGGCTCGATCGCGATCGTGCACGAGACGCTCTCCCAGAACCTGGACGAGCGCGTGGAGTTCGACGAGATCGCCGACCGCGTACTGGCGATGGTGGCCGAGATCTCGCCGGGCAAGGTCACCGGCCGGCGCACCGGACGCTTCGGCATCCTCGACGCCGAGGTCGCCACCCCGCTCTCCATGGTGCTGACCGAGGTGCTGCAGAACGCCCTGGAGCACGGCTTCCGGGACGGCGACACCGGCACGGTCGAGGTCTCGGCGGTCCGCGGCGGCACCACCAAGGAGGCCCGGCTGCTGGTCACCGTCCAGGACGACGGGGTCGGCCTGCCCGAGGACTTCGACCCGCACCGCTCCGGCAACCTCGGCCTGCAGATCGTCCGCACCCTGGTCGAGGGCGAGCTGGGCGGCGCCTTCGACATGGTCCAGGCGGCGGAGCGCGGCTGCCGCGTGATCCTCGACATCCCGGTGCCCGCCGAGAAGTAGCGGCCGTCGGGCGGTGGGCACAGCAAAAAGCCCCGGACCGGTGAAGGTCCGAGGCCAGTGCTCGTGCGATACATCGTCCGATGCGCATCGGGGGTACTGCGCGCTGCGGCTCGGGAGCGGGGGATGCGTACTCGCTGTACGCGCCGCCAAGCTGAGGCTGTCAGTAGGGGTGGGTTGTCAGGCGGAGGCCTGACGAGCCCGGTTGCGGGCGGCACGGCGCTTCATTGCGCGGCGCTCGTCCTCGCTGAGACCACCCCAGACGCCGGAGTCCTGGCCGGACTCGAGCGCCCACTGCAGGCACTGCTCCATGACGGGGCAGCGACGGCAGACGGCCTTGGCTTCCTCGATCTGCAGCAGCGCGGGACCGGTGTTGCCGATGGGGAAGAAGAGCTCGGGGTCTTCCTCGCGGCAAACGGCGCGGTGACGCCAGTCCATGGCTGCTACCTCTCCTTGGTATTACATGCTGGGATGCTTGTGAATGTGAACGCTTTCACGAATCCCTCAACAAGGGAAGGGCCTACCGCCAGGTTCCCTGGCGTGGTCCTGTGGTTTGAAGAGGGGTTCCGGTGATCTGTGGATGCCGGTCCTGCGGGCTGTCCCGATCGCCAAGAAGAGACTCGCAAACCTCGGCGGCGGATACAACCCCTTCCGGAAAGTTTTTTTTGATTCTTCGGTGTCGACTAGGTCACAGCCGTACTTCCATGGGGTGGATCCTGGTCTAAACGTTCGAGTGAAAGGACTTTCGCCCCTTCTGCTCACACAATCACACGCAGTGCACGGCGTACGCCTGTGAACGTCACGCTGGTCCGCAACCCCAGGTGGTCACCGTCCATCTGAAGGGGCAGGGGCACCTTCGAATGCAAGGTGAACTCGGTCAGATCGTGCAGGGAGACCGCGTGGCGGCCCCGCGGCCCGCGCTCGGGGGACGAAGTGAGCAACTGGGTGCCATACCGGGCAACCGCGGCCGTCGACAGCCGGCTCAGGCCGAACACGTCGAGTGCGGTGTCGAACGACGCCTCGGGAGAGGCGTAGATCGGGCGGTTCCCGAGGAACGTCCAGGGGCAGGTGTTCGAAACTATGGACAGGACCAGATCGGTGACCGGGTCCTCGCCCGCCCGCTCCAGAGTGATCGTCCCGCTGCGGCGGTGCGGCTCGCCGATGAGCTGACGCACCACCTGGCGGACGTAGAGGGCGTGCGTGGACTTCTTGCCGCGCTCGCGGTGCTGCTCGACCCGGCCGACCACCCCGGCGTCGAACCCCAGACCGGCGTTGAAGGTGAACCAGCGGGCCGGAACCGCTTCGTCCTCCGAGCCGGGCGTACCCGACGCCAGCCCCAGGCCGACGGTCCGCTCGCTGCCCTCGCGCAGGGCGTCCAGCAGGGCTCCGGTGGCCTCCACCGCGTGGTTGGGCAGGCCGAGGGCGCGGGCGAAGACGTTGGTGCTACCGCCCGGGACCACCGCGAGACCGGGCAGGTGCTCCGGGTCGGGGCCCGCGTGCAGCAGACCGTTGACGACCTCGTTCACCGTGCCGTCGCCGCCGAGGGCCACGACCAGGTCGATGTCGTCGCTCTGTGCCGCCTGCCGGCCGAGGTCGCGCGCGTGGCCGCGGTACCCGGTGGTGACCGCCTCCAGCTTCATCTCGCTCGCGAGCGCGTGGATCAGCACGTCGCGCGTGCGCGCACTCGTGGTGGTTGCCGCCGGATTGACCACGAGAAGTGCACGCATGGTGTGCAGGGTACCTACTGGGTGGTACCCGGCCCAGACCGAGGTGAAGATGGTCACCGGCGGACGGCACGCGTGATACGTGGGACACCGCGGCGGACGCGGGCGCGCCGAGGGCTACCCTTTCGGGGTGAGCAGTGAGCAGACCCCCACCCCCACCCCCGCAACCGCCGAAGAGACGGGCCCTCGCCCCGGCCGGCTGACCGCGGCGGCCGCGATCGCCGCACTGGAGGGGCTGGCGCTCCTCGTCGGCGGCGGCTGGATGCTCGTGGAGGGCCTCACCGGACACCCCGACGACCGGACCTCGGCCGTCACCGGCGGAGTCACCCTGATCGTCCTCGCCCTGCTGCCGCTGCTCGCCGCCCGCGGCCTGATCGCCCGACGGGGCTGGAGCCGGGGGCCCGCCGTGATCACGCAGATCATGGCGCTGCCGGTCGCCTACAACATGGTGCGGGCCGACAGCCTGGCCGTACCGGCGGGCATCGTGCTCGGTGTCGTGGCCGTCACCGCGCTGGTGCTGCTCGTCAATCCGACGACCACCCAGGCCCTCGGTATCCGCGGGCCCGGCAACGCGGGGAAGCAGCCGTAGGGCACCCGCCGACCGGCGGTTACTCCTCGACGAGCAGCTTCTCGCGCAGCTGTGCCAGCGTGCGGGCCAGCAGCCGGGACACGTGCATCTGGGAGATGCCGACCTCCTGCGCGATCTGGGACTGGGTCATGTTGCCGAAGAAGCGCAGCAGCAGGATGCGCTTCTCCCGCGGTGGCAGGTCCTCGAGGAGCGGCTTGAGCGACTCCCGGTACTCGACCCCCTCCAGGGCTTCGTCCTCGGCACCGAGGGTGTCGGCGACCGCCGGTGACTCGTCGTCGGTGTCCGGGACGTCCAGGGACAGCGTGGAGTACGCGTTGGCCGACTCCAGGCCCTCCAGGACCTCCTCCTCCGAGATCGACAGCTTCTCGGCCAGCTCGTGGACCGTGGGGGAGCGGCCGTGCAGCTGGGACAGCTCCGCCGTGGCCGTCGTCAGGGCCAGCCGCAGCTCCTGGAGCCGGCGCGGGACCCGCACCGCCCAGCCCTTGTCCCGGAAGTGCCGCTTGATCTCGCCGACGACCGTGGGCGTCGCGTACGTGGAGAACTCCACGCCGCGCTCCGGGTCGAAGCGGTCCACCGACTTGATCAGTCCGATGGTGGCGACCTGGGTCAGGTCGTCCAGCGGCTCGCCGCGGTTGCGGAAGCGGCGCGCGAGGTGCTCGACCAGCGGCAGGTGCATGCGGACCAGCCGATTGCGCAGCTCCGCGTACTCCGGGCTGTCCTTCGTCAGCGTGCGCAGCTCGGCGAAGAGGAGGCGCGCGCCGCTGCGGTCCTGCGGGTCGTGCCGTGTGCCCTGCGTGCCCCGTGCGCCCGGCGCGTGGCTCTCGGAGTGTCGCTCGTGCTCGCTCATCGTCCCGCCCGTTGCCTTTTCCCGAGCCCGCGCCTCCGCTCGGACGGGCCGGACGGGGGTCTCCCCGGTCCGCGGCCCGTCGCCCGGAACGACGGCCCCGGGCGAGGTCTCGTCCTCCGGGTGCGGCCGGGCCTGCTCGGGGATGCCGTCGGTGCCGTCCGCCGTGCGTCGCGCCTCGTTCGGAGAACGTGTGCCCTCGGCCGGCAGCTCCCGTGTACCGCGCTCTTCGTCCCGCACCGGCCCGTCCCCGTCCCTCACGTCGGCCCGGGTCCCGCGCCGCGCTGTTTGTAGAGGCTGATCGAAACGGTTTTGTCCTCGTCCACGGCGGAGGAGACCTTGCCCGCGAGGGCGGAGAGCACCGTCCAGGCGAAGGTGTCCCGGGACGGCGCGTGGCCGTCCGTGGTCGGCGCCGAGACGGTGACCTCGAGCGAGTCGTCGACCAGGCGGAAGACGCAACTGAGCACCGAGCCGGGCACGGCCTGCTGCAGCAGGATCGCGCAGGCCTCGTCGACTGCGATGCGCAGGTCCTCGATCTCGTCGAGGGTGAAGTCCAAACGAGCTGCGAGGCCGGCCGTCGCCGTACGCAGCACCGACAGGTAGGCACCCGCGGCCGGCAGCCGGACTTCGACGAAGTCCTGGGTCGCGGGCTCGCCTGCGATCTGGGACACCCTCACCTCCAAGGTGGTACAAGCGTTACAGGGCCGAGGGACACCCCTCGGGATAACGCGACACGTGGTTCAGCGGTGACGTTATCGCGCTCCGAAGTTTCCTGTCCCCGAGACCCCAACCCCGTGCTGTCACTCATAGTAAACACGCGAACACGCACAGTGGCTAGGGGGTCGGCGGGCTCAAATCGGAAGAGCGCGCGCCGGGTTGACGTACCCAGACGTCAGACGGTCGAACCGTCCCGGGCACAGGTCACACCAGGACGTGATCGACGAAGCACCAGCGCCAGCTCTCCCCGGGTTCGAAGGTCCTCATCACCGGGTGGCCGCTCTCCTTGTAATGCGCCGTCGCGTGCCGGTTCGGCGAGGAGTCGCAGCAGCCGACATGACCGCAGATGAGACACAGCCTCAGCTGCACCGGGTCCGTGCCCTCGGCCAGACACTCGGGACAGGTCTCGCCGCACGGCTCGGGTTCCGGGTGCGGCAGCGCGTCGGCGTGCGTGCACTGTTTCATGATTGCCAGGTTACGACGGGAGTGCGGATGACCGCGCGGAAGACGAGGGCGGGCGAGGACGATGGACGTGATGCCGCTGCTGTTGCTGGTGGCGGGCAGCGCCGCGGTCGCCGCGGCGGGACGACGTGTACCGGTGCCGGTGCCGCTGCTCCTGGTCGCGGTCGGCCTGGCGGTGAGCTACGTGCCCGGTGTGCCCGACTACACTCTCGACCCGCACATCGTCCTGCCCCTGCTGCTGCCCCCGCTGCTCTACACGGCGGCCACCGACAGCTCCTACCTGGACCTGCGGGCGCAGGCCCGGCCCGTGGCGCTGCTGTCCGTGGGCTACGTCCTGTTCGCCACCTTCGTCGTCGGCTGCGCGGCGTACCTCATCGTGCCGGGCCTGCCGCTGACCGCGGCCCTGGTCCTCGGCGCGGTCGTGGCGCCCCCGGACGCCGTCGCGGCCACGGCGGTCGCCCGCCGCGTGGGGCTGCCCTCCCGGATCACCACGATCCTCCAGGGCGAGTCCCTGGTGAACGACGCCACCGCGATCACCGCCTTCAAGGTGGCGCTCGCCGCGGCCGTCGGCGAGGGGGCGACCTGGGCCGGCGGGATCGGCGAGTTCCTCATCGCGGCGGTGGGCGGCGTCGGCGTCGGGCTGGTCCTGATGGTGCCGCTGCACTGGCTGCGCACCCACCTGACGGAGGCGCTGCTGCAGAACACGCTCTCCCTGCTGATCCCGTTCGTCGCCTACGCGGTCGCCGAGCAGGTGCACGCCTCCGGGGTGCTCGCGGTGGTCGTCGTCGCGCTCTACCTCGGCCACCGCGCGTGGGAGGTCGACTTCGCCACCCGGCTCCAGGAGGAGGCGGTGTGGAAGATGGTCGCGTTCGTCCTGGAGTCGGCCGTGTTCGCCCTCATCGGACTCCAGCTGCCCGTCGTCCTCAAGGGCCTGGGGGAGTACGAGGGTGCCGACGCCGCCTGGTACGCCCTCGCCGTCTTCCTGGTGGTCGCCGTGGCGAGGTTCGTGTGGGTGTACCCGGCGACGTTCCTGCCCCGGCTGTCGGCACGGGTACGCGCGCGTGAGGGCGAGCTCTCCTGGAAGGCGCCGTTCGTGATCGGCTGGGCCGGGATGCGGGGCGTGGTCTCCCTGGCCATCGCGTTCTCCATCCCGCTCACCGTGCACGGGGGCGAGCCCTTTCCCGAGCGCAACCTCATCCTGTTCCTGACCTTCACCACGGTCATCGGCACGCTGGTCGTCCAGGGCGTCAGCCTGCCGCCGCTGATCCGCCTGCTGAAGTTCCCGGGGCACGACGTGCAGGCCGAGACGCTGGCGGAGGCCAACGCCCAGGCGCAGGCCTCGCGGGTCGCGGAACTGCGCCTGGACGACCTGCTCGCCGACGAGCGCAACCTGCTGCCGGCGCCGCTCGCCGACCGCCTCCGCATGGTCCTGGAGCGCCGGCGCAACGCCGTCTGGGAACGGCTCGGCCAGGTCAACCCCGTCACCGGCGAGACCGTCGACGACACCTACCGGCGACTCTCCCGGGAGATGATCAGCGCCGAGCGCGAGGTCTTCGTCCGGCTTAGGGACGGCCGCTACATCGACGACGAGATGCTCCGGACCCTGCTGCGCCGGCTGGACCTGGAGGAGGCCGCCGCGTACCGGGAGGCGACGTGAGCGGACGCCGGGGCACGCGGGCGCGTCGGGGCGGCGGTTTCGACCCGCTCAGGGGAAGGGCCGGCCGGTGACGACCGCCGCCAGGGTCGTCCCGCGCGGGAAGGCGCCCTCCTCGGTGAGGGCGAGCAGGGCGTACAGCATCTTGGCGACGTAGACGCGCTCCACGGGGAGGCCGTGGCGGTGCTCGAAATCGGCGGCGAAGGCGTCCAGCCCGGGCGTCGTGCGGGCGTAGCCGCCGTGGTGGAAGCGGTCCTCCAGGCTCCAGTCGCCGCGGGGCCCGCCGAACGCGCTCTCCTGGAGCCGCCGTATGTCACCCTCCAGGAAGCCGCCCTTGAGCACGGGTATGCCGAGGGCCCGCCGCCCCCGGGGAAGCCCGGCGGCGAGGCCGGCGAGCGTGCCGCCGGTGCCGCAGGCGACGGCGGCCACGTCGGCGTGGGTGCCCAGCTCCTCGCCCAGGGCACGGCAGCCGCGGACGGCCGCCGCGTTGCTTCCGCCCTCGGGGACGACGACGGCGCCCTCGGCGCCCGCCGCGCGCAGCAGGGCCGCCAGGGTCTCGGGTTCGGACTTGCGCCGGTACGTGGAGCGGTCGACGAAGTGCAGCCGCATCCCGTCGGCTGCGCACCGGGCCAGTGAGGGGTTGAGCGGCGCGCCGGCCAGCTCCTGACCGCGGACCACGCCCACCGTGGGCAGCCCGAGCAGCCGGCCGGCCGCGGCCGCGGCCCGCAGGTGGTTGGAGTAGGCGCCGCCGAACGTGACGACGGTGCGCCCGTCGGCCGTGGCGAGATTCGGTGCCAGCTTGCGCCACTTGTTGCCGACCAGCTCGGGATGGATCAGATCGTCCCGCTTGAGCAGCAGCCGGACACCGTGGCGCTCGAACCGTCCGTCGGCCACCTCGTGCAGCGGAGAGGGCAGACGGGGCCGCAGGGGGGCGAGCTCACGGGTATCGGTGCCGGTCACCCCGCCATTGTCACGCCACCGGGCGTCCCGGCCACCTCGCCCCGGCGCGCTCCCGGGGCACGGCGACCGGTCCCGGGCACCTCGGCCGGTTCCGGCCACCCCGGTCGGCCCGGGTCACTTCAGGCGGTCCCGGATGCGGCTTCGCATGGACGCCATCGTGAATCCGCGCGGATCCACCTTGCCCGGCTGCCACTCCAGGTGGCCGATGACGGACCGCTCGTTCCAGCCGTGGTGGCGGCACACGGCCGCGGCGGCCCGCTCGATCGCCTCCAGCTGTGCCGCCGGCCACGGGTCGTCGCCGTCGCCCAGGTTCTCGCACTCGAAGCCGTAGAAGTGCCGGTTGCCGTCGGTGTTCGCCTCGTTGTCCCGGGGCAGCGCCTTCTCCGCGATCACCGCGCGCAGTACGTCGTCGTCGCCGAGACCGGCGTGGTTGGCCCTGCCGTACCCGACCAGGTGGACCCTGCCGTCCTTGGTGACGACCCCGTGGCACAGGGGGCCCGGCAGACCTTCGTATCCCTTGCGGCAGATGTCCACCGTCCGCGCGCTGCCCTTGGTGACCGTGTGATGGATCATCACACCGTGCACGGGACCCCACGGGCCCTTGTGGTTGCGGTTGTGGTCCCGCCAGTCGCCGACCTGGACGACGGTGAGGCCCTCCGCCTTCAGTGCCTTGAGGAAACTGCTCGCGGACATGGGTGAGGCCACGGCCGGGCTCCTTCACGCTCCGCGACGACCGCCCGACGCGACCGCCTCGTACGGAGCTTGTACCGAAACGGACCAACTCCTATTACTTGTTCGGCCCGTGTGCGAGTCGTTTCGGACAATCTCATCCCGGCCAGGGGGTGCCGAAGTCGAAACAAGCCCCCATATCTGCCCCGGCCGCGTGTGATCCATTCCCGCTCGTTCGTGTAATAGCACCGGCACGCTCCGTGAGGAAGGCTGGTCCACGCACATCGATGCCGGGCGCAGCCGTCCGGCATGACCGGGAGGGCAATTCCTTATGTCGGTAGGCGAAGAGGTCCGCACCGAGCAGACCAGGCCGCAGCAGAGCCTCGGCACGGCGGCCGCGCGGAACCTGGCCACCACCACCAAGTCCGTTCCTCAGATGCAGGAGATCAGCTCTCGCTGGCTGCTGCGCTCGCTCCCCTGGGTGGACATCCAGGGCGGCACGTACCGGGTCAACCGGCGTCTGACCTTCGCCGTCGGCGACGGCCGCGTGACGTTCGTGAAGACCGGCGACCGCGTCGAGGTCGTCCCCGCGGAGCTGGGCGAGCTGCCGGCCCTGCGGTCGTACGAGGACGACGAGGTCCTGTCGGAACTCGCGCAGCGCTGCGAGCAGCAGGAGTTCGGCCCCGGCGAGGTGATCGCCTCGTTCGGCGCGCGGGCCGACGAGGTCTACCTGCTGGCGCATGGCAAGGTCGAGAAGATCGGCACCGGCCCCTACGGCGACGACGCGGTGCTCGGCGTCCTCGCCGACGGCGCCTACTTCGGCGACCAGGCGCTCCTCGACGGGGACGCCATCTGGGAGTACACCGCCCGCACCGTCACCGCCTGCACGGTGCTCGTGCTGCCCCGCCAGGAGGTGGACCAGGTCGCGGAGCGGGCCGACTCCCTGCGCGAGCACTTGGAGCAGCGGCGCTCGATCCCGGAGCAGCGCACCAACAGGCACGGTGAGAAGGAGATCGACCTCGCGGCCGGCCACAGCGGCGAGCCGGACATCCCGCACACGTTCGTCGACTACGAGGCCCGGCCGCGCGAGTACGAACTGAGCGTCGCCCAGACCGTGCTGCGCATCCACTCGCGCGTGGCCGATCTGTACAACCAGCCGATGAACCAGACCGAGCAGCAGATCCGCCTGACGGTCGAGGCGCTGAAGGAACGCCAGGAGCACGAACTCATCAACAACCGGGAGTTCGGGCTGCTGCACAACTGCGAGTACGACCAGCGCATCCAGCCGCACGACGGAGTGCCCGGTCCCGACGACCTCGACGAACTGCTGAGCCGCCGGCGCGGCACCAAGCTGCTCCTCGCCCACCCGCGCGCCATCGCCGCCATCGGCCGCGAGTTCAACAAGCGCGGCCTCGTCCCCGAGACCATCGACGTCGCCGGGAACCGCATCCCGACCTGGCGCGGTGTGCCCATCTACCCGTGCAACAAGATCCCGGTCACCGAGGCCCGTACGTCCTCGATCATCGCGATGCGTACCGGCGAGCAGGACCAGGGCGTCATCGGCCTGCGGGCCACCGGCATCCCGGACGAGATCGAGCCGAGTCTGTCGGTGCGCTTCATGGGGATCAACGAGCAGGCGATCATCAAGTACCTGGTCACGGCCTACTACTCGGCCGCGGTCCTCGTGCCGGACGCGCTCGGTGTGCTGGAGAACGTCGAGATCGGCCGCTGGCGGTGACGTCACTGTCCCGAACGCCGTGTTCCCGCCCTCCCGGGCGGGTACACCCCCGGGGTACGGACGGGCCCAGGGGGAAGGTGAGTCCATGACGGAGACCCGGCGCGGCGCCACCGCGACGTGCCGTCCCACCGGGACGCCGGAAAGGCACGGGCCCATCGGCACACAGCGCGAGAAGGAGCCGGGGGAGCCGTCCGACGGACCGGGGGAGGCGGTGGTCGAAGGGCACGAGGCGGCGCTGCTCCTGAGCGAGTCACGAGCGTCGGTCGATCCCGAACTGCGGTCCGCCATCGCGACGCTGCCGGAGTCGATGCGCCGGGTCGCGCTCTACCACTTCGGCTGGCAGCACGCGGACGGCACGCCCGCTTCGGGCAACGCGGGCAAGGCGATCCGCCCCGCCCTCGTCCTCACCGCGGCGGCCGCGCTCGGCGGTCCGGCGGCCCGCGCGGCGGCCGTCCGTGCCGCGGCGGCGGTGGAACTGGTCCACAACTTCACCCTGCTGCACGACGACGTGATGGACCGCGACGCCACCCGGCGGCACCGGCCGACCGCGTGGACCGTGTTCGGCGACGCCGACGCGATCCTCGCCGGGGACGCACTTCAGGCGCTCGCCCTGCGGATGTTCGCCGCCGACCCGCATCCGGCGTCCGCGGCGGCGGCCACCCGGCTCGCCGACTGCGTCATGGAGCTGTGCGAGGGCCAGCACGCGGACACGGCGATGGAGCGGCGCCCGCCGGGTGAGGTGACCCTCGACGAGACGCTCGTCATGGCCGAGGCCAAGACGGGTGCCCTGCTGGGCTGCGCCTGTGCCGTCGGCGCGTTGTACGCGGGCGCCGCCACGGAGGACGTCGAGGCCCTGGACGCCTTCGGCCGTGAGGCGGGGATGGCCTTCCAGCTCATCGACGACGTCATCGGCATATGGGGCGACCCGCGCCACACCGGCAAGCCGGCCGGTGCGGACCTGGCCGCCCGCAAGAAGTCACTGCCGGTGGTCGCCGCCCTCACCTCCGGCACCCCGGCCGCCGCCGAACTGGCCGAGCTGTACACCGGCCCGTACGACGAGAACAAGGAGGACCTGGAGCGCACCGCCCTGGCCGTGGAGCGGGCCGGCGGCCGGGACTGGGCACAGGCCCAGGCGGCCGACCGGATGGCAAGGGCCATGCAGGAGCTGGCGCGTGCCGTGCCCGAGCCGGAGGCGGCGGGCGGCCTCCTCGCCCTGGCCGAGTTCGTGACGCGGCGCAGCACCTGAGCGCAGCACCTCAGCGCCGCCCCGGCCCCCTCGCCCGCCCCGGCGTCGTGGATCGCCGGGCCGGCCACGCAAGACCCCGGAGCCCGTGCAGGGCCGTACGGCACCTGACCGACGTACGGCCGCACCGCCGACGGCTCCGGTCCGGCGGGTCCCGCACTTCCCCACGGTGTGCGGGGCCCGCCCCCCTGTCCCTCCCCGTGGGGCCCAGGCCCAGCGGCTAGGCTCAACCGCCGTACAGGCAAGCAGGGTTGAGCCGAAGGGGCGAGGCATGGGTGTGGTGATCCGCACGGCGGGGGAGGGTGACCGGGAGCTGGTCGTCCGGCTGCTGGACGAGGCCTTTCAGGACGATCCGGTGAGCAGCTGGGTCTTTCCCGGTGCGGAGTACCGTCGCCGGACCCATCATCGGCTCATGGCCGCGTTCGCAGACGCCGTCTTCGCGGACGGCCGTGTCGATCTCACCGAGGACGGCGCCGCCTGCGCGCTGTGGCTCCCCGTCCCGGCGGAGGAGCACGAGGGTGCCGAGGACGGCCCCGCCCAGATCCGCGAGGCCGTCGACCCGGAGAACGAGCGCGTGGAGCTGATAGCCCGGCTCACGGACGGGATCCACCCCTCCGGCCGGGCGCACGCGTACCTGTGGATGATCGGCGTGGTCCCGGAGCGGCAGGGCGAGGGCCTGGGAACCGCGCTGATCGGCACCGTCCTCGACCGCTGCGACCGCGAGGGCCTGCCCGCCTATCTGGAGGCGAGCAGCGCCCGCGGGAAGGCGCTCTACGAACGTCTCGGCTTCGAGTTCACCGGCCGGGCCCTGGATCTGCCGGACGGCCCTCGCATGTGGCCGATGTGGCGCGAGCCGCGGACTCCGTGATCTCGTAATCCGTTCCCCAAACAACTACGCATGGAGTACTGTGATCGTAGTGGTCAACATGAAGGGGGAGACCGGTTTGCGCAAACTCACGTACTTCGTCGCCTGCTCGATCGACGGCTTCATCGGCGGCCCGGACGGCGACGCGTCGTTCATGGTCCCGTTCGTCGACGAGGAGTTCTTCGAGTTCCTGAAGTCGGAGTATCCGGAGACACTGCCGACCCACGGCCGTCGTCCGCTGGGCATCGACGACCTGCCGAACAAGCGGTTCGACACGATCGTGCAGGGACGCGCCAGCTACGACCTGGCCCTCAAGGAGGGCGTCACCAGCCCCTATGCCCACCTGCGCGAATACGTCGCCTCGCGCACGCTCACGGAGTCGCCCGACCCGAACGTCGAGATCATCTCGACGGATCTGGTCGGCAGGGTCCGGGAGCTGAAGGCCGAGGACAGTGCCTTCGGCATCTATCTGTGCGGCGGATCGGCCGTGGCCGGCGAACTGGTCGACGAGGTCGACGAACTGGTCGTCAAGACCTATCCCGTGGTGCTCGGCACCGGTATGCCGATGTTCGGCTCCGGCTTCGAGGTGGCCGAATTCGTGCCGGACTCGGTGCGGACCTTCGGCAACGGTGTCGTGGTGCGTACGTACCACCGCAAGCGCTGAGCCGCCTGCCGCTCTAACCTGGGGGTATGGACAGCGACACGTACGCCTGTCCCGTGTGCGGACAGCCAGTCGAAGCGGTCGTCCGGCGCCACAAGACGCTGGGCATATGGGTACCGGAATGGGCCCCGGGCCCGTGCGGCAACCCGGAGTGCGAGGCGGGTCCCGGGAAGAGCGCCGGGGCCGCCGAAGGCGAGGCACGGCCCGGGAGGCCGGATCACTCCCGGGAACCGGTCACCGAGAACCCCTGACCACGACAACGCCGAAGGGGCCCGGCCAGGATGGCGCCGGGCCCCTTCGGGCTGCCCTGCGGCCTGCGATGGTGCACCGATCGCCGGCCCCGGGATGCTGACGTCCGTCAGGCCTTCTTGGTCTCCCAGAAGATCTTGTCGATCTGGGCGATGTAGTCCAGGGCCTTCTGGCCGGTCGCCGGGTCCTTCGAGCCCTTGGCGGCCGACAGGGCCTTCAGGGTGTCGTTGACCAGCTGGTGCAGCTCCGGGTACTTCTCGAAGTGCGGGGGCTTGAAGTAGTCGCTCCACAGCACGGAGACGTGGTGCTTCGCGAGCTCGGCGCGCTGCTCCTTGATGACCGTGGCGCGCGTCTGGAAGTGCGGGTCGTCGTTGCCGGCCATCTTCTCCTGGACGGCCTTCACCGACTCCGCCTCGATGCGGGCCTGGGCAGGGTCGTACACGCCGCAGGGCAGGTCGCAGTGGGCGCTGACCGTGACCTTGGGGGCAAACAGGCGGGAAAGCATGAAGCGTTCCTTCCTCGTGATCGTCTTCTCAGGGGGGACATTACTCCCTGGGAGACCTGTTTTCGCGGGTGCCCCCGTGGGCTTAGGACAAAAGTCCGGGGTGAGACTGAGACTGGTGGAGGAAAGACCGGGGAGGTGCCGGGTGATGCCGGAGCAACTGTCGCAGGAGACCGAGCGCGCCAGAGGGGCGTTGCCCTTCGGGCCGGCCGAGGTGACCGGGCCGTCGATGGTGCCCACGCTGCACCACGGTGACGTGCTGCTCGTGCACTGGGGGGCCCGGGTCCGGCCGGGTGACGTAGTCGTGCTGCGGCACCCCTTCCAGCAGGACCTGCTCGTGGTCAAGCGGGCGGCCGAACGGCGTGGGGCCGGCTGGTGGGTGCTCGGGGACAACGCGTTCGCGGGCGGGGACAGTACCGACTACGGGGTGGTCCCGCAGGACCTCGTCCTCGGCCGGGTCCGGTTCCGGTACCGGCCGCCGCGGGCGGGTCAGCGTTCGCCGCTCGCCGTGGTCCGCTGGGCGCTGTCGGCGGTCAGGCCGGTGCTGGCCGACCGGTCCGCCTCCAGGCGCTTGCGGGCGCGGTAGGCCGCCACGTTGGCGCGGGTGGCGCAGCGGTCGGAGCAGTAGCGCCGGGAGCGGTTGGTGGAGGTGTCCAGATAGGCGTTGCGGCAGGGGGCCGCCTCGCACAGGCCCAGCCGGTCGACCCCGTACTCGGTGAGGTGGAAGGCCAGGCCCATCGCCGCGATGGCCGCGAATCCGGCCGTCGCGTTGGAGGGGTGGTCCGCCAGGTGCATGTGCCACAGCGGGCTGCCGTCCTCCGCGCGGTGGTCGTGGCCCGAGATCTGCGGGCTCACCGGGAACTCCAGGAGCAGTGAGTTCAGCAGGTCCACGGCGAGGGTCTCGTCGCCGCCGTCGGCCGCCTCGAAGACCGCGCGCAGCCGTCCCCGGACCGAGCGGAACCGCGTCACGTCGGCGTCGGACGCGCGCCGGGCCGCCGACTGGTTGGCGCCGAAGAGCTCGCGGACGGCCTCCACCGAGGTCAGGGAGTCCTGTCCCCGCGACGGTTCCTCGGTGTTGACGAGACGTACGGCGTAATCCGAGTAATAGGCCAGTTCCACTTGTAGTCCTTACGACGGGGCTCTAGGGTCGTGCCTGCGGTCAGGTAACAGCTGATCGTGCTTCCAGGGTATTACGCGACGCAGTGCGGAGGGGCTCGATGACGAACGCGGACACGACCACGGCCACCACGGCCACCACCACGGCCACGACCACCGCGGCCGGTGCCGACTGGCAGGCCTGGCAGCAGAGCTGGGACCGGCAGCAGGAGTGGTACATGCCGGACCGAGAGGAACGGTTCCGGATCATGCTCGACATGGTCGAGGCGCTCGTCGGTCCCGCGCCGCGCGTGCTGGACCTGGCCTGCGGCACCGGCACCATCACGGCCCGGCTGCTCGACCGGTTCCCGGACGCCACGAGCACCGGCGTGGACCTCGACCCCGCGCTCCTCGCCATCGCCGAGGGCACCTTCGCGGGCGACGACCGGGTCTCCTTCGTCACCGCCGACCTCAAGGACCCCGACTGGCCGGCGAAGCTGCCGTACGACGCGTACGACGCCGTGCTGACCGCGACGGCCCTGCACTGGTTCCACGCCGAACCCCTCGCGGATCTCTACGGCCGGACCGCGGAGCTGGTCCGCGACGGCGGTGTCTTCATGAACGCGGACCACATGATCGACGAAGCGACGCCCCGGATCAACGCGGCCGAGCGCGCGCAGCGGCACGCGCGGATGGACGCCGCCAAGGGGCAGGGTGCCCTGGACTGGGCCGAGTGGTGGCAGCTCGCCGCCGAGGACCCGGTGCTGGCCGGGCCCACCGCCCGCCGCTTCGAGATCTACGGCGAGCACGCCGACGGCGAGATGCCCTCGGCGGCGTGGCACGCGCGCGTGCTGCGCGAGAAGGGCTTCGGCGAGGCGCGGCCGGTGTGGTGCTCGCCGTCCGACACGCTGCTGCTGGCGGTCAAGTAGGACCACACGCCGAGGGGCGGTACGGAGATCCGTACCGCCCCTCGGCGCGCAATCGTGCGGACGGTCAGAGGACCTTGGACAGGAACGCCTTCGTCCGGTCGTGCTGCGGGTCGGTCAGCACGTCGCGCGGGTTGCCCGACTCGACCACCACGCCGTCGTCCATGAAGACCAGGCTGTCGCCGACCTCGCGGGCGAAGCCCATCTCGTGGGTGACGACGACCATCGTCATGCCGGACTCCGCGAGGTCGCGCATGACGTCGAGGACGTCACCGACCAGCTCGGGGTCGAGCGCCGAGGTCGGCTCGTCGAACAGCATCAGCTTCGGGTCCATCGCCAGGGCCCGCGCGATGGCGACGCGCTGCTGCTGGCCGCCGGAGAGCTGCGAGGGGTAGTTGCCCGCCTTGTCGCCCAGGCCCACGCGCTCCAGCAGGGCCCGTGCGCGGTCCCTGGCCTGCCCCCGGCTCATGCCCTTGACCTGGACCGGCGCCTCCATGACGTTCTCCACGGCCGTCATGTGCGGGAACAGGTTGAAGCGCTGGAAGACCATGCCGATGTCCCGGCGCTTGAGGGCGACCTCGCTGTCCTTCAGCTCGTAGAGCTTGTCACCCTTCTGGCGGTAGCCGACCAGCTCCCCGTCGACGTAAAGACGTCCGGCGTTGATCTTCTCGAGGTGGTTGATACACCTGAGGAAGGTGGACTTGCCGGAGCCGGAGGGGCCGATGAGGCAGAACACCTCGCCCTGCTTCACCTCCAGGTCGATGCCCTTGAGGACCTCGACGGCACCGAAGGACTTGTGCACGCCCTCGGCCTTGACCATGGCGGTCATGCCGCACCTCCCGTCGTGCTGGAGCGGTTCGACAGGGAGAACAGGTTCGCCCTGATCTTCTGCATCGGGGTGGGCGGCAGGCTGCGGCTGGAGCCGCGGGCGTAGTAGCGCTCCAGGTAGTACTGGCCGACGCTGAAGACCGAGGTCAGCAGCAGGTACCAGGCCGCCGCGAGGAACAGCATCTCGGCCGGTGCGCCCGAGGTCTGGCCGATGTCCTGGGCGACTCTGAACAACTCGGCGTACTGGACGACCGACACCAGCGAGGTCGTCTTCAGCATGTTGATGACCTCGTTGCCCGTCGGCGGCACGATCACGCGCATCGCCTGCGGGACCACGATCCGGCGCAGCGTCTTGGTGTGGCTCATGCCGAGCGCGTGCGCCGCCTCGGTCTGGCCCTCGTCGACCGCGAGCAGGCCGGCACGGCAGATCTCCGCCATGTACGCCGCCTCGTTGAGGCCGAGGCCGAGCAGCGCCGTCAGGAACGGCGTCATGAAGTCCGACCACTCGTCGCGGTAGAACGGGCCGAGGTTGATGTACTCGAAGACCAGGCCGAGGTTGAACCAGACGACCAGCTGCACCAGGACCGGCGTGCCGCGGAAGAACCAGATGTAGAACCACGCGATGGACGAGGTCACCGGGTTCTTCGACAGCCGCATCACGGCGAGCAGGATGCCGCCGACGACACCGATCAGCATCGCGAGGACGGTGATCAGGAGTGTCTTGCCCATGCCGGTCAGGACACGGTCGTCGAAGAAGTAGTCCGGGATCGCGCCCCAGTTGATCTTGCCCTGGGAGAAGGCGTAGACGACCGCGGCCAGCAGCGCGATCGCGACGACCGCGGAGACGTACCGCCCGTAGTGCCTCACCGGGATGGCCTTGATGGCCTCGGGCGGGGTCGGCGGGGTGCCGGCCGGGCCGCCCGCCGTCTTGTCGATGTCAACAGTCACGGATGTTGCCTTTCAGCGCCCGCCGCGCGGTCACTTGCCGCCGTTGACGGCGGCCTCGGTGACGGCGCCTTCCGACACGCCCCACTTGTCCATGATCTTCTTGTACTCGCCGTTCGCGATCACCGCGTCCAGCGCCGCCTTCAGGGCGTCGCGCAGCTGCGTGTTGTCCTTGGCGACCGCGATGCCGTACGGCGCGGCCTCGACCTGCTCGCCGACGAGCTCGAAGTCCTTGCCGCCGCCGGAGGTCTTCACCGCGTAAGCCGCGACCGGGAAGTCGGAGGAACCGGCGTCCGCGCCGCCCGCGCGCAGCCGGGTCTGGGCCTGCTGGTCGTTGTCGAAGGCCTCCATGGAGATCTTCTTGCCGGCCGGGCACTTCTCGTTCTCGGCCTTGGCGAGGTCCTCGGAGACCGTGCCGCGCTGGAGCACGAGCTTCTTGCCGCACAGGTCGGACCAGGTCTTGATGCCCTGGTCGTCGCCCTTCTTGGTGTAGATCGAGACACCGGCGGTGAGGTAGTCGACGAAGTCGACGCCCTGGCCGACCTTCTTGCCGGTGTCGGCGTCGATGCCCTCCTGGCGGTCCTTGGTGTCGGTCATCGCGGACATGGCGATGTCGTACCGCTTGGAGCGCAGGCCGGTGATCAGGGTGTCGAAGGTGCCGTTCTCGAACTCGAACTTCACCCCGAGCTGCTTGCCCAGGGCGTCCGCGAGGTCGGGGTCGATACCGACCGTCTTGCCGGAGTCGTCCTTGAACTCGACGGGCGCGTACGCGATGTCCGAGCCGACCTTGATGGTGCCCTTGTCGCGGATCGACTGCGGCAGCTTGTCGGCCAGCGGGGCACCGCCGGCGGACTGGTTGTCGCCGCTGCCGGAGTCGCCGTTCTCGGTCTGGTCGCCGCATCCGGTGAGCAGCAGGGCGCCGGCGACCGCGATCGCACCGACCGCTGCTAGCCGGGAGTGCGCGGCGGTCGTACGACGGGTGGAGCGTGCGGTCATGGTGGTTCCTCCGGCGGATGAGGGAGTTGCCGATGGGGACGGTGGAGTTCCGGTGGGACGGGACGCCGGCCGGGGTCCGGCCGGTGCCGTGGGTCGACGAGAGCACACACCTTCGAGTGCCGCGACCTTGTGTGATTACGGCATCTTGCCATTCGGACTCGGCCATTCAGGGGGGCCGCCATGTCAAAATCGGATAACGGGTCACCCCCCGAACCGCACCAGGTCGGTACATCACGACCGAACCTTTGCGGGAATCTGCCCATCCGGCCGGAAGATCTGCGGAATTTCTCGTTATCCGACCATGGATCGCGGGTGAGCAGGGCTGTTGCGGGTGTCGTGCGCGGGTCTGTCAAGGGGTCGGGAGAGGTTGTCCGGAACCCTGGCTATGAGCCATGTCACCGACATGCGGCGTTCGGGGTCCGGCATGTGGGCTTGCGCTTATCGGACTCGTCGCCGGGGGCGTCCGTCGGGTAAGAAGGTTCTTTACACCCCTCATCAGGGGCTCAGGGCGCGTGTGCGGCGCGCCCGTCGCGCGGGGGTCCACGTGGCCCAGACAGCCATCTCCCTGTGCGGTGCCCGCCCATTCCTCACCAGGAGTGGACAAACCCTCAAACCATGAACTCTTAAGGGGTAAGACAAAGTGGCAGCGGAGATCGTCAATCCTCGCAGCGACAGCGAAGCCGGTGCGGAGCAGGGGGCGGGCGTCGAGGCGCTCGACTCCTTCGACCCCGCGTTCGCGCTGCACCGCGGCGGCAAGATGGCCGTGCAGGCCACCGTGCCGGTCCGCGACAAGGAAGACCTGTCCCTGGCGTACACGCCCGGCGTCGCGAAAGTGTGCAGCGCGATCGCCGAGCAGCCCGACCTCGTCCACGACTACACCTGGAAGTCGTCGGTCGTCGCGGTCGTGACGGACGGCACGGCGGTGCTGGGGCTCGGTGACATCGGGCCCGAGGCGTCCCTCCCGGTGATGGAGGGCAAGGCCATCCTCTTCAAGCAGTTCGGCGGTGTGGACGCGGTCCCGATCGCCCTGAACTGCACGGACGCCGACGAGATCGTCGAGACCGTGGTCCGGCTCGCGCCCTCCTTCGGCGGCGTCAACCTGGAGGACATCTCGGCGCCGCGGTGCTTCGAGATCGAGCGCAAGCTCCAGGAGCGGCTGGACATCCCGGTCTTCCACGACGACCAGCACGGCACGGCCGTCGTGACGCTGGCCGCCCTGCGGAACGCGGCGCGGCTGAGCGGGCGGACACTGGGTGAGCTGCGGGCGGTGATCTCGGGTGCGGGCGCGGCCGGGGTCGCCATCGCCAAGATGCTGGTGGAGGCCGGCATCGGGGACGTCGCGGTCGCCGACCGCAAGGGTGTCGTTTCGGCCGACCGGGAGGACCTGACCCCGGTCAAGCAGGAGTTGGCCTCCTTCACCAACAAGGCCGGGCTCTCCGGCCCGCTGGAGGCGGCGCTGGCGGGTGCCGACGTCTTCATCGGCGTCTCCGGCGGTACGGTGCCGGAGCCGGCGGTGGCCTCGATGGCCGAGGGTGCCTTCGTCTTCGCGATGGCCAACCCGAACCCGGAGGTGCATCCGGAGGTCGCCCACAAGTACGCGGCGGTCGTCGCGACCGGGCGTTCGGACTTCCCGAACCAGATCAACAACGTGCTGGCGTTCCCCGGCATCTTCGCGGGCGCTCTCCAGGTGCGGGCGTCGCGGATCACCGAGGGCATGAAGCTGGCGGCGGCCGAGGCGCTGGCCGCCGTGGTGGGGGACGACCTCGCCGCGGACTATGTCATTCCGTCCCCGTTCGACGAGCGGGTCGCGCCGGCCGTGACGGCGGCGGTGGCCGCGGCGGCCCGGGCGGAGGGGGTTGCGCGCCGGTGACGGTGTGACGCCTGCGGGGTGATCCCTGCGGTGTGGTGAGCGGTCTCGTCCTTGGTGGGCGGGGCCGCTTGTCTTTTGGGTGCGGGTGCGGGTGCGGGTGCGGGGGCCGGTGCGGGTGCGGGGGCCGGTGCGAGTGCGGGTGCGCTGGTGCTGGGCGCGGGGTGGGGCGCTGACCGGCGCTGGGCGGGTGCCGCTGCGCCCACCCGTGCCGCCCCAGCGGCACGACTGCCCGCAGCTGGGGGGGGAGGAGGGTGGGGGCTGGCAGGCGCGGCTGATCGCAGCTGGGGCCGGGGGTGGCTGGCAAGAGGGGGTGTGTCACACGGGGCTGTGGTTCCGGTTGGGGGGTGGGGAACCTATCGTCAAGGTCATGTTCGCTGTCTATGCCGCCCGAATCGACCGCGACCAGCCGTTGGCCGGCCTGGAGTTGGGAGAGCTTCCGGCTCCCGAGGCCCGGCCCGGCTGGAGCGTCGTCGATGTCAGGGCCGCCTCCCTCAACCATCACGACCTGTGGTCCCTGCGTGGCGTCGGCCTCCCCGAGGGCCGGCTGCCGATGATCCTCGGCTGCGACGCCGCCGGGATCGACGCGGACGGCAACGAGGTCGTCCTGCACTCCGTGATCGGCCAGACCGGCCACGGCGTCGGCCCCGAGGAGCCCCGCTCCATCCTCACCGAGCGCTACCCGGGGACGTTCGCCGAGCAGGTCGCCGTGCCGACCTGGAACATCCTGCCCAAGCCCAAGGAGCTCTCCTTCGAGGAGGCCGCCTGCCTGCCGACCGCCTGGCTGACGGCGTACCGGATGCTGTTCACCAACGCCGGGGTGCGTCCCGGTGACTCGGTGCTGGTGCAGGGCGCCGGCGGCGGGGTCGCCACGGCCGCGATCGTGCTCGGCAAGGCGGCCGGGCTGCGGGTCTTCGCCACCAGCCGGGACGAGGCCAAGCGCAAGCGGGCGCTGGAGCTCGGTGCGGTGGAGGCCGTCGAGACCGGTGCGCGGCTGCCGCAGCGGGTCGACGCCGTGATCGAGACCGTGGGCGCCGCCACCTGGTCGCACTCCATCAAGTCGCTGCGGCCCGGCGGCACGCTGGTCATCTCCGGGGCCACCAGCGGTGACCGGCCCTCCCACGCCGAACTCACCCGGATCTTCTTCCTGGAGCTCAAGGTCGTCGGCTCCACGATGGGCTCCAAGGACGAGCTGGAGGACCTGCTGTCCTTCTGCGCCGCCACCGGTGTGCGTCCCGTCATCGACGAGGTGCTTCCGATGGACCGGGCCCGTGAAGGGTTCGAGCGGATGGCCTCCGGGGGGCAGTTCGGCAAGATCGTGCTCAGCAACTCCTGACGCGTTCCCCCCAGACGCTCAGACGCCCAGACACGGCGGGTCCGGTTCTCCGGGCCCGCCGTTCGCGTGTCCCGGCCGTGCGGTACCGCCAGTACCCATGTCAACCAGGGTTGACAAGCGGGTCATGTCAACCTAGGTTGACGGTATGAGTGAAGCAACGGATCTCGCCACGCGTGCGGGTGACCGTGATCCCCGGATCGGGCTGCGAGCCGTCACCGCCCTGCGGAAGCTGGTGGAGCAACTGGAAGCCGTACAGGTGCGCAGCGCCCGTCGGCAGGGATGGTCGTGGCAGGAGATCGCCACGGAACTCGGAGTCAGCAGGCAGGCCGTGCACAAGAAGTACGGGAGGCATTGATGTTCGAGCGATTCACGAAGGACGCCCGCGCGGTCGTGCAGGGGGCGGTCGGACACGCCGAGGAGGCGAGGGCGGAGACCGTCGAGCCCGAGCACCTGCTGCTCGCCCTGCTCGACCGGCAGGGCAGTCGCGCCTCCTTCGCGCTGGCGGCCCTCGGCGTCGGCGAGCACCGGGACGCGGTACGCCGGGAGCTGGGGGACGCACGGCGCCGTGCGGGTCTGTCGCAGTCCGAGACGGAGGCCCTCGCCGGACTGGGAATCGACGTCACGGAGATCGTCGCCAGGGTGGAGGAGGCCCACGGTGTGGGGGCGATGTCCGCCGACGACCGCAGGCGCGGGCGCCGGTGGTCGGGACACCGGAGCTTCAGCCGGGGCGCCAAGGAGATCCTGGAGAAGGCGCTGCGGGTCGCCGTCGCCCGCCGTGACCGGCACATCGGGGACGAGCATCTCCTCCTCGCCCTGGCCCTGCGTCCCGGAGTGCCCGCCGAGGTGCTCGCCGACCACGGGGTGACCCATGCGTCGCTGTCCAGGGTGCTGGGCGAGGGGGCCGGGAAGGCCTGCGCCTGACCGGTGGCACGGCGGCTCACCGGCGCGCGGCGCCCCTGGGGAGCCGGGGGCGCCGCGCCGTGCCGCGCTCAGGCCTTCGGCGTACGCAGGATCGCCCCGATGTGCGCCGCTGCCTCCGACAGCCGGCGGCGGGTGTCGCGCAACTGGTCGGACGTCACTCCGTGGTCCCGGGCGGCGTCGCGGATGTCGTCCCGGAAGCGGTCGAGCAGCCGGTCCAGGTCGCGCGCCGGGTCACCGGTGGATTCCGCGGCGTCCTCGTGGGCCCAGCTCGGCGTGTATCCGGCGGGGAAGTCCTCGGGGGTGACGGAGTACTCGGGGCCCGGAGAACGCTCCGCGCGCGAGGCGGGGCTCCCGGTGTCGGTGCGTCCGAAGCCCCAGTCCTTGCCGAACTCCTTCCCGAAGTCGCCGACCTCCTTGGCCAGTTCGCTCAGGCCCTCACGCAGTCCCGTCGGCCAGTCGCCGCGCGAGAAGTGGTCCTGCACCTGTTCCTGCACGCGCTGGGCGATGCGCTGGACCTCCTCCTGCGCCTGGGCCCGGGCCCGCTCCTGGGCCTCCTTGGCCTGGTGCCGGGCCCGCTGTGCCTCGTCGCGGGCGCGGCGGCTCTCGTCCTTGGCGCGGCGGGCCTGCTCCTTCCACTCCTGCTTGACCCGCCGCATCTCCTCCTTGGCGGCCCGCCAGGCCTCCTTCTCGTCGCCTTCCCCGGCAGCGGAGGTGGAGCCGTCCCCCTCGTCATGCGCCCCTGAGGTGCCCCGGCGGGCCGCCGTGGCCGCGGCCCGCATCTCCCGCCGCAGATCGCCGGCCGCGCCCCGCACGTCGGCCCGGATCTCGGCGGCCAGCTCGGCGACGGACTCGCGGATCTCCAGCTCCAGGTCGGCCAGCTCGCCGCTGCGGTCGGCCAGCTCGGCGCGACCGGCGTCCGTGATGGCGTACACCTTGCGGCCGCCCTCGGTGGTGTGGGTGACCAGGCCCTCCGCCTCCAGCTTGGCCAGGCGGGGGTACACCGTGCCCGCGGACGGGGCGTACAGGCCCTGGAAGCGTTCCTCCAGGAGCCGGATCACCTCGTAACCGTGGCGCGGGGCCTCGTCCAAAAGCTTGAGGAGGTAGAGGCGGAGGCGGCCGTGGGCGAAGACGGGGGGCATGTCAGAGCACCTTCTTGTCGGTCGTGCCGTCGGAAGGGGCGTCGGTGGCGCCCTGGTCCCGGACGGAAGCGGAATTGTCCCCCGAGTCGTGCCGTGCGGTGCCCGTCGGGCCGGATTCCTCCGGCTCCCGCTCCCACGGGGCGTCCTCCGTCGCCGGACGGCGGAGCAGGGCGATCGAGCCGGAGACCGTGGTGGCCTTCAGCCGGCCGTTGCCCGCGCCGAGCCGTCCGGTGATGCGCTTGGCCCCCCACTGGCCGCCGACCCGGAGGTCCTCGAAGGCGCTGCTGACCATGCCGCTGGCCGTGTTCGCCTCGACCCGGGCGTCGGCCGGCTGGGGCAGCCGGATGGCGATCTCGCCCGAGACGCTGTTCAGGCTGATGTCGGTGGGGCCTCCGGCCGGGTCCAGGTCGACGATCATCGAACCGCTGACCGAGTCGGCCCGCACGGAGGAGCCCGCCTCCACCACCGTCAGGTCGCCGGAGACAGAGTTGAAGCGGAGGTCGCCGGTGAGGGCCTGCGCCTCCACGTTCCCCGAGACGGTGTCGGCGCGGACGGGGCCCGCGAGGCTCACCAGAGTGGTGTCCCCGGACACGCCCTTGACCTCGGCGGGTCCGTCGAGACCCGAGACCACGGCCGCGGCGCTGACCGCCCCCACCTCCACGCGGGTGCCGGTCGGCACCGCCAGGGACACCACCGCACTGCGTCGCCAGCCCTTGCGGTCCAGCCACTTCAGGAAGCCCTTCCAGGGCAGGTCCTCGTAGGCCACCGTGAGGACGCCGTCCCGGTGGGTCACGATCAGCGGGGGCCCCTCGATCTCGGACACCTCCAGACGGGCGGAACCTTCGTCCGTGCCCACCACGTTCACCGTTCCGCCGACCACGCGTACGTGGAGCCGGCTCACGGACTCGTCGAAGGTGAGCTTCCTGGGCTCCGCGACGGACCACTCGGACATGGTGCAGACCTCCTCGACCGAACGCGCCATATCGCGTCCCTCGCAATTCACGATATATCGCGGGCATGGAAAGTCAAGACACCCGTTCTGGTGATCAACGATCGGCCGAATGGGGCGCTGTGCCCTATCTTGTCGATATGTCGACGGAAGAGTCGGTTTCCGCTCTCGCTCCCGGCGCCCTGCTGCTCTGCCGGGCCGAGCCGGATTCCGTCGCCGTGGTCGCCCCGCTGCTGGGCGAACGGATGCCGCTGGTCCGGGCCGGTGCGCGGTGGAGCGCGCTGGTGCCGGAGGGCGGGCCCTGGCGGGACGGGCGCGAACCGGTCGACCGGGTCGTCGCCGGCTGGGCCGCGGCGCTCGCCGTCGGCGCCCCCTGGCCCGTACTCGCCCTGTGGTGGGACGCCGACCGGGCCGGATACGTCCTCGCGTCCGGATTCCGCCGCCCGGTGGGCTACGTGTGGCTGGCCAACGGCACACCGGCCGGCGAGGACGAGGCGATGCGCACCTTCGCCGCCCGGCTGGGCCTGGACCCGGTCCTGGACGTGGAGTCGCTGGACCGGCTGACCCGGGCCGACCCAGAGGCCGAGCACGCGTTCGGGGCCGGGGCCGGGGCCGGGGCCGGTGCCCGGGCCAGGCTGCGGGGGCTGTTGGCGGTGCTCGCGCGCGGGGGAATCGCCCTCCCCGCAGGGCTCGAGCCCGGGGAAGGCGCCGCCCGCCTCGGCGCGGCCGCCCGCGCCCTGCCCGGGGTGCGCCGGACCGAGGCCGCCGGACGCCGCCCGACCGTCGACGAGAGCCCCCTGGCCGCCTGGATGCCCTGGACGGGCGGTCCGGGCGCCCGCGTCCTGGCCGTGGCCCAGGTGGCGACGGGCCTGCCGCTCACCGTCTGGGGTCTGCGGCGCCGCAGCGGCGGCTGGACCGCGGCAGGGGCCCTGCTCGTCGGGCACGGTGCGCTCGGCGCGGCCTACGGGCTCTCCAAGCACACCTGACGATCCGCCGCGACGGTCCGGTCAGGTCCGACAGCTCGGTCCGGTCAGGTCCGACAGCCCGGGGTGCGCCTCGACGTTTCCGCCCGTGCCCATGCTCGTGCGTCGCCGCCCGCCGCCCGCCGCCCGCGCAGGCGCCTGCTCCCCGCGTCCCTACTCGTCCTCGTCCTCGTCGTCCAGCCGTGCCAGCCAGGTGGCCAGGCGCTCCACCGGGACTTCGAAGTCCGGGTTCAGGTCGACGAACGTGCGCAGCTGCTCGGCGAGCCACTCGAAGGTGATCTCCTCCTCGCCGCGCCGCTTCTCCAGCTCCTCGATGCCGCGGTCGGTGAAGTACATGGATCGTGCTCCGTCGGGTCTTTGCAGGGTTGAGAGCCTCCCGGGCGGGAAGAAACCTGTGCCTGCAGGGTGGAGAGATGGGGTCTTTCCGTCAGTTGTGAAGAAGACAGCACAAGGATAGGCGCCCACGGGGCCGTGCCTTCCGGGGCCGTCGAGGGGCGCGGGGACGGGGGAATGGCATGGGACAGGAAGCGACGCGCGTCACGCGCATCGTGCTGCCGGACGGGACACCGGTCTGGGCCCGGATCTCGGGCGCGGCCGAGCTGCCGGCACCGGCCGGACAGCTGTCGTACAGCGACACCGGCTTCACCGAGCGGATCGAAGCGAGCGTGGAGAGCCTGAACGCGCTCGTGACCGGTGTCGCCCGCTCGCTGGCGGAACCGCTGCGCTCGGTGCGGCCGGACGAGGTGAGCGTCCAGTTCGGCATCGAGTTGACGGCCAAGGCAGGCAAGGTCGTGGGCCTCCTCGCCGACGGCGAGGCCAAGGCGGGCATCTCGGTCACCCTCACCTGGAACGGCGGCCCGCCGGATCCGTCCGCGCCCGACACGCGCGCCCCGGGTGGTGAGCCCCCCGACGCCACCGCGGACGCGTCCGCCCGCGCCCCGGAGCACGGCGGGAGCGGTGCCGCCGCTTCCGGGAGCGGGGCATGACGCAGGGACGCGCCCCCGGCGCACCGGGGGCCCGGGACGCGGCCCGCCGTGCGCTGCGTGGCCTCGTCATGGCGGCGACCGTTCGCATTCATCGGCCGGACGCCGGGTATGCCCTCGACGAACCCGGGACGTTCCTCGGCAGTGGCTACTTCGTCGCCCCGAGCTGGGTTCTGACCTGCGCACACGTGGCATGCGGCGGTGAGGGGGGCGAGGTCGTGGTGGTGTACGAGCCCGCACCGGGCCGCGGCATGTCCGCGGTCTCGGGCCACGTGGCGGCGGCCCTTCCCGAGGGCGCCGGATCCCTGCCCGGGAACTGGCCCGCCCCCGACCTCGCGCTCGTGCGGCTGAGCGAGCCCGTCGACCACGAGTGCGTGTACCTCTCCGAGCGCCCGGCGGCCTACTTCGGCGAGGGCCAGGTCCTGTACGCGGGCTGGACGGTGGTCGACGGACGGCTGAGGATGCTCGACGGCACCCTCACCGTGCAGGGCACGATCGGCGGCTGGAACGCGGACGTCCAGATGCGGCTGGGGGACAACGACCTCCCGTACGGCGTCTCCGGCGGCCCCGTGATCGATCCGGAGCGCGGCGAGGTCATCGGCGTACTGAAGTCGCGCTCCGACCACGCGCGCGGGGGCACCTCCACCGGGCTCGAACAACTGCGGACGCTGCCCGTGCCCGCCGGAGAGCTGAAGAGCGAACCCGACGACCTGTACCAGGCGGTGGTGCACGCCCACGACCGCTACCACCGCGACCGGCAGCGCCATCCGGACGCGCGCCGTCACACCTGGGCCGACGTGCAGGGCCAGCTCGGGGCCCGGCCCGGTCAGACGCTGAGCCCCGACGAGCGCGTCCAGTTGCTCGGACGGCTGGCGGACCTGCCGCCGCCGGCCAGCACCCGTTCCCTGCTGGACCTCCTCGAATCCCTTCAGGACTTCGAGGCACCGGCTCCGCTGCCCGCCCCGCGCGGCTGGCGCGACGGACTCGGTGCCCTGTACGAGTACGCGCGCGACGACGGCGCCCTCTACCTGGTGCTCGACTACGCGGTGCACGCCATGACCGCGGACCGCCCGTTCCTCGCGCCCAGTACGCCGGCCGCCGAGGAGGCCCTGTGGGCCGGCGTCTGGCAGGCCGCCCAGCGGCTCGGCCCCGGCCGCCGGAGCGCCCTCGTCGAACGGCGGATGGCCAGGATGACGGCGCGCCGGCTCGCCCCGGGCCCGGCCGCCGGGCCGCGTGGGGCGCCCGCCGGAGGTCCGCAAGGGCCTGCGGCCGGGCAGTCGTCCGTGCTGGTGGAGATCGTGCGGCGGGGCTGGGAGCCGGACCGCTGCGACTGGTCGGTCTTCGTCGTGCGCTCCGACGGGGAGGCGAACCGGCTCAAGGAGGTCCAGCGCGTCCCGCTGGCCGACCTCCCCACCCATCTGTCGGCACCCCTGAAGGAGGCGTTCCGGCAGTGCGACACGCCGGGCCGGCCGGCGGTGCTGCAGGTGGCGACGGAGCACTCGCTGCTGGCACTCGACGTGGACGAATGGCGGCTCGGCCCCGAGGACGAGCGACTCGGCACACAGCGCCCGGTCGTCCTGCGCTGCTCCGACCGCGACCAGCTGACCGAGAACGGCGAGAACCCGGAGTACGGCGGGAACCCGGAGCACGGCGGGAATCCCGAGTACGGCGAGAACTCCGGATACGGGGCGTACTCCGGACACGGCGCATCCCCCGGACCCGGACACGGCGCGTACGGCGAGCACGGTGAAGGCGGCGGAATCGGCCGGAGCCGTGGGAACGACGGAGGCGGCGTGCGGCCGGCGGCCGCTCCGGGCGGTGACCACCGCCTGGACATCGACGAGGAACGCAGAGCCCGCTGGCGCTGGCTGCACGCCCACCCGGTGACGGCCGCGGTCCTGGACTGCGACGACGGGCTGCGCAAACCGGTGCCGCCCGTCGAGGAGTTGCGGGGCCTGTCGCACGGCACGGTTCCGGTGCTGTGCCGCTTCGACGCGCACGGCGCCGAGGGCGACGCGGAGGGGCTCGCCCGGCTCGTGCGCGGCGGCTTCGGCGTGGCGCTGTGGCGCCGTGGGTACGGGCTGCCGGAGACGGTCTGCGGCGAGTTCCACCGCGGCACCCTGGACCAGATCGCGGGCCCGGCCGGAGCCCACCGACTGCCCGAGGCGGTGCGCGACCTGCGCCACAGACTGCGATCGGGCCGGCCGGAGACCTTCTGGGCGCACGGCATAGCGCTGCTGTACGACGACCCGCACCAGCCCCTGCCCGGAGCGGGCGATCTGCTGGAGGCACCTTGACCGCGGCCCGCGCGGGTCCGCGTGGACCGCGCGCCCTGGCGTTTCAACTCCCCCTGACGAGGCACCCCTTGAGCGATGTGCCTCTTACCAGTCCCGTTCAGGATCGATACCGTGATGGACGCCCCACGACGACAGCGCCCCCCGGACGAGTGACGACGAGGATTGGATCATGAGCGAATCCAGCGAGTGGCTCATCTACCGGGGCGCGGGCGAACCCCACGACGGCATCGACCGCCTTCCCGACCCGCCCCCGTGGCGGGACTTCACGAGCCGGGACGCGGCGGGTTCCGGCGACGGGTCCGAGGACCGCAGGCTCGGCGCCCACCGGCACCTGGCCGAGCTGCACCGGCCGGGCGCCGAGGAACTCGAGATGATCAACGCCGCGCTGTACCTGCGCCGGCCGCTCCTCGTCACCGGCAGCCCCGGCGCGGGCAAGAGCACCCTGGCCCACTCGGTGGCCTACGAACTGGGCCTGGGCAACGTGCTGCGCTGGTCCATCGTCAGCCGCTCCGAACTCCAGGACGGCCTCTACCACTACGACGCCATCGCCCGGCTGCAGGACGTGCAGATCGCCGCGCAGGCGGACAACGGCCCGGGGTCCGGGACGCCGGGCGCGGTCGACGGCATCGGCGGGTACATCCGGCTCGGTCCCCTCGGCACCGCGCTGCTGCCCTCCGACAAGCCGCGCGTCCTGCTCATCGACGAGCTGGACAAGAGCGACATCGACCTGCCCAACGACCTCCTGAACGTACTGGAGGAGGGCGAGTTCGCCATCCCCGAGCTGGAACGCGTCGCGGACCGGCTGCCGGACCGCACGGCCGAGGTGCTCACCGCGGACGGCGTGAAGGTGCCGGTGCGCGACGGCCGCGTGCGCTGCCGCGCCTTCCCGTTCGTGGTGCTCACCAGCAACGGCGAACGCGACTTCCCGGCCCCGCTGATGCGGCGCTGCATCCACCTGGAGCTGGGCCGCCCCGACCACCAGCGGCTCGCCACCTTCGTACGGGCCCACCTGGGCGACGAGGCGGCACGCGCGGGCGACGACCTCGTCACGCGGTTCCTGGAGCGGTCCCGCAGCGAGCTGCTGGCCACGGACCAGTTGCTCAACGCGATATACCTCACCGACGCCGCCGCCACGCCCAGCCGCGACCGCTTGGCCGACCTGCTCATCCAGCGGCTCGATCGCCCGAGGTGACGCGATGCCCGACGAGACGGCGCGCCACGGTCCCGGCCACCGCGGCACCCCCGGCACCCCCGGCGGCTCCGGCGGCTCCGGCGGCTCCGGCGGCGAGGGTTCCGAGGCAGGGCGCGCCGCCGTGCCCACCGACGACCCGCTCGCCCGACTCGTCCTGAGGCTGCGGGAGATCGGCCGGGATCCGGACGCCGAGCAGCTCTGCGACGCGCTCTGGCTGGCCCGGTGGATCCGCTCCGCCGACGCCACGGACGCTCCGCCCGCCCCGGACGCCCGCGTGGCGCCCGCGGTGGTCCGGCAGCCCGCCGGGCCCGTGTCACGGCCACCGGACCCGACCCGGCCGTCCGCGCCCGAGCCGCCCGCCGCTCCGGCCGCCCGCCGCGTGGCCCTCTATCCGCTGCCCCCGGCGACGGGCCCGGTGCGCACGGCGCCGACCCGGCCCGCGCACTGCCGGTGGGTGTGCCCGCCGCCCCCGTGCTGCCCGCGCCGCTCGAACTCCAGCGAGCCCTGCGCCCCTTGCAGGGGTACCGCAGCCCGGCCACGCCCCTGCGGTCCGAACTCGACGAGGTCGCCACCGCGGAGGTGAGCGCCCGGGCCGGCGGACTGATCCTGCCCGTCCGCCGGTACCTGTCCCGCCGGGACGCCCGGTTGCAACTGGTGCTGGACGCCTCCTCCTCGATGCGCGTGTGGGGCCGGCTGTTCGCCGAACTGGCCCAGATCTTCAGCCGGCTGGGAGCCTTCTCGGACGTCCAGGTCAGCCATCTGCACCAGGGGCCGGACGGGGGCCCGGCGGTCAGCCGCAGCGCCGACCCGTACGGTGCGCCGCTGCACGCCGCCGACCGGCTCAGCGATCCGACCGGACGCCGGATCGTCGTCCTGGTCAGCGACTGCGCAGGCCCGCTGTGGCACGGCGGCCACGCCCACCGGCTGCTCCACCACCTGTCCCGGCAGGGCCCCGTCGTCGTGCTCCAGCCGCTGCCGCAGCGGATGTGGAACCGCACCCGGCTGCCCGTCACCTTCGGTGGACTGTCGCGCGGCGACACCCTGGGCGGCGGCGCCGTGCTGCGGGTGCGCACGGCCTCCGGCGCCGCCGAGGCCCGCCGCGGTGCGCTGGCCGTCCCCGTGCTGCCGCCGGAGCCGGTGGCCCTCGGGTCGTGGGCACGGCTGCTGGCCGGTGCCGGTCCGGTGCCCGGCGCCGTGGGCTGGGTGCGTGCCGACCACCCGGCCGCCGCGGCCGCCCGCCCGGACCGCCGCCGCACACCGCTGGAGCGGGTCAGCCGGTTCAGCGCCGGGGCGTCCCCGGCCGCCGCGCGCCTGGCCGTCTACCTCGCGGCGACCCCGCTCTGCCTCCCGGTGATGCAGCTGGTCCAGCGGACGATGCTGCCCGGGTCCGGCCCGTCCGAACTCGCCGAGGTCCTGGTCGGCGGCCTGGTCACCCGGGCCCGCGCGGACCAGGGCGGCGACGGCTCCCAGTGGTACGACATCGACCCCGAGGTGCGCGAGGCCCTGCTGTCCCGGCTCGGGCGGGACGAGGCCATGCTGGTCCTCAAGCACTGCTCGGAGTACATCGAACAGCACTTCGGCAAGGGCGGACCCAACTTCCCGGCCCTCGCGCTGGCCCAGCTCGGCGACGGCGGCCCCGGACACCCGCACCCGCTGCCCTCCGGAGCCGAGCCCGGGTACCCGGGCGAGAACGGCGGCGACGCCGGGACCGTCCCGGTCCCGCAGCCCTTCGCGGAGGTCGCGGCCCGGATCCTGGAGCGGTTCATGCCGTTGCCCGAGCAGTTCGCGACGTACGACAGCCGCACCGGCCCGCAGGTCACCGCGGAGCGGCCCACGCACCGGGCGGTCGTCCGGGCGCGCGCCCTGCTCGCCCGGTTCGACGGCGAGGGCATGGTCCAGGACGTCATCGACGCCGTGCAGCTGCTGCGCGGCGCCACGGAGCAGGAACAGCCGCCCGGCGCCGACCCCGAGCTGTGGGGCGAGTACGCGCGCTGCACCCTGCGGCTGTGGGAGGTGCAGGGCGGTGCCGCGCTGCTGCGGCAGGCCACCCGGGCCGCCGAACGGGCCGCCGCGTCGCCGCACGCCCTGCGCGAGCGCGCCGTCCTCGCACGCGTACTGCACGCCGCCGCCACCGACGCGCGACGCCGCGGAGACCGGTCCGGCGCACTCGACCTGCTGCGGCGCGCCGACCGGGAGTACGCGGTCGCCTGCGCGGCACCCGGCCTGGACGAGGGGGAGGCGCTGCGGCTCACCCTGGAACGGGTCGCCTCCCTGGAGACCCAGTGGCGCCTGGGCGGCGACAGCGCCCTCCTGCAGAGTGCCGTCGGCATGCTGGAGGCGTTCGCCGACGCCTGGCCCGACCGCGGCGACCGCCCCTCGGAGCTGCTGCTGGCCCACGGCCGCACCCTGCTGCGCCTGTCGGAGGTGACGGCGGACCCGGTCCAGGTCCGGCTGTACGCGGAGCAGTCGGCGCGGTCGCTGCGCCGGGGGCTGGTGTCCGGCCCGGCACCGGACACCAACGAGTCCGTCCGTGACCGGGTCCGGGTGCTGATCGACCTCGTCGACGCGCTGCTGTCGGCGGGCGGACCACTGGACGAGGCCCAGGCCAGGACCGACGAGGCCCTCGGCCGGGTCCGCGAGCAGGGGCAGCGCGCGGCGCTGCTGGTCCGCGCCGGGCGGGTGGCCGTCGCACGCTACGCCGAGTCGGGGGAGCCGCCCGAACTGCACCGGGCCGCCGACCGGTTCGCACAGGCGGCGCACTGGATGTCCCGGGACGCGCCCGCGCACGCGGACGTGCTCGCCGAGTGGGGCGGCGTACTGCTCCGGCTGGCCACGCTGGAGCCCGCCGACCGGCGCCAGGACCAGCTGTCCCGCGCCATACGGGTGCTGCGGGACTGCCGGATGGAGACCCCGGCGGGCAGCCGGCGCGTCGCCCACCGGCTGCTGCTCCTCGGACAGGCGCTCATGGTCCGGTACCAGGCGCGCGGCGACCGGGTCGACCTCCGGGAGGCGGAGCATCTCTTCGGGCTCGCCGCGGCCGACGCGGATGACCCGTTGCTGGCGGCACGCTGCCGACTGGAGCTCGGGCAGGCCCAGTTCGAGGCGTTCCAGAGCCTGGGCCGCGCGGCGCGGCTGGACGTGGCGGTCGAGGCCTTCCGGGCGGCCGCCGAGTCGGCCCGCCGAGCCGAGGAGGAGGCCGAAACCGAGCGTCGGCGCCAAGAAGCCGTGGAGCTCGCCGCGCAGGCGCACCACTGGCGGGGTATGTCCTTCGAGGCGGCCGTGCGGCCCCGCGCGGCCCGGGAGGCCTACGCGGCGGCGCGGGCGCAGTGGGACCGGTTGCCGGACGACCGGCTGGCCACGGGGGAACCGACCGCACGGCAGACGGCACAGCGGCTCGCCGACCTGGAGTGAGGGCGGAACAGCGGAGCGGAGGAGAGGAACGGGGCATGGACATACGGGACGAGGCCGGGGCGGAGCAGGCGACTGCGGGCGCCGGGGAGCCACTGCCGGACCTGCTGGAACTGGACCTCGCACAGCTGGGCACCGTCGAACATCCGGTGCTGCGCGAGGTGCTGGGGGAACTGCGGGCGCGGGCCGCGGAGCCGAGTGAGATGCTGTGGGGCTTCGACAACTCCTTCTGACCGGCGGCCGCGGTCATCCGGGCGCATGAAGACATGTGAACAGGACAACTTTCGCGGCGCCGAGTTTCGGGCACCCGCCGCGCCGGGAATGCGGCTTCGTGCGGCACGGTGCCGTGGCGCCGACTCGCGGCGACGCCGGCGGACCGTCACGGCATGGGGGGTGCTGGAGTGTCGGAACAGGCCATGACCGATCCGGCCCCGGTCGTACCCGGTCGGCGGACCGGTACCGAAGGACCCTTTCCCTTTCGGCAGTTCATCGTCAAGATGCACGGCCGCTGCAATCTCGCGTGCACCTACTGCTACCTCTACGAAGGCCCCGACGGCAGTTGGCGCGACCGTCCCGCCGCCGCCTCCGCCGCCGTCCTGGACCGCACCGCCACCCGCATCGCCGAGCACGCCGACCGGCACGCGCTGCGCGACCTCGCCCTGGTTCTGCACGGGGGTGAACCGCTGCTCGCGGGGGCCGGCCCGCTCGCCGAGGTCACCGGGCGGGTGCGGGAGCTGGTTCCGCGAGGGTGTCAGGTCCACGCCACCGTGCAGACCAACGCCACCCTGCTGACCGAGGAACGCCTCGCCGTACTCGCCGACGCCGGCATCCGCGTCGGCATCAGCCTCGACGGAGGCACCGCCGCCCACAACCGACGGCGGGTGGACCACGCGGGCCGCCCGTCCTGGCCCGCCGCGGCACGGGGAGCCCGCCTGGTCGCCGAGCGCTTCCCCGAGTCGTACGCGGGGCTGCTGACCGTCGTCGACCCGACGCTGGACCCGGTCGAGACGTACGAGTCGCTGCTCGGCCTGCGCCCGCCCGCGCTGGACCTGCTGCTGCCGCACGGCAACTGGACCGCGCCGCCGCCGGGCCGGACCGGCGTCCGGTACGGCGACTGGCTGTGCGCCGTCTTCGACCGCTGGTGGGCCGCCGGGCGGCGGGAAGTCCGGGTACGGCTCTTCGAGGAGTGCGTGGCGCTCCTGCTGGGTCTGCCCGCGGCCACCGAGGCGCTGGGGCTCGCGCCGTTCGACGCGGTCGTGGTGGAGACCGACGGGTCGATCGAGCAGGTCGACTCCCTCAAGTCGGCGTATCCCGGCGCCGCGCGCACCGGCCTCGACGTGTTCCGCCACACCTTCGACGACGCGCTGCGGCACCCGGGTGTCGCCGCCCGGCAGGCCGGCCCCGCGTCGCTCGCGGGGGAGTGCCGGGCCTGCCCGCTGCTGCGGGTCTGCGGGGGCGGGCACTACGCGCACCGCTACCGCGCCGGGCACGGCTTCCGGAACCCGTCCGTGTACTGCGCGGACCTCCAGCGCTTCATCCGCCACGTGTCCTCGCGGCTCACCGCCGCGACGGGGGGACCGGCTCCGGGCGACCAGGTCGCGACCGGCCTACCGGAGAACGGTACGGTCGCGACCGGCCTGCCGGAGAACGGTACGGCCGCGACTGGCCCGCCGGAGAGCGGTGCGGCCGCGACGATCGGCCTGCCGCAGAGCAGTCCCTCCGCGAACGGTCTGCCCGCGAACGGTCCGGCGGCCACTGGCCCGTCCGCGACGGCCCCGGCCTCGTCCGGGCCGTCTGCCGTCGCCCCGGCGTCGGCCGGACCGTACGCCATCGGCCCGGCGTCGGCCGGTCCGATGGCGATCGGTCCAGCGCCGGCCGGTTCCGCCGCCACCGGCGGCCCGGCGCAATCCGGGCCGGCCTCGGCTGGTTCGTCGGCGACCGGCCTGGTGCCGGTTGGCCCGTCCGTCGCCGGTCCGGCGCCGGTCGGTCCGTCGGCCGCCGGACCGGCGCCGGCTGGTTCCTCCGCCGTCGGACCGGCGCCAGCCGGACCGGCGGTGGCCGCTCCAGCGCCCGCTCCAGCGCCCGCTGGGCCGGTGTCGGCCGGTTCGGGCGCCTCGGCCGGTCCCGCGTCGGCGGGCGCGGCCTCGGTGTGGCCGGTTGTCAGTGGTTCGGCTGCCGCCGGGACGGGCCCGGCCGGAGGGGGCGCTTCGTGATGTTTCCAGTCGTTCCCGAGCGGGCCCTTCTCGAACTCGCCCGGACCGAGGGTGGATCCGACACCCTGACGCTCCTCGTGCGGGACCAGGACACGCGACGGCTGCTCCTGCTGCGTGCGGTGCTCGACGCGGCCGAGGGGGCGGAGCGGTCCGTCTGCTCCGCCGCGCAGAAGGCGAGGCTGCGCGCGGACTGGGCACTGCTGACCGAGGCGGACCGGCTCCCGGCGCCGGGTGCGCCGACCTCGGAGCACCCGCCCGGCCGCGCGGCAACGCGCAGCGACCGCGAGGCCCTGCCCGGTGCGTGGAGTACCCAGGCCGCCGACACCCCGCCCGGTGCGCGGGGTACGAGCGCCGTGGCCGACGCCCCGCCCGGTGCGTGGGGTACCCGGGCCGCCGGCGAAACCCCGCCCCGTGCGTGGCCCAGCCGGGCGGGAGCCGGTGCGGCCCCGGCCGGTGGCGACGCGCGGTTCGCGAACCCGGCGCGCGCCCGCCTGTTCCATCCCCTCACCGGCCCCTGGGCGCGCTCCTGTCTGCGTGGCCTCGACGCCGCCCCGGGGCCGGCGGGCGGCGAGCGGGAGCGGCGGCTGCGGCGCGACCTCGCGCACTTCAGCGCGATCGCCGCGGTGGTCGCCGCCGGTGCCGGCATCCCGTTCAGCACCCGGCTCACCGCCCGCGCCGGAATCCTCGCCCTCCCCTCGCTCGGCGCCCTGCACACGGCCCGGTCCGGTGACGTACCCGTCGACGTCACCTGCACCGAAGGCCGGCTGGTCCTGCGCCAGGCCGACGCCCCCGACGTGACCGTCCACCTGGAGAGCGGCGTCGGCGCCTGGTCCGG
This sequence comes from Streptomyces rubrogriseus, assembly GCF_027947575.1. Lineage (NCBI taxonomy): Bacteria > Bacillati > Actinomycetota > Actinomycetes > Kitasatosporales > Streptomycetaceae > Streptomyces > Streptomyces rubrogriseus. The sequence continues at coordinate 7,042,316 of NZ_CP116256.1, read as the reverse complement.
CGCCCTCGCCTGGACGCCCGCCCACGCGCTCCCCGGCCTCACCCCGACGGCACCGCCCCTGCCGCTGGACGACCTCGACCCGTACCGCGAGCTGCCCGACGGCCCCGGCCACGGCGACCTGCGCACACCGCTCGCCCTCGACGACGCGGAACGCAAACGGTGGCTCCAGGCCTGGTCCGGCACGGCCCTCGCGCTCCGCGCGGGCGGTGCGCAACGCCTCGCCGAAGCGGGCGCGCTGCTGCGCTGCCTCGTCCCGCTGGAGACGCCGCCCGACGTCGGCACCGGCCGCGGAAGTTGCAGCGCCACCCGCCGGGAGGCGTTCGGCGCCCTCCTCAGCAGCACCCCGCCCGACCCCGTGACCCTCGCCGCCACCCTCGTCCACGAGTTGCAGCACGCCAAGCTCGCCGCCCTCAGCGACCTGGTGACCCTGCACCGAGCGGGTCCCGCGGCGCGGTACTTCGCCCCCTGGCGCGCCGATCCCCGGCCCTACGACGGCCTGCTCCAGGGCACGTACTCGCACCTCGCGCTGGCCGCGTTCCACCAGCGCCGGGCACTCGTCGGCGGGCTGCCGGACCGGGACTGGGCGTGGGCCCAGCACGCGCGCTACCGCGCCCAGGTCGGGGCCGCCCTGCCCGCCCTCGTCGGCTCGCCCGACCTCACCGTGCGGGGACGCCGGTTCGTCGACGAGATGGCCGCCACCCACGAACGGATGGCGGAACACCCCGCGCCCAGGGGCCACGTCGCACGCGCGCAGGCGTACGTGGCCGCCGCGCGCACACTGTGGACCCGGCGTCACGCCTCCGCGCTCCCGCCCTCTAACGGATGAATGCCCACGCGCGGCGGCCGGGTACGGAAAGATCGTCCGTACAGGGGGTGTTGCCGTCGGTCGGCGGACTTACGCGCGACGCTCCGGGGTCCTAGGATTTTGCGGTACTACGTGCTGGAGGCCACTGCATGTCTGGAGCTCGCAAGCCGGTCGAGACGGCCGAGAGGGGGACCGCCAGGCAGACGGTCACGATCCACTTCGCGGGCTTCAACCGCGCCTGGGCGGCCTGGATCGGGGACCGGCTGGAGCGGCGTGGCGTACGGGTGGTGCCCCTGCGCTGGGACTCCCCGGCCGACGTCCCGCTGGTGGACCTGCTGCGCGACCTGACGCTCGCCGAGGGCCGGGTCCTCATCATCGTCAGCGAGTGGTACTTCCAGCTCGGACCGCGTACCCACGAGGAGTGGAACGCGGCCCTGCGTGAGATCGTCGCCCCCGACCCCTCCCGGTTCGCGGCCGTGTCGGTCACCACGGCGGCGGTCCCGGCCGCCGCGGCCGTACTGGCACCGGTCGCCCTGACCAACATGGGCGCCGAGGAGGCGGAGCGCCGCCTGCTGGACCGGCTCGACCTGCCGTCCGAGGCGCTCGCCGAGACCTCGGTGGAGTCCCGGCGCGCGCCGCGGTTCCCGGCGGCGATGCCGGACGTGTGGGGGGTGGTGCCGCGGCGCAACACCCGCTTCACCGGCCGCGAGCCGCTGTTCAACGAGGCCTACCACCTGCTCCAGAGCGCCGAGTCAGGCGCCGGCGTGCTGACCCTGCACGGCATGTCCGGGGTGGGCAAGACCCAGTTCGCCGCCGAGTACGCACACCGTTTCGGGTCCGAGTACGACGTGGTCTGGTGGGTGAACGCGGAGAAGCGCGTCACCTACCGGCGGCAACTGGCCGAGCTGGCCCCGAAACTGAACCTGCGGACCGGTCAGGAGTACGGCGAGCGGCTGCGCGCCGTACGCGACGCGCTCCGTCGCGGGGAGCCCTACTCGAGGTGGTTGCTGGTCCTCGACGGGGCGGACGAGCCGGACCAGATCTGGGACCTGCTGCCGACCGGCCCCGGACACGTCATCGTCACCTCGCGCAACCCCGAGTGGAGCGAGCACAACAGCAAGCTGCTCGAAGTCCGGGTCTATCCCCGCGACGAGTCGGTGGCGTTCATCCGCCGCCGCGCCCCCCGCCTGTCGGAGGCGGACGCCGACCAACTGGCCGAGGCGCTGGGCGACCTGCCGCTGCTGCTCGACCAGACGGCGGGCTGGCTGAACGACTCCGACCTGTCGGTCGACGAGTACATCGCCCTGCTGGAGGGCGGTATCGACAGCGATGTGGTGAAGGTGTCGGCGGACTTCCCGCTGGCCTTCCAGACCGCCTGGTCGATACTGCTGAACAAACTCCGGGAGACCGTCCCGGAGTCCGTCGACCTCCTGCGCCTGTGCACCTTCTTCGCGCCGGGGTTCATCCCCGTACGACTGCTTAAGGAAATGCCCGTCGACGAGCTGCCCGAGCAGCTCGCCGGACTGCTCAACGACCCGCTGCTGTGGAACAAGGCGATCAACCAGCTGCGCACCTACTCGGTGGTCCGGCTGGAGTCCCACGAGGCGTCCCTCGACGAACCGGTGTCCGCCGGGGAATCGCTCTACCTGCACCGCATGGTCCACCAGATCGTGCACAAGGACATGCCGGACGCCGACCGGAGCGAGTTCATCGACGTCGTGCGGCGGGCCCTCGCCGCGGCCGATCCGGGCCGGCCGACCGAAACCCGGCTGTGGCCGGGCTACGCGGAGATCGTGCCGCACCTGAAGTACGCGGACGTCCTCAAGAGCAAGGACACGAAGGTCCAGCGCATGGTCCTGAACTGCCTGCGCTACATGTACTTCTCCGGCGAGTACCGGGCCGGCATCAAGCTCGGCGAGCGGGCCCTCACCGCCTGGCGCCGCCTGCTCGGTCCGACCCACGCGCGGATCTGGGAGCTGACCTACCACTACACCAACCTGCTGCGCGCCATGGGCGACTACGCGCGCACCGAGGCCCTCAGCCGCGACGCGGTCGAGCACCTCAGGGAGGAACGCGGACCGCAGGACCTCGACCACCTGCGCGCCGCCGCGGGCCTGGGCGGCGACCTGCGCGGCCTGGCCCGCTACGACGAGGCCCTGGAACTCTCCCAGTGGGTCCTGGCGGCCTACCGCGAACTCCTCGGCGACCAGGACTCCAGGACCCTGAACGCGCAGAACAACCTGGGTGTCTCCCTGCGCCTGCTCGGCCGCTACGAGGAGACGCTGGAGACCGACCGCAGCACCATGGAGGCGCGTCGCCAACTGCTGCGCGCCCGCCATCCGTGGGCGCTCAGCTCCGAGATCACGTACGCCATCGACCTTCGCCTGCTGGGCCGCTACGCCGACGCCGAGTCCCTCCAGGCGAAGAACGTGCGCGAGAACCGCATCGTGATGGGCCCGGACAACCCGCAGACCCTCAAGGCCGAGTACAACCTGGCGCTGTGCCGGTACCGCCTCGGCGAGCGGGCACCTGGCGGCGAGGAGCCGGGGACGATGCTGAGCAGTGTTCTGGAGCGCGGAGAACGTGTACTGGGCGAGACACATCCGCTCACGCTGATCTTCGCGACCGGCCAGAGCTGCTACGCCCGCGAACACGGCGACATCGACCAGGCCCGCGAGCTCAGCGAGGCAGTCGTCGCCCGTTACGAGATGATGCTTCCCGCCGGGCACCCGTTCATCGCCGGGGCCCGCGCCAACCAGGCACTGATCCTGCGCAACGTCGGCGAACGCGAGCACGGCCACGTCCTCGTCGAACAGGCGCTGGCCGAGATGACACAGGCGGTCGGCGAGAGCCACCCCTGGACAATCGGCTGCGCCCTGAACGCCTCCGCGCTGCGGAACCTGGTGGGCGACACCGAGGGGGCCGCGGAACTCAGCCGGGACACGGCGGCGCGGGCCATCGAGTCGCTCGGGCGGACGCATCCGCTCACGCTGTCGACCCGTATCGCGTACGCGGCGGACCTGCGCGGCCTGCGGGACCGCCGGCAGGCGGAGAAGGTCGAGCAGGAGGCACTGTCCGACCTCGACGCGACGCTGGGCAGCAAGCACACGCACACCGTCTCCGCCCGTTCCCGCAACCGTCCGTACTGGGACTTCGAGCCCCAGACCACCTGACGGCGCGAAGGACGGGGCCGGTCGGTCACGTTCGTTGCCCCGGGGCGCATAACCCCCCGCGCCCCGGGGAAGAACAGGGGTCCACTCAACACACCTGTAACACACACGAGTTGGGCCAGGGGGAGCGTGTGGTGATCTTATTGGGACCCGTGCCGGAAGGCGCGGACGGGCCCATACCGGTCGAGGTCGACGCGCACCTCGACCCGTCCGCCGCAGGCGGGCTCGACCTCGTCTTCGGCGACGAGGAGACCCGGGACGGCGCCGGACAGCGGGTCGTCCGGGTGGCCCGGGACGTCTACACCGACGGGCTGGACCTCGCCCGCAGATGCGCCGCCCAGGCCGTACGGCGCTTCGGCGAGCTGCAGGAGGGGCTGCGGCCGGACGAGATCGAGATGCAGCTCGCCATCAAGATCGACGCCGGGGTGGCCACCCTCGTCAGGAGCGGGGCCGAGGCCCAGCTCCAGATCACGCTCCGCTGGCAGACCGCCCCCGCTTCCTCCACCGCAGCCGCTCCCGACGGCCAGGGGACCGGCGCGGCGGACGGGGCCGGTTCGTGAGCGGCGCGGTGCCGGGGCCGCGCATCCTGCCGTACTCCCGGGTCGTCGCCCAGGACGAGCTCAAGCTGGCGCTGGAGCTCCACCACGTCGTCCCCCGCATCGGCGGCGTGCTGATGGCCGGACCGCGCGGCACCGCCAAGTCGACCCTCGTACGGGCCTTCGCGCTGATGGCCCACGGCGAGCTGCCGGTCACCCTGCCCATCAACGCCACCGACGACCGCGTCGTCGGCGGCTGGGACCTGGACGCGCTCATCCGCGGCGAGCCCCGGCCGCAACCCGGGCTGCTGGAGGACGCGGCGGACAAGGGCCTGCTCTACGTCGACGAGGTCAACCTCCTCGACGACCACCTCGTGGACATCATCCTGGACGTCGCCGCCACCGGCGTCCTGTCCGTGCAGCGCGAGGGGCTGGACACCGCCAAGTACCTGTCGTTCGGGCTGGTCGGCACCATGAACCCGGAAGAGGGCGGGCTGCGGCCCCAACTGCTGGACCGCTTCGGGCTGATGGTCACCGCCGAGACCCTGGACGCGACGGAGCGGCACCGGCTGCTGCGCACCGTGCTCGACTTCGAGCAGGAACTCGGGCGCGAGGACTCCGCGTGGCTCTCCGCCGCCCGGCGGGACGACGCGCGCACCCGGGACCGGCTGACGGCCGCCCGGCGCCGGGTGCGTGACGTCGATGTCCCCGACCAGATCCTGGAGCTGTGTGCCCGGGCCGCGGAACGGACCGAGGCGGTGGGCCAGCGGGGGGAGATCGTGGCCGTGCTGGCGGCCCGGGCACTCGCGGCCCTGGAGGACGCGGACCGGGTGACCCCCGGGCATCTGCGGCGGATCCTGCCGATGGCCCTGCGGCACCGGCGGCCGGAAGCGGTGCACGGCGACACCTTCGACTGGGAGCCGGACGACGAGGCCCGCCTCCAGGACCTCTTCGAGGTCTGACCGAGATGGCATCCGTCCCGCCCCTCCCGCCCACGTCGCCCGACCCACCGCCGGAGAGCGGCACCGCCCGCACCGGAGCGGCCCCGCTCGACGACCCGGCGCAGCGGCTCGGTCTCGCACTGGTCTGCGCGGCGGCCGATCCGGCCCTCTCCGGGGTCCTGCTCCTCGACCTGGATCCCCGGCTCGTCGACCCGGTCGCCCGGCTGTTCGGCGCCGTCCTCGCCGGAGCCGCCGAACCGGCGCGCCCGCCGCTCGTACTGGGTGCCTCGGACCGGGACGAGGACCTGTGGACCCGTACCAGGATCCGCGGCGGCGAGCACGGCATCACCGTCCGCACCGAGCCCGGCCCCCTGACCGAGGGGGACGACGCCGACGGAGCGCCGCCGTTGGTCGTGGTGCCCGACCTCGCGCGGCTGAGCGTCGCCGGGATGCGCGCCGCGGTGCAGCTGCTCGGCGCCGACGTCGTGACCGTCGAACGCGGTGGACCGCGCCGGACGGTCCGGCCCCGGGCCCGCTGGCTGGCCGTCTGCCGCAGCGCCGACGTGGGACGGGTCAGCCGGCACCTGCTGGACCGGTTCGCCGTACGGCTGTCGGCGGCGGGGCTGCGGCTGCCCGGTGTGCGCGAGGCACTCGCGGAACCAGGACCGGGACCGCAGGTGGGGGTGGCGGGCGAGGGGGAGGCGCGCGAGGAACTGTTCGCGGGGCTCCCGGCCGCCTGGCGTTCGGCGGCCGAAGGAGGCATCCGGCCCGTGCCCGTAGGCGACGCGGCGATCGTCCGGGCACGGGAGCTGCTCGGGCCCGACGCCGGCGTCCGCCGGGAGCTGGCCCTCCTGCGGCTCGCCCGCACCTTGGCGGCGCTGCACGGCCGCCCGTCGGCCTCGGCCGACGACAGCGACACCGCGGCCCGGCTCATCGGGGTGGCCGTGCCTCGGAGCGCGCCGGGCCGCCCGGAGAGCGACCCGGCGCCGTCCGGTCCGGCGCCGGAACCGACGGGGCCGCCCGGCACCCTCCGGGAACGTCGCGCCGCCGGCGGGGACGGACGACTCCGGACGCGCGAGGGCGACCGGGGGCTGTTGGACACCGGACCCGCCGAGGGAATCGGCACTGCGGCCGGAGCCGCGCCCTCCGCGGCCGAGGGGAGCCCCTACCCGGAGGACGAGCCGGCCGCGGCGCGGGACGCCGTGCCGCTGAGCGGTCCCCGGCGGCGCACCACCGGGCCGGTCTCCACCCGGGGCACCGTGATCGGCACCCGGCGCGCCACGGACCTGCGGGACATCGCCCACGTCCGCACGGTGCGCGAGGCCGCCGTGCACCAACGGGCCCGGGGCACCGAGCGGTTCACCGTCGCCCCCGTCGATCTGCACAGCAACGTGCGCGCCGCCGCCCCCGAGCGGGTCCTGGTACTGCTCCTGGACCACACCTGCCGGGGCGGCACCGGGGACGGGAACCGGCCCGAGGTCCTCGCCCCCTTCCTGCAGTGGGCGTACACGAGCCGGGCCGGGGTGCAGGTGATCGAGGTCGGCGCGGCGGACGCGGCCGACGAGCTGCGCGCGGGGTCCTTCACGGCCCGCAGCGTCCTGGACCCCCGGGTGCCGGGCGCGCTGAACCGGCGGGCAGGCCGGGCGACGCCCCTCGCCCACGGAGTCGAACTCGCGGCGCACACGCTGCGCCGGCTGCTGCGCCGGCAGGGCACCGGGCCGGCGGAGGCGTGGCTGGTGGTGGTGACCGACGGCCGTGGCAACGTCCCGTTGCAGGCCAGCCACACCGGACGGTTCGCCGGCCCGGTGGCCGCCTCGGGGGTCGAGGACGCGGTGGAGGCCGCCGCCCGGATCGGAGCCATGGACCGGACCCGGCTGCACGTGGCGGTCGTCGACCCGGGCCGGGAACCGTACGGCGACCTGCCGTACGTCCTCGCCGACCGGCTCGGGGCGATCGTCGTCGACGGGCGCCACGCGCCCGGGGCGGAGGCCACCGGTGAGTGATCCCGGCCGCGGGACCCGCAGGCTCCCGGGCAACGGCACCGCCGGACTCCGGGCGGCCCTGCCGGGACTGAAGGCCGTGGCCCGCCGTCCCGCCGCTTCGGTGCTGAACCTGCGCCGCGCCCAGGAGCCGCCCGCCGGACTCGGCGGCACGGACGCACGGCCCGGCGCACGCCTGGAGGACGGTTTCGCCGTGCTGCGCGTCCTGCGCGCGGACGGGGCCGACGGACTGCCGGGCTACCGGCTGCAGGGCTGGTGCGGCGACCTGTCGGTGAACTGCGCGGCCGGACCCACCCGCCGGCCCGCTCCCGCCGTCAGCCTCGCCCGGCTGCGGCAGGACGGCGACGGGCACTACCCCTCGGAGGTGCTGCGGGGCATCCGCCTGTGGTCGGACAACCAGTACGAACTCGCCGGCTGGATCAACCGGATCCGTGCCCGGCACGGCGACCACCTGCGGCTGGTCGTGTGGGACGACACCGGATACGACCTGCCCTGGGAGCTGCTCCTGCTGCCCGGGGACGCCGGGGTCGGCCTGGCGGGCGGCCCGCTGGGGGCGCTGGTCGCCGTGGCCCGCTGGACCACCGTGCGCGATCTCAGTCAGGGCGGCCTGCCCGCCGAGACCGGGGACTGCCACGGCCGGGTGCTCGGCTACCTCCACCAGGACATGGCGGACGACGGCCGTGTCTTCACCTCGTACGCGCACCGGCTGCACCCGCGCATGACGCCCTTCCTCAGAGACCTCGACAGCCAGGACGACCGCACCGGACTGGTCTACCTGGGCTGTCACGGCACCTACGGCGAGGCCGTGCCGGGCCTCACACTCGGTGATCGCACCTGGGCCGAGCTGAACGGCGAGCCGATGTCGGTGCTGCGCCGGGACGGCTCGCTGGTCTGCCTCAACGCCTGCGACTCCGGCCGGTTCGTGGACAACCGGGCCCAGGGGGAGGAGGCGCTGCGCGGATTCGCGGAGCTGTTCCTGCGCAAGGGCGCGGGCGGCTGCATCGTCAGCTCCGGGAAGGTCGGTGACCTGGAAGCCCGGGCGATGGCGCGGCGCCTGGTGCGCGAGGTGGCCGAGCAGCCCCGCCGCCCGGTGGTGCGGACGCTGCGGGACTTCCGGGTGCGGGCCCTGGAGGAGTTCGGGTCCCTGGCGGAGCTGCCCCGGGTCCGCAACGATGACGGACAGGTCGACGTCGTCGGCCAGAAACGGGTACTGCGGCTCCTGTACGCGTTCATGTTCCACTACTACGGGCATCCGGGGACGGCGCTGCGGCTCACCGCGGTGGACGCGCTCGGCACCGAGGGGGGAGGCGGCCGGTGAGCGCCGCCGGACGGCCGGCCGGGCAACCGCTGCTGATCGAGCCCGTCGTCGCGTGGCCCCGGCAGGCGGAGGCGGGCGCCGACTACCTCGTCACCGTCGATCTGCGCGGCCCGCTCCCCTCCGCGGACGGCGGGCCTGCCCAGTGGCCCCACCCCGAGGAGGAGTTCACCTTCACCGTCACCCTGGACGGCGCCCCGCACCTGGACTGCTCCGCCCTGGGCGAACCGAACGTCGTCCTGCACCGCTTCGGCGGCACCTACGGACCCGCACGGTTCCGGGTCTCCGCGGGCACGGACCTCGGGCCCGCTTCGCTCTGGCTGACCGTCAGCAACCAGTGGGGCGTGCCGGTCCGCAAGGCGGAGCTGCGCTGCGAGATCCACGCGGCCACCGGCGCCGCGGCCGCACCGGCCCGGGGCGGCCCGACGCCGCCGAACGTCCCCCGGACGCCCCTGCCCCGCCCGTCCCCGGCCACCGTGCGTCCCGACCCGGACCGGCAGACGGTCACGATCAGCTTCGCCGGTCTCGACCGGGCCTGGGCGGCCTGGATCGGGGACCGGCTGGAGCGGCGCGGGGTGCGGGTGGTGCCGCTGCGCCGGGGTTCCCCGGCCGAGGTCCCCCCGGCGGCCCTGCTGCGCGACCTGACCCTCGCGCCCGGGCGGGCCCTGCTCGTCCTGAACACCCCCTACTTCGGCGACGGCACGCACTCGTACGAGGAGTGGAACGCGGTCCTGCGTGAGGTCGTCGCCCCCGACCCGGACCGGTTCGCGGCCGTGTCGGTCACCGGGGCCACGCTCCCCTCGGAGGTCTCCCTGCTGGCGCCCGTCGCCCTCCACGGCCTGCGCTCCGAGGAGGCCGAGCGGCACCTGCTGGAGCGTCTCGGCCTGCCGACCGAGCCGGTCACCGAGGACGCCGAGGCCGGGACCGGGCCGCGGTTTCCGGCGGACGCGCCGGGCGTGTGGGGCGCCGTGCCGCGTCGCAACACCCGTTTCACCGGCCGTGAGGCCCTGCTGGACGAGATCCACGACCTGCTGGGCGGTGCGCGGCCGGGCACCGGAATGCTGACGCTGCACGGCATGTCCGGGGTGGGCAAGACGCAGCTCGCCGCCGAGTACGCGCACCGGCTCGGCCCCGAGTACGACGTGGTCTGGTGGGTCAACGCGCAGGACCGGGCCGACTGCCGCCGCCAACTGGCCGACCTCGCCCCCAGACTGGGCCTGCGGACCGGTCAGGAGTACGGGGAGCGGCTGCGCGCGGTGCGGGACGCGCTGCGCCGCGGCGAGCCCTGCTCCCGGTGGCTGCTGGTCCTGGACGGTGCCGACGAGCCCGAGGAGATCGAGGACCTGGTGCCGACCGGCCCGGGACACGTCCTGGTCTCCTCGCGTAACCCGGAGTGGAGCCGCCACGGCAGCGGGCTGCTGGAGGTCCCCGTGTACACCCGGGACGAGTCGATCGCCTTCATCCGCCGTCGCGCGCCCGGTCCGACACCGGCCGAGGCCGACCGGCTCGCCGAGGCCCTAGGCGACCTGCCGCTGCTGCTCGCCCAGACGGTGGGCTGGCTGAACGACTCGGACCGCTCGGTCGACGAGTACCTGGTCCTGCTGGCGGACGGCGACGGCACCGAGGGCGACGCGCGGAACGCGGCGGAGGACTTCCCGCCGGCCTTCCGGACGGCCTGGTCGATCCTGCTGGCCGAACTGCGCGAGAGAGCCCCGGAGTCCGTCGTCCTGCTCCGGCTGTGCACCTTCTTCGCCCCGGGCCTCGTCCCCGTCCACCTGCTGCGGAGCATGCCGCACGACGGGCTGCCCGACTCCGTGGCCGGACTGCTGAGCGACCCCCGGCGCTGGGACCGGGCCCTCGGCCACCTGCGCAGGCACTCCCTCGTCCGGGTGGAACCGGACCCGGCGGAACCGGAGCGCGAGAACCTGTACGTGCACCGGGTCGTGCACCAGATGGCGCGCAAGGCCATGCCGGAAGAGGTCCGGCGCGAACTCGTCGACGTCGTACGGCGGGCCCTGGCCGCGGCCGGGCGCGGCCGGCCGGCGGCCCCCGAACAGTGGCCCAGGTACGCCGAGATCGTGCCGCACCTCAAGTACGCCGACGTCCTCGCGACCACCGAAGAGGCCGTGCAGACGCTGGTCCTCGACTGCCTGCGCTACCTGTACCTGTCGGGCGAGTACGGACCGGGCGTCCGGCTCGGCGGCCATGCCACCCGGATCTGGCGTTCGCTCCTCGGCGACCAGCACCCCCTCGTCTGGGAACTGACCTACCACTACGCCAACCTGCTGCGCGCCGCCGGAGACTTCCACCGCACGATGGAGATCGAGCGGGCGGCCGTCCGGCACCTGAGCGAGCAGCGGGGGGAACGCGACCCCGACCTGTTGCGGGCCCTCGGCGGACTGGCCGCGGACCTGCGCGGCCTCGGGCACTACGCGGAGGCCCTGGACATCTCGCGGCGGGTGCACGGCACGTACCGCGAACTCCTCGGCGACCAGGACACCCGCACCCTGAACGCACGGAACAACGTGGCCGTCTCGCTGCGGCTGCTGGGCCGCTACGAGGACGCCTTGAGCGTCGACCTGCCCACCCTCCGGGAGCGCCGCCGGCTGCTCGGGGACCGGCACCCGTGGACGCTGAGTTCGGACACGACGTGCGCCGTCGACCTCCGGCTGCTCGGCCGCCACGAGGAGGCCCTGTCGAGGCAGGACGCCAACTGGCGGCTGGTGCGCGAGACGCTGGGCGCCCACCACCGGCAGACCCTGCTCGCCGCGCACAACCTCGCGCTGTGCCACCACGCCGTGGGCGACACGGACGCGGCGGTCCACCACGTCGGCCGGGCACTGGAGCTGGCGGAGCGGGTGCTCGGCGACAGCGACCCGCTGGTGCTGATGCTCCTCGCCGGCCGGAGCTGCCTCGCCCGGGAGCAGGGAGACCTCGGCCCGGCCCGGGCACTGAGCGAGCGCGTCGTCGGCCGCTACGAGGAGACGCTCACCGCCGGTCACCCCTACGCCGCGGGCGCCCGCGCCAACCACGCCCTGCTGCTGCACCGGGCGGGCGAGCACGACCGCGCACCTGCCCTCGCCGCCGCCGCGCTGGCCGACATGGACGCCGCCGTGGGGCACGACCACCCCTGGACGCTGGGCTGCGCGCTCAACGCGGCGATCCTGCACGGGGACGCCGGAGACGCGGAGCGTGCCCTCACCCTGAGCCGGGACACGGCCGACACGGCGGCGCGCGTCCTCGGTCCCACCCATCCGTTCACCCTCTTCGCGGGCGTGACCCTCGCGGCCGGACTGCGCGTGCGGGGGCGGCGCGGGCAGGCCGACGCGGTGCAGAGTCGGGCCCTGGAAGGGCTGGTCGCCGTCCTCGGCCCCCAGCACCCGCGCACCCTGTCCGCCCGTGCCCGGCGTGCTCCGTTCTGGGACTTCGAACCCCAGCGCACCTGACCGGGCGCCCGCGTGCGCCGGGGACGCCGAAGGGCCCGGCCCCGGGGAGTTCCGGAGCCGGGCCCTGCACGGCGGGCGGCCGTGGTCGGCGTCAGAGGCTCACGCCTCGAACACCTCACGCACCAGCTGCTCCTGCTCGGCCTGGTGCCGCTTGGCGGAGCCGACGGCCGGGGACGAGCCGTGCGGCCGCGAGATGCGGCGCAGGCGCTCACCGTGCGGGACGTCGGCGCCGACCGCCAGGTCCAGGTGGTCGATCAGGTTGAGCGCGATGAACGGCCAGGCACCCTGGTTCGCCGGCTCCTCCTGGGCCCACAGGTACTTCTCGGCGTTCGGGTACTTGGCGATCTCCGCCTGGAGCTCGGCGCCCGGCAGCGGGTACAGGCGCTCGATGCGGATGATGGCCGTGTCCGTCAGGCCGCGCTTCTTCCGCTCGGCGTCCAGGTCGTAGTAGACCTTGCCGGCGGTGAAGACGACCTTCTTGACGGCGGCCGGGTCGACCGAGTCGTCGCCGATGACCGGGCGGAACTGGCCCGTCGTGAACTCCTCCGCCTTCGAGGCCGCCGCCTTCAGGCGCAGCATCGACTTCGGGGTGAAGACCACCAGCGGCTTGTGGTGCGGGTTGTGCACCTGCCACCGCAGGAGGTGGAAGTAGTTCGACGGCAGGGTCGGCATCGCGACCGTCATGTTGTTCTGCGCGCACAGCTGCAGGAACCGCTCCGGGCGGGCCGAGGAGTGGTCCGGGCCCTGGCCCTCGTAGCCGTGCGGGAGCAGGAGGGTGACGCCAGAGGTCTGGTTCCACTTCTGCTCGGCCGAGGAGATGAACTCGTCCACGACCGTCTGCGCGCCGTTGACGAAGTCGCCGAACTGCGCCTCCCACATCACCAGAGCGTCCGGGCGGGCCAGCGAGTAGCCGTACTCGAAGCCCATCACCGCGTACTCGGAGAGCAGGGAGTTGTAGACGTTGTACCGGGCCTGGTCCTCGGACAGGTACAGCAGCGGGGTGAACTCGTCGCCCGTCTCACGGTCGATGACGACCGCGTGGCGCTGGCCGAAGGTGCCGCGCTGCGAGTCCTGGCCGGTCAGCCGGACCGGCACGCCGTCCAGGAGGAGGGAGCCGACGGCGAGGGTCTCGCCCATGCCCCAGTCGATCGTGCCGTCCTCGACCATCGCCGCGCGGCGCTGCAGCTGCGGCAGCAGCCGCGGGTGCACGGTGATGTGGTCGGGGATGTTGACCTGGGACTCGGCGATCCGCTTGACGGTCTCGGCGGTGATCGCGGTGTTCACGGCGACCGGGAACTCCGCCTGCGGCTCCGCGGGCTCCGCGGACGCCGGCTGCGAGACGGCCTCGCGGACCTCGGTGAAGACCTTCTCCAGCTGGCCCTGGTAGTCCTGGAGCGCCTGCTCGGCCTCCTCCAGGGTGATGTCGCCGCGACCGATGAGGGACTCGGTGTACAGCTTGCGCACCGAGCGCTTCTTGTCGATCAGGTCGTACATCAGCGGCTGGGTGAAGGCCGGGTTGTCGGTCTCGTTGTGACCGCGGCGGCGGTAGCAGATGAGGTCGATCACCACGTCCTTGTTGAACGCCTGGCGGAACTCGAAGGCGAGCCGCGCCACGCGGACGCACGCCTCCGGGTCGTCGCCGTTCACGTGGAAGATCGGGGCCTCGATCATGCGGGCCACGTCGGTGGCGTACATCGAGGAGCGCGAGGACTCCGGGGCGGCGGTGAAGCCGACCTGGTTGTTGATGACGACGTGGACCGTGCCGCCGGTGCGGTAGCCGCGCAGCTGCGACATGTTCAGGGTCTCGGCCACCACGCCCTGGCCCGCGAAGGCCGCGTCGCCGTGGATCGCCACCGGCAGGACGGTGAAGTCCGTGCCGCCCTTGTTGATGATGTCCTGCTTGGCGCGCGAGACGCCCTCCAGGACCGGGTCCACCGCCTCCAGGTGCGAGGGGTTGGCGACCAGCGAGACCGCGATCTGCTCGCCGTCCAGGCCGGTGAAGGTGCCCTCGGCGCCCAGGTGGTACTTCACGTCGCCGGAGCCGTGCATCGACTTCGGGTCGAGGTTGCCCTCGAACTCGCGGAAGATCTGCGCGTACGACTTGCCGACCACGTTGGCCAGCACGTTCAGCCGGCCGCGGTGGGCCATGCCGATGACGACCTCGTCCAGGCGGGACTCGGCCGCGGAGTCGATGACCGCGTCGAGCAGCGGGATGACGGACTCGCCGCCCTCCAGGGAGAACCGCTTCTGGCCGACGTACTTGGTCTGCAGGAACGTCTCGAACGCCTCGGCGGCGTTCAGGCGGCGCAGGATGCGCAGCTGCTCCTCGCGCTCCGGCTTGGTGTGCGAGCGCTCGATGCGGTCCTGGATCCACTTGCGCTGCTTCGGGTCCTGGATGTGCATGAACTCGACGCCGGTGGTGCGGCAGTACGAGTCGCGCAGCACGCCGAGGATGTCGCGCAGCTTCATCAGGGACTTGCCGGCGAAGCCGCCGACCGCGAACTCGCGCTCCAGGTCCCACAGGGTGAGCCCGTGCTCGGTGATGTCCAGGTCGGGGTGCTTGCGCTGCTGGTACTCCAGCGGGTCGGTGTCGGCCATGACGTGGCCGCGGACCCGGTAGGAGTGGATCAGCTCGAAGACGCGGGCGGCCTTGGTGACGTCGTCGTCGTGCGAGGCGTCGATGTCCTTGAGCCAGCGGACCGGCTCGTAGGGGATGCGCAGCGCCTTGAAGATCTCGTCGTAGAAGCCGTTCTCGCCGAGCAGCAGGTTGGCGACCTGGCGCAGGAACTCGCCGGAGGCGGCGCCCTGGATGACCCGGTGGTCGTAGGTCGACGTGAGCGTCATGACCTTCGAGATGCCGAGCTTGTTCAGGGTGTCCTGGCTGGTGCCCTGGAACTCCGCCGGGTAGTCCATGGAGCCGACGCCCAGGATGACCGACTGGCCGGGCATCAGGCGCGGCACGGAGTGGACGGTGCCGAGGCCGCCGGGGTTGGTCAGGGAGACCGTGACGCCGGTGAAGTCGTCCATCGTCAGCTTGTTGTCGCGGGCGCGACGGACGATGTCCTCGTAGGCCTGCCAGAACTCGAAGAAGTTCAGCGTCTCGGCCTTCTTGATCGCCGCGACGACCAGCTGGCGGTCGCCGTTGGGCTTGACCAGGTCGATGGCGAGGCCGAGGTTGATGTGGGCCGGCTTGACCAGGGTCGGCTTGCCGTCCTTCTCGCCGAACGAGTGGTTCATCGTCGGCATGGCCTTGATGGCCTGCACCATCGCGTAGCCGATCAGGTGCGTGAAGGAGATCTTCCCGCCCCGGGCGCGCTTGAGGTGGTTGTTGATGACGATGCGGTTGTCGAACAGCAGCTTCACCGGGACCGCGCGCACGGACGTGGCCGTGGGCAGCTCCAGCGAGGCGTTCATGTTCTTCGCGACCGCGGCGGCCGGGCCGCGCAGGGTCACCAGCTCGGGGCCCTCGGGGGCGGTGCCGGCGTCCTTGGCGGGCGCGGGGGCCTTCGCCTGCGGCTTGGCGGCCAGCTTGGCGGCGCGGCGGCGGGCTTGGCGGCCGGAGCGGCCGGAGCCGCGGGGGCGGCAGCGGCGGGCTTCGCGGGAGCGGGCGCCGGGGCGGCGGCCTGCGGCTGCGCCGGGGCAGGAGCCTGCGCCTGCGGGGCGGGGGCGGCCGGTGGCGTGCTGCCGGTGTCCGTGGGCACGGTGCCGGCGGCGGTCGGGGTCGCCGCCGCTCCGGGCTTGTAGTCGGCGAAGAAGTCCCACCAGGCTCGGTCCACGGAGTTCGGGTCCTGGAGGTACTGCTGATAGATCTCGTCGACGAGCCACTCATTGGCACCGAACGCGGCCGCGGGGTTCTTTCCCGCGGTACCCGCTTGGTCGGTGTCGGTCGAGATGCTCGAGTTACTGGGGGACTGTGGCGACACGGCGAGAACCGCCCTCTTCCGCTTCACAAGATGGTGGACAGCGGGAATCAAGGCTACGCCTACCGGCCCCGGAAGGTCAGACTGGGCCCGTTCATCGTCGCGTAAGTCACATTGCAGACCGCGTTTCGGCGCTGGAAATGGCGGGAAACAACCGAGGTTCTGCCGCGTGCGGGATCGGGAGACCGGGACCCGGCGCCTCGAAAACGCGGGCCCGTGCCTGATCACACGTGTCTGCCAGGGCGGACGCAGTGGATCTTGACGCTCCGCTTCGAACCCTACGTCAACCGGACGTCGACGGCAGGCCCGGAAGAGTGATGAGGATGCGGCAGCCCCGCTCGGATTCGGCCACCCCGATCCGGCCGCCGTGCAGATCCACCGCCCAGCGCGCGATCGCGAGGCCCAGACCGGTGCCCCCGTCGCTGCCCGGACCGTGCGGCCGCGACACCGAACCCCGGTTGAACCGCTCGAACACCCGGCGCCACTCCGAGCGCGGAATGCCGGGCCCTTCGTCGAGAACCTCCAGCTCAAGCGATTCCGGCAGCTCGCCGCGTCGCGCCCGGACGGTCACCCGGCCGTGCGGCGGGCTGTGCTTGACCGCGTTGTCGATCAGGTTGGCGACGACCTGGTGGATGCGCTCGGGGTCGGCGTGCGCGGTCAGCTCCGGCGGGAAGACGTCCAGGGCCAGGTGCACGTCGGTGCGGGTGTGGCTGCCGGAGCCGGAGGCGATGCCCGCGCGCGCGGAGGCGACCATGTTGGCCTCCTTCAGCACGCCCGACAGGTACGGCCACACCTCGAAGCGGCGCTTGCGCAGCGGTATGACGCCGTTGTCCAGGCGGGAGAGGTCGAGCAGCGTCTCCACCAGCCGGCCGAGCCGCTCGGTCTGCCCGAGCGCCGTGCGCATGGTCTCCGGGTCGGCCTCGGTGACGCCGTCGACGATGTTCTCCAGCACCGCGCGCAGGCCCGCGATCGGGGTGCGCAGCTCGTGCGAGACGTTCGCCACCAGCTCCTTGCGCTGGAGGTCCTGGGCCTCCAGGTCGTCGGCCATCCGGTTGATGGTGACGGCCAGGTCGCCCAGCTCGTCGCGGCGGTTCTCGCGCACCCGGCGGGTGTAGTCGCCGTGCGAGATGGACCGGGCCACCGCGTTCATCTCGTCCAGCGGCGCGGTCAGCGAGTGCGCCACGAACTGGGTGATCAGCAGCGTGGCGATCATCGAGAAGACCGTGATGAAGCGCAGCTCCGTCTTGGTGTGCACCGCTATCACCGACAGGCCGGTGGTGATCAGCACCGACGTGACGACCAGCGCGCCCAGCTTGGTCTTGATCGAGAACGGGCGCACGCCGCCCCAGGGCTCCCCGGTGGTCCGAGGGCCGGGGCTCCTCCGTGCGGCTTCCCGTCCTCTGCTGCTCATGGCGTCGGTGTCTCCAAGGCGTAGCCCACGCCGTGCACGGTGCGGATGCGCTCGGCGCCGATCTTCCGGCGCAGCGCCTTGATGTGGCTGTCCACGGTCCGGGTGCCGGAGGCGTCCGCCCAGTCCCACACCTCGGCGAGCAGCTGCTCGCGGGAGAGCACCGCGCGCGGGGTGTTCGCCAGGCAGACCAGCAGGTCGAACTCGGTAGGCGTGAGGTGGACGTCCTCGCTGCGCACCCGCACCCGGCGCTGCGCGTGGTCGATCTCCAGCTCGCCCAGGCGCAGGATGCCGCTGCGCGGCGTGGAGGCGGCCACCACGGCCCGCTCCACCCGCCGCAGCAGCACGTGCACCCGGGCGGCCAGCTCGCGCATCGAGAACGGCTTGGTCATGTAGTCGTCGGCGCCCACGCCGAGGCCGACCAGCATGTCCGTCTCGTCGTCGCGCGCGGTGAGCATCAGCACCGGCACCGGCCGCTGGGCCTGCACGCGCCGGCAGACCTCCAGGCCGTCGAAGCCGGGCAGCATGATGTCGAGGATCAGCAGGTCGGGCTGCCAAGCCTCGGCCGTGTCGACGGCGGACGGACCGTCGCCCGCCGTTTGCACCAGGAACCCCTCGGCGCGCAGGCGGGTCGCGATGGCGTCCACGATCGTCTGATCGTCCTCGACCACCAGCACCCGGCGCTGGGCGCCCTGGGTGGCCGTGCCGTTGTGGGAGGTCTGTGTCTGCTCCATCGCCCGCCCCTGAGGTGTGCTTTCCGGAATCCGTGGGGTGATCCCATGACTGCGCTTGACGCTTGAATGATCCGCGTCAGGGCAGCAGCGTACGGGGAGTCACCGCGCCTTTGCTATCCAGGCCCGACGCCGATGTGCACGACGTCCGGAACGCCCCGGGCAACGGGGATCTCTTCGGTACGCACCTGTTGGAAACCGGCATTACGCAAGGTTTCTTCGAATTCCGGAGAGGGCTGCGCGGACCATACGGCAAGCACCCCGCCGGGCCTCAACAGCCGTGCGCAGCCCGCCAGTCCGGACGGCGCGTACAGCCCGTCGTTGCCCTCGGTGACGGTCCAGCCGGGGCCGTTGTCGATGTCCAGGCACAGGGCGTCGTACGTGTCGGATGTCTCATTGACGTACTCGACCAGGTCCGCCTCGACGATCTCCGCGCGCGGGTCGGCCAGCGCGTCGGCGGAGAGCGCGGCCAGCGGTCCGGAGCGGTGCCAGTCGATGATGGCGCCCTCGCGCTCGACGACCGCGATCCGGCCCCAGCGGGGGTCGGCGGCCGCGTGCGCGAGGGAGAAGCCGACCCCGAGACCGCCGATGAGCAGGTGCGGAGCGGTCCGCCCGCCGGAGGCGGCCAGCGCGTCGGCCGCCGCGTCGACCAGGCGCCGCTCCGAACGCCCGTCGGAGGTGTCCATCAGGAAGCAGCCGTTCGCGATGATCTGCAACAGCGTCCCGTGCCGGCGCAGGACCACTTCGCCGTACGGGCCCTCGCGGCGGTCCAGCACCTCGGGGGCCTCGGAAGCCTCGGGGGAGTCGTGGGTAGTGAGGGGCATCGGCCCATCCTGGCATCGCCCGGCCGGAGGAATGCGGACCGGTGCGACGGTGCTGTCCTCGAAAGGCGCGAAGCACCCTCCGCGCTTGATCGCTCACAGCGAACAGGCCTTGGGGAACAATCCCGGGCTCCCTTTCATTGAGTCGATGTAACTCAACTTGACTGCCGAAGGGGAGATCATGGCTGCTGAGTCCGCCGCCTTCACACCGCTCACCCTGCCCGTGCTGCCGCTCGACGACGAAGTGGTCCTGCCCGGCATGGTCGTCCCCCTGGACCTGAGCGACGCCGAGGTACGGGCCGCGGTGGAGGCCGCCCAGGCCGCCGCCAGGTCCGAGCCCGGCAAGCCCCGCGTCCTCCTCGTCCCGCGCATCGACGGCACCCACGCCGCCACCGGCGTCCTCGGCACGGTCGAGCAGGTCGGCCGTCTGGCCGACGGCGACCCCGGCGCCCTGATCCGCGGCCGGGGCCGGGTGCGCATCGGCGCCGGCACCACCGGTCCGGGCGCCGCGCTCTGGGTCGAGGGCACCCGGGTCGACGAGACCGTCCCCGATCCGCTGCCCGGCCAGGTGGCCGAGCTGGTGAAGGAGTACAAGGCGCTCGCCACCGCCTGGCTGCGCAAGCGCGGCGCCTGGCAGGTCGTCGACCGGGTCCAGGCCATCGACGACGTGTCCGCGCTCGCCGACAACTCCGGCTACTCGCCGTTCCTGACCACCGAGCAGAAGGTCGAGCTGCTGGAGACCACCGACCCGGTGGCCCGTCTCAAGCTGGCCACCCAGCAGCTGCGCGACCACCTCGCCGAGCAGGACGTCGCCGAGACCATCGCCAAGGACGTCCAGGAGGGCGTCGACAAGCAGCAGCGGGAGTTCCTGCTGCGCCGCCAGCTCGAAGCCGTCCGCAAGGAACTGCGCGAGATCAACGGCGAGCAGGACGGTGAGGAGTCCGACGACTACCGGGCCCGGGTGGAGGCCGCCGACCTGCCCGAGAAGGTCCGCGAGGCCGCGCTCAAGGAGGTCGACAAGCTGGAGCGGTCCTCCGACCAGTCGCCCGAGGGCTCCTGGATCCGCACCTGGCTCGACACGGTCCTGGAGATGCCGTGGAGCGAGCGCACCGAGGACGCCTACGACATCCAGGGCGCCCAGGCCGTGCTCGACGCCGAGCACGCGGGACTGGAGGACGTGAAGGAGCGCATCACCGAGTACCTGGCCGTGCGCAAGCGGCGCGGTGACCGGGGCCTCGGCGTGGTCGGCGGCCGGCGCGGCGGTGCCGTGCTCGCCCTGGTCGGTCCGCCCGGCGTCGGCAAGACCAGCCTCGGCGAGTCCGTCGCCCACGCGATGGGCCGCAAGTTCGTCCGCGTCGCCCTGGGCGGCGTCCGCGACGAGGCCGAGATCCGCGGCCACCGGCGTACGTACGTCGGCGCGCTGCCCGGCCGGATCGTGCGGGCGATCAAGGAGGCGGGGTCCATGAACCCGGTCGTCCTGCTCGACGAGATCGACAAGGTGGGCTCCGACTTCCGGGGCGACCCGGCCGCCGCCCTGCTGGAGGTCCTGGACCCGGCCCAGAACCACACCTTCCGGGACCACTACCTGGAGGTCGAGCTGGACCTGTCCGACGTGGTCTTCCTCGCCACCGCCAACGTCCTGGAGGCCATCCCGGAGGCCCTGCTCGACCGCATGGAGCTGGTCCGCCTGGACGGCTACACCGAGGACGAGAAGGTCGTCATCGCCCGGGACCACCTGCTCCCGCGCCAGCTGGAGCGGGCCGGACTGGACGCCGACGAGGTCACCGTCGACGAGGGCGCGCTGCGCAAGCTGGCGGGCGAGTACACCCGCGAGGCGGGCGTGCGCACCCTGGAGCGGTCCATCGCGCGGCTGCTGCGCAAGGTGGCGGCCCAGCACGAACTGGGCGAGCGGGAGCTGCCGTTCACCGTCGCCGAGGGCGACCTGCGCGCCCTGATCGGGCGGCCGCACCACGTGCCCGAGTCCGCCCAGGACCCGGCCGAGCGGCGCACCGCGGTGCCCGGCGTGGCCACCGGCCTCGCGGTCACCGGCGCGGGCGGCGACGTCCTCTACGTCGAGGCGTCGCTGGCCGACCCGGAGACCGGCGCGGCGGGGCTGACCCTGACCGGTCAGCTGGGCGACGTGATGAAGGAGTCGGCGCAGATCGCGCTGAGCTTCCTGCGCAGTCACGGCGCCGAGCTGGAGCTGCCGGTGGGCGACCTCAAGGACCGGGGAGCGCACATCCACTTCCCGGCGGGCGCGGTCCCCAAGGACGGTCCGAGCGCAGGCGTCACCATGACCACGGCCCTCGCCTCGCTGCTGTCCGGCCGGCTGGTGCGCACCGACGTCGCGATGACCGGCGAGGTCTCGCTGACCGGGCGGGTGCTGCCGATCGGCGGGGTCAAGCAGAAGCTGCTCGCCGCGCACCGGGCGGGGATCACCACGGTGATCATCCCCAAGCGCAACGAGCCCGACCTGGACGACGTCCCGGCCCAGGTGCTGGACAAGCTCGACGTGCACGCCGTCACCGACGTCCGCCAGGTGCTGGAACTGGCGCTCGCACCGGCGACCAACGGTGCGGAGCGTGAGGTTCCGGTCGCGGCGTGACGGACGCGACCGGATGAGGGAAGGCCCGGGTCCCGTGAGGGGGCCCGGGCCTTCGCCCTGGGCGGGGAGCCGTCAGCCGTTGGCCAGCGCGACGACGCGGTCCAGCGCACCGTTGAACTTGTTGTGGTCGCCGACCGTCGGACCGGACGACGTGTACTGCCACATCGTGTAGTAGCCCCAGCCGGCCGGCAGCGTGCCCACCGTCGAGGCGTACCGGGCGATCCACAGCGGGTTGTTGGCGGCGAAGCCGCCGTAGTTGCCGGTGCACTGGGTCCACCAGCTGGTGGCCGTGTAGATCACGGCGTCCCGGCCGGTGCGGGCCTTGTAGGTGTTCAGGAAGTCGCGGATCCAGGAGACCATCCCGCTCTGCGACTTGCCGTAGCAGGTGGCGCCGTACGGGTTCCACTCGATGTCGAGCGCGCCCGGCAGCGTCTTGCCGTCCCTGGACCAGCCGCCGCCGTGGTCGACGAAGTAGTTGGCCTGGGTCGCGCCGCTCGTCGTGTCCGGCGTGGCGAAGTGGTAGGCGCCCCGGATCATGCCGACGTTGTAGGAGCCGTTGTACTGCTGGGCGAAGTAGGGGTTGGTGTAGTACGTCCCCTCGGTGGCCTTGGCGTAGGCCCATTTGACGCCGCTGTTCCACAGGGTCGACCAGGCGACGTTGCCCTGGTGGCTGGAGACGTCGACGCCCTCCGTCTGGGCCGCGCGGCCCGGGACGGGGGTGCCGTGTTCGCCGTCGTGGGCCGCGACGCCCATGCCCATGTGGGCGGAGCCGCGGGCCGGGACGTCCGCGGACGACGAGGCGTCGGCGGGAAGGGTGAACACGAGGGAGAACGCGGCGAGCAGGATCCCGGTGACGGCGAACCGCCGCCCGCGGGCCGATCCGGATCTGTGCACGAGCATGACGTGCCCTCCGATGGCTCGGTGGTGCTCGGTGGGGGATGCGCGAGTGGGGAGAACCCCTGGATGGCATGGGAATGGCGTGCGCATGCCATCCGGAGGTCCGGTGAAGACTCTACGCACGTAGAAACGGCGGGTGGAAGAGGACCGGGAGCCGCCGTTGGTCTAAGCCTGCGAAATACTTGGCGAGCTGCGGCGATGGCGGCCCGTGGCGGAAACTTTCAGGACCGGAAAATCGAGGCAGGGGCTGACGTGCACGAAGACGGGAACGGCGGCGGTCGCGGGGGCGAATCCCACCTGTCCGGCAGTGGTGTGAACCAACCGGAGTTCCTGGCCCTGGAGCGGGAGCTGACCGTCCTGCTGCGGCGGGCCCGGGCCAACCAGGGCGAGATGGCCCGGGAGGTCCACCCCGACCTGGAGTCGTCCGCGTACGGCCTGCTCGTGCGGCTCGGCGAGTGCGGCGGCCAGCGCGCCACCGACCTCGCCGCCTTCATCGGCGTCGGCAAGGCCACCATGTCCCGCCAGCTGCGCGCGCTGGAGGAACTCGGGCTCGTCGCCCGCGAGCCCGACCCCGCCGACGGCCGGGCCTGGCTGGTCACCCTGACCCCGGAGGGCCAGGAGCGCGTCGGCCGGGTCCGGGAGGCCCGCCGTGCCCGGTACGCCCGGCGGCTCGCCGGCTGGGACCCGCGCGAGGTGACGGAACTGGCCCGGCTGCTGCACGAACTCAACCGGGGGATGGAGAAGTAGTACCGGCGCCGTCCGTCCTACAACTCGGCGTAGACCACCGTCGCGTCGTCGTGCGTCTTGCTGCGCCCGAGGAACGCCCGGCCGCCGGCCGCGTCCGCACGCTCCAGCTCGCGCACCCGGTCCACCAGGGCCTGCGCGCCCTGCTTGCGGACCAGTGCCAGGCAGTCCCCCCAGTCGCCCTCCCCGAACTTCTCCACCCACCGCGCGGCCCCGTCCGTGAGCGCCGCCAGCGTGCGCACCGCACCGCGCGGGAGCACCCCCGTCACGGCGCGCGCCGCCACGGCGGGGTCGGCAGCGGCCGTGAAGAAGCCGCCCTCCTTGTTGCGCAGTCCGGCGTCGATCACCGCGTCGCTCACGAGGGCCGAGCGGGGCAGCCGGGCCAGCCGGTCGTCCAGGACGGGGGTGACGGTGCCGTCGGGAGCCTCCAGCAGGAGTGCGGAGTCGGACAGGACCAGGTACTCGACGGCGGCCGGGGACCAGCGCGCGAGGACCACGGTTGCCTGCGGCGTGCGCGGGTGAGAAAGGTCACAGGTTTCCGCGTGCGCCGCGGCGGTACGCGCGATGCCGCGGGACAGGGCCTCGACGAGGGGGAGATCCGGGAGTGAAACGGTCAGTTCGGTCAGCGCTCCACCGAGGCGCGCCGTGAACCAGGGCA
Organism: Streptomyces rubrogriseus; assembly: GCF_027947575.1. NCBI lineage: Bacteria > Bacillati > Actinomycetota > Actinomycetes > Kitasatosporales > Streptomycetaceae > Streptomyces > Streptomyces rubrogriseus. The sequence goes on along the minus strand of NZ_CP116256.1, from coordinate 7,018,319 downwards.
CGGAATGCAGACACCCCGTCGCGGTGCGTGGCGGCGTCACACCGTCGAGGACGACGAGTGAACCACCCTGTCCCGAGGCGGGTAGTCCGACGCTCGCGAAGTCCTCGTTGGGCCGGTCGGCGAGGCCTGGTTCCGAGACGAGTTCCGTACGCATCCGGCCAGTCTGCACGACCCCTTCACAGCGTTCGCAAAAGGCTGGCACCTTCCTCGGGTTCTCCCGGAATCGAGGCGGCAGCGCAGGTCAGGCGCCGGATTTGGGGTGGAATTCCAAGCTCCGTCGGCGCGTGGCGGCACATAGTGCCACCGCCCGTCGCAGACGTCCAACCGGCTCGCCGGGCTACCGTGCGGCATGCGCCAGGGGAACTTGCTCCTCAACTCCCCTCCGGGGTTCACTCCTTCGGGTGGCGGGTCGGATGATGCGCGCTCACCGCCCACCGGCACTGGGAGGGTCGGGAACCGGTGGGGGGACTGCCCCGCTCACGCGGTTTCCCCGCCCGACGCGCGGCCGGCGGCCGGGGAACAGCCCAGCGCCCGGCAGTGGGTGCACGCGCCCCCGGCCGGCCAGTTGACGGAGCGCCACCCGGGCCCACGGGTACACGAGTCAGGAATGCGAGCACCGGTGCAGAAGACGCGGCCTCGTCGCACAGGCAAGCAGACGGCCCCCGTGGGGAGCGCGGAGCGCACCCCCGGTACCTCCACCCCTCCGCAGCCGCCGGAGGCTCCCGTCGGCAAGGGCCGTGCCACCCACGTACGCAACCGCCTCATCGTCGCGGTGGCCGTCGTGGCAGCCGCCGTCGCCGGGGCCGGAGCCCCCTCGGTCGTGGCCGCCTCCGGGCAACTGCACGACTCCCAGGAACTGGTGACGCTCGCCGAGCAGACCCAGGGCGCGCTGACCCTCGCCCACTCCCTGGCCGACGAGCGCGACGAGGTCACCCCCTACATCGCGGCCGGCCGCCCCAAGTCGAAGGCGCCCTCCGAGCAGCGCAGCGCCCGTGTCGACCGCCAGGTGGAGGAGCTGCGCGCCGACACCGACACGCCCGCCTCGCTGCGCGAGGACCTCGACGCCGTCGCCGCGCTGCGCCGCGCCGCCCTCACCGGCAAGAGCACCGCGCTGGAGGCCCACCAGGCGTACTCGGAGGCGATCGCCGAACTCCACGCCCTGGCCGAGAAGCTGGGCGAGGAGATGCCGCCCCGCGCGGGCTCCGGCGCGTACGCGCTGGCCGAGCTGGACACCGCCGTCCAGCAGGCCGCCGCCACCCGCGGCCTGCTGCTGGCGGCCCTGAACGTGCCGAGCACCACCGAGACCGTCATCGACCCGGTCACCGGCCTGCCGACCGAGACGACCACCTCCTCGGACTCCGACGCCGAGCAGCGCGACGCCCTCGCCGCCGCCGCCCAGCAGGCCCGGGTGCGCTCCGACGCGGCCCTCGCCGACTTCCGTGAGGGCGCTCCCAAGGAGGCGCGCGGCAGCTTCGACGCCACGGTCGCCGGGCCCGAGGTCAACTCCGCCGAGAAGTACCTCGCCGGCCTCACCGACGAGCCCACGCTCTCCGACCGCGACCTCGGCACCAGTACCAAGCGGCTGGACGCCGCGCTCTCCGCCCGCGTGGACGCGATGCGCGGTGCCGAGTCCGCCCTGTACGAGAAGCGCGTCGAGGCCCTGGAGCAGTTGCGCGACGACGACGTCACCGCGCTGGAGGTCCGGATCGCCGTCCTCGGCGCCCTGATCCTGCTCGCCGTCGGTATCGCCACCGCCCTGGCCCGCACCCTCACCCGCCCGCTGTCGGTGCTGCGCCGCGGCTCGGCCCGGCTGGCCGGCGCGGCGGACCCGACGACCGAGGAGCCGGTCGCCTTCACCGGCCGCAACGACGAGTTCGCGCAGGTCGTCCGCTCCGTCAACGCCCTGCACACGCACGCCGCCACGCTCGCCGGGCGGGTCGCCACGCTGGAGTCCGACCGCAAGCACCTGGTCGGCCAGCGGCAGAAGATGGCCGACGCCCGCGAGGAACTGCGCACCGAACTCGCCGAGTCCGCCGCCCAGCTGGAGGTGGTGCGCAAGAGCATCGGCTCCACCTTCGTCAACCTCGCACTGCGCACCCTCGGCCTGGTCGAGCGGCAACTCGCGGTCATCGAGAGCCTGGAGGAGCGCGAGCAGGACCCGGACCGCCTCGCCACCCTGTTCAAGCTCGACCACTTCGCCACGGTCATGCGCCGGCACAGCGAGAACCTCCTCGTCCTCGCCGGCACCGAGCACGTCCAGCACAGCGCCTCGCCGGTGCCGCTGGTCGACGTGGTCCGGGCCGCGGTCAGTGAGATCGAGCGGTACGAGCGGGTGCGCATCGCCGCGCTGCCGCCGCACGCCCACGTGGCCGGGTTCGCCGCCGACGACCTCTCCCACCTGCTGGCCGAGCTGATGGAGAACGCCACCTCCTTCTCGCCGCCGGACCTGCCCGTCGAGGTCTCCGGCTGGCTCCTGGAGAACGGCGAGGTGATGCTCTCCGTCCAGGACGAGGGCATCGGCATGGCCACCGAACGCCTCCAGCGGCTCAACGCCCGCCTCACCGACTTCGACCCGGACGCACCGTACGACCAGGAGGGCGAGGACGGTCTGGGGCTCGGCCTCTATGTCGTCGCCCGGCTCGCCCACCGGCACGGGGCGCGGGTACGGCTGCGGGAGCAGAAGCAGGGCGGCGTCGCGGCCGTCGTCGTCCTGCCGAGCCCGCTGCTGGCCGCCGCCCCGCCCGCCGCGCTGGCCCCGACCGTGCCGGTGTCCGACGGCACCGGCACCTTCTCCCTGCCCGGCGCCGACGCGGAGGCCAACTCCAACGTCCTGCACGGGCGGACGGAGAAGTCCGACAAGCCTGAGAAGGCGGAGACGGCTGGGACGGCGGAGACGGCTGGTACGGCGGAGAAGGCTGAGACGGCTGAGACGGCGGAGCAAGGTGCCGGGGAGGAGGCGGGCCCCGATGCCGAGCCCGTCGTCGACCCGCTGGTCGCCTCGGCGGAGGAAGCCGTACGCCGTGCCGAGGCGGACGCCTCCCACGCGGACGCGCCGCGGACTCCGGAACCCGACGAGCGCGAAGACCCGGCCGGGCCGATGGCCCCGGAACCCGCGGCGGAGACGGTGTCCGCCCAGGACGGTCCCGCCCCCGGCAGCGACCTCCCCGACGACGCCACCATGGCCCTGTTCCTCCCGGCCCTCGCGGAACCGGAGACCCGGCCGGAGACCGCCCCCGACCCGTACGCCATCGGCCCCGACGCCCACGACCGCGTACCGGACCCGGCGGAGGCGGCCGGCGGGCAGCAGGAACCGGCCCCGTCCACGGAGGCCGAACCGGTCACCGACAAGGGCCTGCCCAAGCGGACCCCGAAGCTCACCGCCCCGGCCGAGGTGCCGCGTCCGCGCACCGCGGGCTCCGTCGACGCCGACGCGCTCCGTCGGCGGCTGGGCGGATTCCGCCGCGGGGCGGAGGCCGGCCGCCGGGACGTCGAGGCGGAGATCGCCGACCGCACCGGACAGGACCAGGCACCGGACGCCGGGGCGGGCACAACCGAAGAAGCCACGGGGGGCACCGTCGAGGAGGCAAGCAGTTGACCGCTCCCAGTACGTTCGGACTGAGCAGTGAAGCCCGCAATCTCCACTGGCTGCTGACCAACCTGGTCGAGGAGGTGCCCGGCATCCGGTCGGTCGCCGTGGTCTCCTCCGACGGGCTCCTGCTCCTGTCCTCGGACCCCGGCCGCAACGAGGAGGCCCGGCAGGCCCGCGAGACGCCCCGGGCGGGCCCGCGCGGCTCCGCGGCCGACCTCGCCACCGTCGTCTCCGGCGTGGGCAGCCTGACCGTCGGCGCCGCCCGGCTGATGGACTTCGGGTCGGTGAAGCACACGATGGTCGCCATGGACGAGGGCAGCCTGTTCGTGATGTCGATCAGCGACGGATCGCTGCTCGGCGTGCACGGCTCGGCGGAGTGCGACATGAGCGTCGTGGCGTACCACATGGCGCTCTTCGTCGGCCGGGCCGGCCACGTCCTGACCCCCGAACTCCGCACCGAGCTGCGGAAGTCCCTGGAGTCCGAGTCGTCCCAGCCGACGGGGAGCGCCCGATGAGCAGCAGTCCCGGAAAACCCGGCAAGAACGGCCGGGGCAACCTCCCCGTCCGCGGCGCCGACCGCAAACCGGCCCGCGTACGCCCCTACTCGCTCACCGGCGGCCGTACCCGCTTCGGCCACGTGCTGCTCGTCGAGACGTTCGTCGGCGCCACCGCCGGCACCGCCGCGCTCGAAGCCGCCGAGGAGCGCAAGGAACTGACTGGGGGTACCTCCCACGCGTTCAGCAGTGGGGGAGGGGCGCTCACCTCCCGCGTGATGCCGGAGATGCGGGCCATCGTCGAACTGTGCCGCCGGATGCGTACGGTGGCCGAGATCGCCGCGCTGCTGAAGATGCCGCTCGGCGTCGTCCGGGTGCTCCTCAGCGACCTGGCGGACCAGGGAAAGATCCGTGTGTACGGCACCGGGACCGGCCACGGCACGGGCCGCCCGGACCGCGCTCTGCTCGAAAGGGTGCTCAGTGGACTCCGTCGTCTCTGACGCCGCCGCGTTCGGCGTCCCCCCGCTCGTCGACACCGACGGGCCCGTGCAGCCCTGGCAGACCGATCCCACCCGCGCGCCGGTCGCCACGAAGATCGTCGTCGCGGGAGGTTTCGGGGTCGGCAAGACCACGCTGGTCGCCGCCGTCTCGGAGATCACGCCCCTGCAGACCGAGGCGCTGATGACCGAGGCGAGCGAGGAGACCGACGACCTCACCGCCACCCCGGGCAAGCTCACCACCACCGTGGCCATGGACTTCGGCCGCATCACGCTCGACGACGACCTCGTGCTCTACCTGTTCGGCACCCCGGGCCAGCAGCGGTTCTGGTTCATGTGGGACGACCTGGTGCGCGGCGCGATCGGCGCCGTCGTGCTGGCCGACACCCGGCGCCTGAAGGACTGCTGGCCGGCCCTCGACTACTTCGAGAGCTGCGGGCTGCCCTACGTCGTCGCGGTCAACCACTTCGACGGCAGCGAACTGTTCGAGGCGGAGGACGTACGGGAGGCGTTGACGATCCCGGCGCACATACCTGTCATGATCATGGACGCGCGCCGTCGGATCTCGGCCATCGAGACCCTCTTGTCCCTCGTGGGCCACGCGCTCGACGAAACACCCGAGTAGACGAACCCCCGACCAGACGCCCTCGACCAGGAGACGGAAAACCGCATGCGGAAGATACTCGTCGTCGGAGCCGGCCAGTCCGGCCTCCAGCTCGCCCTCGGCCTGCAGTCGCACGGCTACGAGGTCACCCTGATGTCCAACCGGACCGCGGACGAGATCCGCACCGGCCGGGTCATGTCGACGCAGTGCATGTTCCACACGGCACTCCAGCACGAGCGCGATCTCCAGCTGAACTTCTGGGAGTCCCAGGCCCCGAAGATCGAGGGACTCGGCGTCTCGGTGGCGGCCCCCGGCTCCTTCGACCCGGGCCCCTCGCAGCGCGCGATCGACTGGCTCGGACACCTCGACGGCTTCGCGCAGTCGGTCGACCAGCGGGTGAAGATGGCCGGCTGGATGGAGACCTTCGCCCAGCGCGGCGGCCAGCTGGTCATCCACGGCGCGGCCGTCGGCGACCTCGACTACTTCTCCCGCGCCTACGACCTCGTCCTAGTCTCGGCGGGCAAGGGCGAGCTGGTCCAGATGTTCGGCCGGGACCCGGAGAGGTCGCCGTACAGCGAGCCGCAGCGCGCCCTCGCCGTCGCCTACGTCCACGGGATGGGCCCGCGCCCCGAGCACCCGGAGACGGAGGCCGTGCGCTGCAACCTGGTGCCCGGCGTGGGCGAGATGTTCATCATGCCGACGTTCACCACCTCCGGCCGCGCCGACATCCTCTTCTGGGAGGGCATACCCGGCGGCCCGCTGGACGCCTTCAAGGACGTCAAGGACCCCGCGGAGCACCTCTCCCTGACCCTGGAACTCATGGAGAAGTTCCTCCCCTGGGAGTACGCGCGGGCCACCAAGGTCGAACTGACCGACGCCGGCGGCACCCTCGCCGGACGCTACGCCCCCACCGTCCGCAACCCGGTCGGCCGCCTCCCCGGCGGCGGCGCGGTCCTCGGCGTCGCCGACGTGGTCGTCGCCAACGACCCGATCACCGGCCAGGGCTCCAACTCCGCGTCCAAGTGCGCCGCCTCCTACCTCGCCTCGATCATCGAGCACGGCGACCAGGAGTTCGACGAGGCCTGGATGCAGCAGACCTTCGACCGCTACTGGGAGACCGCCCAGCACGTCACCAAGTGGACCAACACCATGCTGGCCCCGCCGCCGGAGCACATCCTCAACCTGTTCGGCGCGGCGACGCAGCTCCAGCCCATCGCGGACCGCTTCGCCAACGGCTTCAACGACCCGTCGGACTTCGAGAACTTCTTCTACGACCCGGCGAAGACCGAGGGCTACCTGGCCGAGGTCTCGGGCGCCGCGGGCGCGTAGGAGGCCGCGTACCCCGCGTCCGCCCCGTCCGACGCCCCCCGGGGGAGCCGCGGTGGCTCGTAGCGCCGCACCGGCTCCCCGCCGGGGTCGGGGCGTACGGCGCCCAGGACCGGGTTGGCGGCGATCGGCGACACCTTGACGTCGGCGCCGGGGCGCGGTGCCTGGACGACCATGCCGTCGCCGAGGTACATCGCCACGTGGGTGGCCTCGGGGAAGTACACGACCAGGTCCCCGGGGCGCAGCTCGTCCAGCGGCACGTGGTCGAGGCGGGCCCACTGCTCCTGGCTGGTGCGCGGGATCGGCGTCCCGGCCCGCTCCCAGGCCACCGAGGTCAGTCCCGAGCAGTCGTACGACGCCGGGCCCTCGGCGCCCCACTCGTACGGCTTGCCGAGCTGCTCCACCGCGAAGCGCACCGCGCTCTCGCCCCCGGCGGACGGCTTCGCGTCGTCGCCGAGCGCGCCGGACGCCAGGAACCGCTCCTGCTCCTCGGCGATCCCGCTCTTCTCCAGCTCCGCCAGGGCGGCCAGCTGCTCCGGGGTGAGGGAGGCGAGCAGCTCCTCGACGGCGCGCAGGCGTTCGCGCACGCCGTCCCGTTCCCGCTCCTGGCGCTCGGCGAGGGCGGCCTGCCGGGCCAGGGCCGCGCGGGCCCGCCCGGCCAGCTCGTCCGCCTTCTTCGTGTCGCCGGTCAGCCGCCCCACCGTCTCGGCCCGCTCCTCGGACAGCCTGCCGATCACATGTCCCTGGTCGAGCGCGTGCTGCGGGTCGCGGGCGAGCAGCAGCCGCAGGTAGGGGGAGAAGTCGCTGCTGTTCTGGTACTGCTGCCGGGCCAGCCGCCCGGCCGCGCCCCGGCTGTCCCGCAGCGACAGCCGGGTCCGGGTCAGCTCCGCGTTCAGCCGCAGCACCCGGGCGCGCTGCTGCTTCAGCCGCTCCTCGGTGCCGTTGTAGGTCTCGGTGGCCCGCTCGGCCTCCCGGTACAGCCGCTGGAGGTCCGTCAGCAGTCCGGCCACGGTACGGTCGCCGGCCGCCCCCTCGGCCGGGCCGGGTTCGGGTTCGGCCGCGGCTGGCACCGGCGCGAGGACGATCCCGGCCGTGAGCGCCGCCGTACACACCAGACGCAGAAGCCTTCCTGACACGCCATCACCTCCGCTGCGGGGCGGCGGTTCCGCTCCGCACGGTGAGCATGTGGCGGGTCGGCGGGCTTCGCGCGCCGAGTGTGCGCGGATCGGCGCAACGGGGTCACCCGTCCGCGTCGTCCGGCTTGCCACCCGGCGTGGCGTCTGGATCGGCGGCCGCCGGGCGCTCCGGTTTCGACCAGGGCCACTTCCGGCCGGAGCCCTTCACCCCGTCGGGGGCGTACGCGTACTTCCAGCGGGCGAACCGCAGCCCGCCCCGGGAGTCGCGGGGCACGCGCCGGTAGACGAGCACCGTGGGCGGGCCGCCGTCCGGGTCCGGGACGGGGATGCGGTACGTCTTCGGGGGATGCCCGGTCATGCCGACCAGGACGGGCAGCACGCGTCCGTCCATGGGGCCGCCCTCGAAGGGGGTGTCTTCGCTCTTCACGGCTCCAGTGTCGGTGATCGGGGCCCAGGTGCCGGAAGCCGTCGCCCCCGGTCGGGCCGCCGCCCGGTGTCAGAGGTCCGCGGCCAGCGTCTCGACCAGCGCCGCGGTCTGCGGGTCGCGGCGGGCGGTGACCGTCAGTACGGCGAGGAACTGCTCCACCAGCCAGTCCCGCAGCTCGTCGAAGGGCGGCTGCTTGTCCTCGTCCAGCCAGATCAGCGAGGCCGCCTCCACCGCCGTGATCCACATCCGGACGGTCATCCGCAGCCGGGGGCCGGGCTCGGCGACGTCCAGGTGGCGCATGATGTGGTCGGCGGCGGCCCGGCGTACGCCGTCCACGATGCCCGAGGTCTGCGAGGTCTCGACCACGCTGCCGCCGCGCAGCAGGGCGCTGAAGCCGGTGTCGTGCTCGTCGACGAAGGTGAGGTAGCGGTCCAGGGCGCGGGAGAGCCGGGCCAGCAGCGGGCCCTCGCGGGGTTCGTCGAAGCAGAGCCGCAGCTCGTCGGCGGCGGAGCTCAGCGCGGCCTCGTACAGCTGCTGCTTGCCGCCGGGGAAGTACCGGTACACCAGTGGCCGCGAGACCCCCGCCTGCTCGGCGACGTCGTCCAGGGAGACCTCCTCCGGGGGCCGGTGCGCGAAGAGGGCGAGCGCCGCGTCCAGCAACTGGACGCGGCGCTCCTCCACGCTGAGGCGGCGGTAGGCGGGGGTGGGGGCCTGCGGGGTCATGAACCGCAGCGTAACCCGCACGACCGGGCGTCCACCCACGTCGGCGAGGCGGACCGGCCGGACAGGCCCTAGGCCAGCAGGCCCGAGGACCGCCACAGCTTGCGGCCGGCGCCGCGCAGGACGCCGATGTCGTCCAGGAAGTCGGTCAGGCGCTTCGCGCCGGTCTGCATGATCTCCTTGCGGTGGCCGCTGGCCCGGACCTGGGCCAGGGCCTCCCGCTTGTCCAGGCCGACGTTCGTGTAGACCTCGGGGTTGATGAAGGCCTTGGAGAAGACACGGGCGAACTCGCCGGAGGTGACCCGGGTGAACTCCTGCGACCACTTCGGGGCCGTCACCATCTGCCGGCGCAGCTCCTCACGGGCGTACCGCACGTGCCGGGCCTCCTCCACGACGTGGATGCGCGTGACGCCCCGGATCAGCGGCTGGACCCGCTCGTCCGGGAAGGTCAGGCGCTGCATCCAGTCCAGGACCTCCTCGCCGAGCAGCGTGGCGGTGAAGGAGCCGGGCGTGGTGGAGATCGTCTTGAACAGGCGCCCCAGGTGCTGGTGGACCGGGCTCACCGGGTACCACGGGGTCTGCCCGCGCGATATCAGCCGGGCGAACATCTTCGAGTGCCGGCACTCGTCCTCGATCTCGGTCAGCGCGTAGCGCACGTGGGCGCTCGTCGCGGCCTTGTCGTAGATGTGCCGGACCAGGAGCTGCATCAGGATCAGCTCGAACCAGATGCCGAGCGAGGCGAGCGCGGCGGCCTCGTGCTGGGAGAGGGCGATGCGCTGCTCCTCGCTCATCCGCTGCCACATCGGCGTGTCGTACAGCGACACCAGCTCCGGCGGCCAGAACCACTTGCCGTCCTCGAACGGCGCGTCCCAGTCCAGCTCCTTGTCCGGGTCGAAGGAGTGCTTGGCGGACGAGTCGAGCAGCCGTTCGGCCACCTGCTCCCGGTCCTTGAGCAGGCCGAGCGCGTCGCGCAGGCCCTCGAGCGCGTCGGCTTCCGTCAGGGTCGTCATGGCTGTGTCCCACCTCGTCGAACGGATCGTGTTACCCGCGGTCACTCCAGCTTGCTCCGTCTTATGAGACTGCGTGTCAGTAAGCTCGTCAATCCCCTGCGCGGAACTTGTTGACCGCGAGTAAAGAAGTGAGAGGTGTTCAGGTCCTCAGACCGAGCAGCCCAGCCCCTGCGGCACCTCGCCCGGGACCGGCTCCGACGCCCCGGCCGGGTAGGACGTCCGCAGGGTGAAGGCGTACGGCGTGGGACCGTGGGTGCGCAGGTGGAGCAGTCGGGACTCGGCCTCCGCGACCGTCGGACGGTGGCCGGCCGGCACCCACCACAGGGTGGTGACGGCCTCCGCGAGCCGCTCGAACCACTCGCGCCGCCGGGCCAGCATCTCCCGGTGCCGCCCCTGGTACATGAACGCCGTCAGGGCGTCCGCGTCCCGCCACGTGGTCAGGTTGACGATCAGCCAGGAGTCCCCGAAGACCGGGATGTCGGTGGCGTCCCCGCCCTCGCTCTGCAGCCGCCACACGAAGCCGTCCGCCGCGTCGGCCGCGGCGTTCACCGGATCGAGGGCGTCCACGAAGTCCTTCAACTGCGGTGAGTCCAGCGGGGCCTTGAGGCGGGCGATGTTGACCTGGGCGAGTTCGTACACGGCGTCTTCAGTCATGTACCGAACGTTAGGTCGGGAGCTTCGGCGGGCGGTACCCCCGTCTCATCCCCCGAGCACCGCCTCCATCACCGCCCGCGCGATCGGCGCCGCCAGCCCACCCCCGCTGATCCCCTCCCGGTCCGCCGCCGAGCCCTCGACCACCACCGCGACCGCGACCTTCGGCTCGATGTCCCCGGCGCCCCGCGCCCAGGAGATGAACCACGCGTACGGCGTGCCCGAGTTGCCGACGCCGTGCTGGGCGGTGCCGGTCTTGCCGCCGACGGTGGCGCCCGGGATCGCCGCCTTCGCGCCGGTGCCCTTGTCCACCACGCCGGTCATCAGCTCCTTGAGCAGCGCCGCCGTCGAGGGGCGCATCACCTCGCGGGAGGGCCGTGACCCGGCCGCCGCCACCAGGCTGCCGCCCGCCCGCAGCGTCCGCTCCACCAGGTACGGCGAGCGCACCTGGCCACCGCCCGCCACCGCCGCCGCCACCGTCGCCATCTGCAGCGGCGTCGCCCGGGTGTTGTACTGGCCGATCGACGACAGGCCGAGCTGCGCCCGGTCCACGCTGGTGTCGAAGGTGCTCCGCGCGACGGGGAAGGGGACCCGCAGCCCGTCGTCGTTGAAGCCGAACGCCTCCGCCATCGCCGTCATGCCGCGCACGCCCACGTCCACGCCGAGCTTGGCGAACACCGTGTTGCAGGACCACTCGAACGCCTCCCGCAGCGAGGCGTTCCGGCACCCGTCGGCCTCGTTCGTGAGCTTCGTCCGGGTCCCGGGCAGGGTGTACGGGTCGGGGGAGCGGGTCGGGGCGTCCAGGTCCCGGATCACGCCCGCGTCCAGCGCCGCCGCCGCGGTGACCACCTTGAACGTCGAACCCGGCGGATAGGTCCGGCTCACCGCCCGGTTGAGCATCGGCTTGTCGGGGTCGGCGTTCAGCCGGTTCCAGGTGCGGGTGGCGGCAGCGCTGTTGCCGGCGAGCAGCTGCGGGTCGTAGGAGGGGGTGGAGACCAGGGCCAGGACGCGACCCGTGGCGGGCTCGATCGCGGCCACCGCGCCCTTGCGCCCGCCGAGCCCCTCGAAGGCGGCCCGCTGCGCGGCCCCGTCGATCGTCGTCACCACGTCGCCGCCCGGGTTGTGGGCCCCCGTCACGTCGTTCCACAGCGGCAGCGGCGCGAGCATCGGGTCGGCGCCGGACAGCAGGCCGTCCTCGGCGTGCTCGAGCAGCGTCGTCCCGTACGCCTGGGAGGCGAAGCCGGTGATCGGCGCGTACATCGGCCCGTCGGCGTAGGTCCGTTCGAAGCGCAGGTGCTCACCGGTGTCCCGGGAGCCGGTGACCGCCCTGCCGCCGACCAGGATGTCGCCGCGCGGCTGCTGGTAGCGGGCGATGTCGGGGCGGCGGTTGGCCGGGTTGTCGTCGTACTCCGGCTTCTGGACGATCTGCACCCGGGCCGCGTTGACCACCAGGGCGACCAGCAGCAGGGCGCAGAAGACGGCGGCGTGCCGGATGTTCCGGGTCACCGCAGGCGCTCCCCGCTCACGGCTCCGCCCGCCCGCCGGCCTGGCTGCGGGCCGCGTGGCTGACCCGGATCAGCAGCGCCACGATCGCCCAGTTGGTGACGACCGAGGACCCGCCCTGCGCCAGGAACGGCATCGCCATGCCGGTCAGCGGGATCAGCCCGGTCACGCCGCCCGCGATGACGAACACCTGGAGCGCGACGATCGAGGAGAGTCCGACCGCGAGCAGCCGGCCGAAGGGGTCGCGGGCGCCGAGCCCCGCCCGGTAGCCGCGCTCCACCAGCAGCCCGTACAGCAGGAAGACGGCACTCAGGCCGAGGAAGCCCAGCTCCTCACCGGCCGTCGCCAGGATGAAGTCCGACTTGACGGCGAAGCCGATCAGGACCGAGTGGCCGAGGCCGAGACCGGTGCCCGTCACCCCGCCCGCCGCGAAGGCGAAGAGGGACTGGGCCAGCTGGTTCGGGCCGTGGCCCGCCTCGATGGACGCGAAGGGGTGCAGCCAGTCCTCCACCCTGCCGTGCACGTGCGGCTCCAGCCAGCCCACGGCGACCGCGCCCAGCGAGGCCAGCAGCAGCCCGACGGCGATCCAGCCGGTGCGGCCGGTGGCGACGTAGAGCAGGACCACGAACAGGCCGAAGAAGAGGAGCGAGGTGCCCAGGTCCCGCTCCAGGACCAGGACGCCGACGCTGACCAGCCACACCGCCAGGATGGGGCCGAGCACCCGGCCGGTGGGCAGTTGCAGCCGCCACACCCGGCGGCCCGCGTAGGCCAGCGCGCTGCGGTTGGCGGCCAGGTAGGCGGCGAAGAACACCGCGAGCAGCACCTTGGCGAACTCCCCGGGCTGGATGGAGAAGCCCTCGATCCGGATCCAGATGCGGGCGCCGTTCACCGCCGGGAAGAAGATCGGCACGGTGAGCAGGGCGAGCGCCGCCGCGACGCACACGTAGGCGTAGCGCTGCAGGACCCGGTGGTCGCGCAGCAGCAGGACGACCACGATGAACAGCGCGACACCCAGCGTCGACCAGACCAGCTGGGTCGGGGCCGCCCGGTCGCCCGGCGTCTCCAGGTCGAGCCGGTAGATCAGCACCAGGCCGAGGCCGTTGAGCAGCACCCCGATGGGCAGCAGCAGCGGATCGGCGTACGGGGCGCGCAGCCGTACCGCCAGGTGGGCGAGGAACGCGAGCACCCCGAGCCCGGCGCCGTAACCGGCGGCGCCGGGGGGAAGGGCGTCGTGCTGGGCGAGGCCGACGTTGCAGTAGCCGAAGACCGACAGCAGGACGGCCATGAGGATGAGCGCGAGTTCGATGCCCCGGCGCCGGGGGAGCCGGGCGACGGGAGCGGGGGTGTCCGCCTGTGCCACGGTGATCCCGGTTCCGGTTCCGGCCTTGGTCATGTCCGGAACTTACCCAAATGGTGCGGTGTGCGCGGCGTCCGGCTCAGCACCAGCGCGGCGCGGGGCCGATGTTGTCGATGTACCGGGCCGCGCCCCAGGCCCAGGTGCCGTCCGTGAGGAGGTACCACAGCGGGTTGCCCTGCACCCTGGAGCCGGGCGTCTTGCAGTAGATGGAGACGACCTCGCCGCGGTGGGCGTACCGGATGACGTCCGCACCACGGCTCGGCGAGGTGCGCAGCGCGAGCCGGTCGGCCGTCACGACACCCCGGTAGCGGCCCTGCTCCTGGCGGCCGTCGCTCCCGCCCCACGCTTCGCCGCCGTTTCCTCCCCCGTCTCCTCCCCGGTTTCCACCGCCGGTGACGGCGGACGTGGAACCGGTGTCGCCGCCCCACGCGTCGTTCGCGGCTGCGGGCGTGACGGCGACGGCGGTGGCGAGCGCGCCGGCCGCGAGGACGGTGGCGAGGCCGCGGACCAGGGGTGAACGCGAGGCCGGTGCGGACAGTGGCGACATGGGAGTACCTCCCGGGAGCGAACGGGTCTTCAGGTGACTAACCGCCACATTAGGAGCGCACCGCAGGCCCCGCCCGCCGCACTGAGCCATCGGGGAAGACGCCGTGGTCAGGGCTGCTGAGGCAGCGTCAGCCGGGCCAGCGCACCGCCGTCCGGCGGATTGGTGAACTCCAGCCGCGCCCCGAGCACCTCGGCCTGCCCCAGCGCGATCGTCAGCCCCAGGCCGTGCCCCTTCGTCCCGCCCTCGGTGCGAAAGCGCTGCGGCCCGTGCGCGAGCAGGTACTCCGGATAGCCGTCCCCGTGGTCCCGCACGGTGATCACCGCACCGTCCACGGTCAGCACCACCGGCGCCCGCCCGTGCCGGTGGGCGTTCGCCACCAGGTTGCCCAGCACCCGCTCCAGACGCCGCCGGTCGGTTTCCACCCGCGCGTCCCGTACGACGTCCACGCGCGTGCCGGTGCCCGAGCCCCGCAGGACCCGCCGGACCAGCGCGACCAGCTCCTCCGGCTCCGTCGCCGGCCGCTCCCGCCCGCTCTCCAGCCGGGAGATCTCCAGCAGGTCCTCGGTGAGCGTGCGCAGCGCCGCCACCCGGTCCCGCACCAGCTCGGTGGGGCGGCCCGGCGGCAGCAGCTCGGCCGCCGCGTGCAGTCCGGTGAGCGGGGTGCGCAGCTCGTGCGCCACGTCCGCGGTGAACCGCTGCTCGGCGAGCAGCTTGCCCTGCAGCGACGACGCCATGGAGTCCAGCGCGGCGGCGACCGAGGCCACCTCGTCCTGCGGGCGCGTCGGATCCTGCGCGCGCGGATCGCCCACCCGCGCGTCGAGGTCGCCCGCGCTGATCCGCCGCGCCACCCGCGCCGTCGCGTGCAGCCGCCGCGTCACCCGCGTCACCGCGAACGCGCCGACCAGCAGCGTCGCCCCGATCGCCAGCGCCGACGACCACACGAGCGTGCCGTCCAGGCCGTCGATGGTGGCCTGGCCCTGGGAGTGGTCGACCCGCACCGCCAGCGCCCGGCCGCCGTCGGCTGACCCCGCCGCCCACATCGTGGGGCGCCCCGCGTACTCGGCGAGCATCGTGCCGCGCCGGCCCGAGGCGGCCAGCTCGCGCAGCGGCCGCGGCAGCCCCGCCGGGTCGATGCCGGCCCCGCGCCGCAGCGGGTCCCCCGCCTCGTAGGACTCCGTCGCCTCGCCCAGCCGGGACAGGGCCGCGTCACGCGCCTGGCCGACGGTCCGGTTGGTCACCGAGACGTGCACCAGGACGCCGAGCAGCGCGGCGAGCCCGCAGCACATCACGGTGATGAAGACGGCCGCCTTCACGGCCAGCGGTCCGGTCCACCGGGGAAGGGCGAGCCTCACCGGGCGCTCGCCGAGGGCGACGCGGACGGTTCGGCCGCGCGCGGCACGGAGGGCGACGGCGAAGCGGAAGGTCGCTTGGCGTGCCGTCCTCCGTCGTCGGTGCGCAGCATCTCGTCGCTGGTCAGCAGCATGGCCCGCTGGTCGGCGTCCCAGGTCCACTGAAGCCGGTACTCGTACCCCGCGACCTCCGAGGGCGAGCGGACGATCACCGTCCGCCCGGCCAGCTCGACCGCGCTCACGGCGTCCTCGTAGGACATCACCCGTACGAGCCGGTCCTTCTCGACGGTGTAGACCCGCACGGCGGTCAGCCGGTCCGGCAGCAGCCGGAATCCCAGCGTCATCTCGGGCCGCCCGTCACCGGTCAGGTCGCGGTAGTACGGCCGCAGCACCGGGCAGCCGCCGGGCTCGTCACCGGCGCCGTCCGCGCCGCAGTCCGCCATCCGCACCGACGTCTCGTGGTACCGCGCCCCGGCGCCCGCGTAGTCGTCCGGGTGCGCGGCGATCTCGGCCCGCACCGCGGCCACCGGGTCCGCCCTGCGGATGTCGCCACCGGGCACGGCGACGCCCTTCACCGGCGCGTGCTCCACCTCGCCGATGTCGTACGCCGGACTGGACGCCGGGGTCAGGCCGGGCCACAGCCGGGCCGGATTGTGCGCGGCGGGCGTCGCCCCGGCGCTCTCCAGGCCGCCGGTGTCCCCGCAGGCCGCCAGCACGCCGGTCGCGGCGGCCGCCAGGAGCAGCGCGAGGGCGGCGGGGACGCGGGCGGGGCGCCCGCGGCGGCTCGGGAGCACTGCACTCCAGGGGTTCGGTGATCGGCGTCGGCGGTCCCGCACGGCCGCGGGCGGCACCGCGGGCATCGCGGCACCGCACGCGACGCCGTACGGAAGGCCATTTTGCGTGCGCACGGGCCCGCCGGGCTACTCGGCCAGTTCCTCCAGCAGCCGCACGGTGGCCAGGCCGGCCCGGAGATAGGCCACGAACAGCTCGTTGTGCAGCGCCCAGGGCGAGCGCCGGGCCCGGACCAGCCGGATCGCCTCCTCGGCGCCGCTGCCCCGGCGCATCAGGGTGTGCGCGACGACGAGACCCGAGCGGTTGTACCCGTGGTAGCAGCGGACGAGGACCTTGCGGCCGCCGTCCAGCGCCTCGTCCGCGGCCCGGGCCAGCCGGATCACCCCGGCGAGCTGGGTGCCGTCCAGGGGCCCGTCCGGAATCGGCCACACATGGTGCTCGACCCCCTCGTCCGGCCCGTGCCCGGGCAGCCGCAGCAGCGTCTGCACGAGGTCGAACTCGTCCCGCACCACGGCGAACTCGAGCCGCCCCGGCGTGGGCCGGAACTCGTGCCCGCCCATCCAGAGGCCCGGCACGATCTCGTCCCACGGCCGTTCCGGGGCCGGCACGTCCGGACCATTCCCACGGGTACGCACAGCCACCTCCCCGGTCCCGCCCAGGGTCTGCCCAACTCATCCCGAAAGCAACCGGCTTCTTGCCCCGGCGGCACCTCGCCTGGTCCCATGGACGGGGGTGGTGATGGCATGGACGGACTGCGCGTCGTGCCGACCCGGCGCCACGGCCGGGAACGGCTCTACGTCTGCCTCCCGGACGGCGGGAACGTCGCCTGGTACGACCGCGAGGAGGCCCGCGTCAACCTGCTGAGCGACGACCGCAGGGCCGAGGTGCTCCAGGCCCTCGCCCCCTTCGTCACCGGCCCGGTCACGGTCGGCCCGCCGCCGGTCCCGACCCCGGCCGAGCTGGCCCGGCTCACCCTGCACCCCGACGACGACCTGGCCCCCAACCGGCCCGGCGAGGCCCTCCTGGTCGCCCTGGAACGCGAGCCGGGGCCGGCACACCGGCTGCGCCCCGACCCGCGCCGCCGGGCGCTGGCCGCCGAGCAGGCCACCGGGACGGCCCTCGACCGCCTCGACGGCGCCGGCCTGCGTACCCTGCACTCCCTCCCGCTGCCCGGCGGCGACCGCGTCCACCACCTGCTGATCGGGCCCGGTGGTCTCTTCGCCCTCCACGTGCTGCCCGCCCGCGGCCAACGGGTGCGGATCACCGACCCGCTGGTGGCGCCGGGCCGCCGGACCCCCCGCCCCCTGCTGGACCGGGTCCGGGCCGACGCCGACCGGGCCTCGTACGCCCTGACGGCCGAGGTCCGCCCGGTGCTCGTCCTCGTCGGGGCGGCGCACGTGACCGTCACCGCCCCGCCCCGCTCGGTGCGCGTCCTCACGGACCGGGAGCTGCCGGACCTGGCCCGGACGGGCGGGGTGCTGAAACCGGCGGACGTGGAGGCCCTGCACGCCATGGCCCGGGACCGGGCCACCTGGCAGGGCGTCTGAGGGCCCGCCCGCGTCTGAGGGCCCGCCCGCGTCCGAGGGCCCGCCCGCGTCCGAGGGCCCGCCCGCGTCCTAGGGCACGTCCGTGTACGAGGGCGCGGGCCGTCCGGGGGCGCGGGCCGTCCGGGGGCGGGGCTCAGGGCAGCGCCGCCGCCCGGCGCCGGTCGAACAGCGGTGCCAGCAGGTCGCCGTGGTCCCGCACCCGCCGCCCCACGTCCGGCGTCAGGAAGACGAACTGCTCCGCCCGCCCGCACCCGGCGACCTCCTCCCACGTCACCGGCGTGGAGACCGCGGGCACGTCGCGGGCGCGCACGGTGTACGGGGCGGCCGTGGTCTTGCGGGCGGCGTTCTGGCTCCAGTCCACGAACACCTTCCCCGGCCGCAGGCTGCGCGTCATCCGGTGCACCACCAGCTTCGGCAGCGCCCGCTCCGCCTCCACGGCGAGCCCCTTCGCGTACTCCGACACCCGCTCCGAGGACGCGCCGTGCACCCCCGCCAGCAGGTGCAGCCCCTTGGCCCCGGAGGTCTTGGCGTACGCCTCGATCCCGTCCGCCGCCAGCCGCTCCCGCAGCCACAGCGCGACCTCGCAGCACTGCACCACGGTCGCGGGCGGCCCCGGGTCCAGGTCGAACACCAGCCGGTCGGCCTCGCCGGGATCGTCCAAGGTCCACTGGTGGGTGTGGAACTCGGTCACCAGGTTCGCCGCCCACATCAGGCTCGCCAGGTCCTGCACCAGCACCATCCGGGCCGGGCCCTCCGAGCGGGGCACCTCGGCCGTGGTGACCCAGTCGGGCGTACCCGGCGGCACGTTCTTGGTGAAGAACACCTGGCCGTCCGGGCCGTCCGGATACCGCAGGAAGGAGACCGCGCGGTCCCGCAGGTGCGGCAGCAGCACCTCGGCGGTCGTCGCGTAGTAGTGCAGCAGCTCGCCCTTGGTGAGGCCGGCCGCGGGATACAGCACCTTGTCCAGGTTGCTGAGGGCCACCCGCCGCCCCTCCACTTCCGTCATCGGCGCCATACCATGAGAATCTCATGAAACAGTCACAAAACGCCCGAAAGGAACGGTGCTGCACGTGCGATCCATCTGGAACGGCGCCATCTCCTTCGGCCTGGTCAGCATCCCGATCAAGCTGGTGAACGCCACCGAGAGCCACTCGGTCTCCTTCCGGCAGATCCACACGGAGGACGGCGGCCGGATCCGCTACCGCAAGGTGTGCGAACTCGAGGACCGCGAGGTCACCCAGGCCGAGATCGGCAAGGCCTACGAGGACGCCGACGGCTCGATGATCCCGATCACCGACGAGGACCTGTCCCAGCTGCCGATCCCGACGGCCCGCACGATCGAGATCGTCGCCTTCGTGCCCGAGGACCGCATCGATCCGCTCCAGATGGGCTCCGCCTACTACCTCGCGGCCAGCGGCGCCCCGGCCGCCAAGCCGTACACGCTGCTGCGCGAGGCGCTCAAGCGCAGCAACCGGGTGGCGATCGCCAAGTTCGCGCTGCGCGGCCGGGAGCGGCTGGGCATGCTCCGGGTCGTCGGCGACGCCATCGCGATGCACGGCCTGCTGTGGCCGGACGAGGTCCGTGCCCCCGAGGGCGTCGCCCCGGAGTCCGGCGTCACCGTGCGCGACCAGGAACTGGACCTCGCGGACGCCCTCATGGACACCCTGGGCGAGATCGACCTGGACGACCTGCACGACGAGTACCGGGAGGCCGTCGAGGAGGTCGTCGCCGCCAAGGCCTCCGGTGAGAAGCCCCCGGAGGCCCGCGAGGAGGCGGCGCCCGGGAAGGTGCTCGACCTGATGGCGGCACTGGAGAGCAGCGTACGGGCGGCGCGGGAGTCCCGGGACGGCGAGGAGGCGGGCGGCCCGGCCGAGGAGGCGGAGGTCAGATCCCTGCCGCGGCGCAAGACCTCGTCCCGGGCCCCGAAGGAGACCGGCGGCAAGAAGTCGACGTCGACGGCCGCGAAGAAGGCGGCGGCGAAGAGGGCGGAGCCGAAGAAGTCGACGGCCAAGTCCGCCGGGTCCGCGAAGAAGACGGCGGCCAGGAGTCCCGCCAAGGGCACCGCCAAGAAGGCCACGGCCAGGAGCACGGCCCGGGGCGGCGACAAGGACGCGGCCAAGGGCACCGCCAAGAAGACGGCGTCCCGCAGGCGCAGCGCCTGACCCGGAGCCGGCCGCCGCTCGGTCAGTCGAAGGTCCGGGTGGACGTGGGCGCCCGGGGTATCGCGGACGGGGCGGGTACGAAGGCGGCGGGGCTGGGTTCGAAGGCGGCGGGGCTGGGTTCGAAGGCGGCGGGGCTCGCGCCGGCGGACTCGGTGGACGCCGGCGTGTCCGCGACGGAGGCCGGCGAGGGCAGGGCGGGGCTTTCCTCCAGGCGCTGCCCGATCGTTTCGGCGGGGCCGCCGCCCGGGGTGGCCGGGCCGGTGGTCAGCTGCGACCACGCGGTCACGGCCAGGGCGACCGCGGCCGCCGTGCCGAGCACGCGGCCCGTCCGCCGCAACCGGGCCCGTCCGTCCAGCTCGCGCCAGGACGGTCCGGCCCACGCGTCCTCCCGGCGCCACGGCTCGCCGACCGTGTCGCGGGCGCGGCCGGGGCGGTCGGCGGGAGGCTCCGGCTGCGAGCCGGGGACCCGGTCCCGTGCCGCCGGTTCCCGGGGGGCGGAGGCGTGGATGGCGCGCTCGTCGTCCTCCAGGAACAGCCGCCAGACGTACTCGGGCACGGCCGGCGCGTCGTCCGGTCCATCCGGGGTGTCGCCGCCGCCCGGTCCGGAAGCGGTCATGGTCCCGCTCCTCCTGTCGTCGGCCCCGGACGGACGCGGGCGGGAGCAGGGGAACGGCCGCCCACCACCGGCTCCGGCACCGGATGGTCATGGCCCGGCGGACACCGTCGGCCGCCACCTGCGAAGAACGTGCGCGACCGGCGGCCCGTTCCCCGTGCCGCCGGTCGTGACTGGGTCGTAATCGTCCTCAGGGCGCCGCCGGGGACGGGGTGGGCGTCGGGGAGGCGGTGTTCACGTTCAGGTCGGGGCGCGGCCTGAGCACCAGCACCCGCTCACCGGGCTGCGGCGGGGGCGGGGTGACCTTCTCCCTCGGCAGCTTCGCCGGGCCCGTCTGCTTGAAGGTGACGTCGTCGTACTCGACCAGCCCGGTCTTCTCCAGCACCGTGATGTGGTCCAGCACGGTGTCGTTGGCCAGGTCCGCCAGCTGCCGCACGAGGGTGTTCTTGGTGGAGGCCCGGATCTTGGCGATGGCCGGGAAGATCTGACCGTGGGTCACCCGCATGATGTTGACCGCCGAAGAGTCGAACTCCCCGCCGCTCTTGGCGTCCACGGTGGCCACGAAGCCCTCCTGCTGCGGGGAGGCCCGGTTGGGCAGCGTGATGCCCAGCTCGGGGGAGATCTCGCGGCACATCGCGTCGAGTCCGGCGTGCCCGACGACCAGGTGCTCCCCGGCCGTCTTCATCGCCTTCGTCGTGCCGCGCTCCATCACCATCTCGCCCAGCGGGTACTCCCACAGTCCGGCGGCGCGGACCTTCACCACGAAGTCGCGGTCCGCCTCGGTGAGCGGACCGAACTTCGTGCTGGCCACAACCCGGTTCTGGTTGCCGTCGGCCTTGTCCAGACCGAGCACGGCCGGGAAGGCCAGCGCGGTGAGGGTCAGGGTCATCGCACCGAACAGGACGACGACTCCGATCCTGCTGCGGGACAGGCGCATGGTGCCTCCAGGGGCGACGCGATACGGGTACGCCAGGAGGTACGGAAGCGGCGGGCGGATCCTTCACCGGTCCGGCACAAAACTTGCGGGGCCGGTGCGGGACCCGCTCCCGAGCCGACGCCGCGCCGGTCAGCCGATGTCGGCGCCGTACACGCGCTCGACCGTGATGGTGAGCAGCACCCGGCGGTCGGACACCATCGTCGACCGGTACTCGTCCCAGTCCGGATGCTCCCCGGCCGCGGCGCGGTAGTACTCCACCAGCGCCTCGACCTCCGGTCCGTGCGGGTCGGCGCCCGGACCGGTGAGGGTGGCGACGCCCTCGGCGGTGGCCCAGGACCTGCCGTCCGGGGCGGTCACCTCAAGGGTGGCCCGCGGGTCCCGGCGCAGGTTCGCCGTCTTGGCGAGGCCCTCGCGGGTGGAGACCCGGATGACGCCCGCCTCGGGGTCGTAGGCGGGCATGACGGGCGAGAGCTGCGGGCGGCCGTCCGACTTGATCGTCGCCAGTACGCCGAGCCGGCTCTCGGCCAGCAGGGCACGGGGATCGAAGCGCGGTGTGGTGGTCATGGACCGATCATCACCCCCCGCCCCGGGGCCTGTCCCGCGAACCGTCCGCCGAACGCGCCGCGCCGGCCCGGGGCCGGGCTCAGGGCACCGCCGGGCCGCCCAGGTAGTCGCCCGTCCCGTCGTAGGGCCAGGCGTTGGCCACGCATCCCTTGAGGCCCTTGATCTGCTGCATCATCGCCGGAGCGGGCCGGCCCGCTCCGGGGCACGTCTCGTGGCCGTGGCCGAGGCGGTGACCGACCTCGTGGTTCACGATCAGGGCCCGGTACTCGTGGATCGGCCCGTCGAACTCCGGGGAGCCCAGCACCCAGCGCTTGAGGTTCACCACGACGTCCGTGCCGACGCTGCAGTTGACCTCGCCCCGGGTGAGCAGGCCCGCCGCGCCGCAGATCCTGTCGACGGTGCCCGGCGTGGCGATCTTCACCACGAAGTCGTAGGAGCCGCCGCTGACCAGCCGGAAGGAGTTGGTCCCGTCCTGGGTCCAGCCGCGGCGGTCGGCGAGCACCTCGGATATCTCGTCGGCGGCGGCGCTCGGCCGGACGTCGATGCCCTCCTCGACCAGGACCTTGTAGCGGCGCACCCGGCTGCCGGTGCCCACGGTCGAGCCGTCGGCCCGGGCGGTGACGAAGGTGCCGGGACCGGTCGCCGGAATGGCGATGGTGGTGGCGGAGGGCGAGGGTGACGCCGAGGCCGACGCGGAGGCCTTCGGGGACGGTGACGCCGAGGGGGAGGGGGAAGCCGAAGGTGTCCGGGTCGAGGCGTCCAGCGCGTCCGTGACGTCGGCCACCTGGTCGTCCGTCACCGGCGGCCGGGTCTCCCGCCAGTACGCGACGGCCACCCCCGCGGTGAGCAGGACCGCCCCGAGGGCGAGGCAGGCCAGGACCGCCCGGGCGGGTCCGCGGCGGCTGCGCCTGCGGGCGCGGGGCCTGTGTCCGGCACCGTCCGGCCCGGTTCTTCGGCCGGCCCGGCGGGCGGTGGATCGGCCCACGGTGTGCGTCCTCTCTGCTGGTCGGCGGGGCTGGCCCGGTCGGCCCGGCACCGCGGACTGCGGTGCCGTCGTGCCCCGATGATCCAAGCGGACGGACGTGCGAAAACATCACGGTTTCCGAAGTGTCCCTTCTCACGCGGACATTCGGTCCGTGCGGGCAACCGTTCGATGCCCCGGAACGTCTTCGTCGGGGTCGCCCGGATCAGATCCGGGCGACCCCGACGGATGCGGGGACGGAGTGCCGTCAGCCGGCGGCGGTCCGCTCCCAGCGGTAGAAGCAGCGCGCCATCGCGTCCTTCGGACCGCGCCACGTCGCCGGGTCGTACGCCGAGACGTACGGTTCGAGCCGCTCGCTGACCTGGCGGAACTCCGGGTGGCCGGTCAGCCTGCCGATGGTGGGGGCCGGGTCCTCGTCGCTCTCGATGAGGTGCAGGTACACGCCGTCACCGAACTCGAACAGGCTGCGCCGGTTGACGCCCACCAGGTGCGGCAGCTCGCCGCTGTCGGACTCCGCGAACACCTTCGCGATGTCCGGTGCCGCGCCGGGTGCCATCCGGGCGACGATCAGTGTGTGGTGCATGAGGGTGCTGCCCTTCGCCGATGTCCGTACGTGTCAGTCGGCGAGCACCGACGCGGTCCGCCGCTCGCCCGCCGCCTGCTCGATCCGGTCCCGGATCAGCGCCATCTGCGTACGCGAGTTGCGGTTGATGTTGTCCGTCATCCAGGCGTCGTCCACGGGCGCGTCCGGCTTCATCGCGAAGTCCTGCGTCCAGCGCATGACGGTGCCCTCGGCGGTCTCCGCGTACTCCCAGACGATGTTCATGTACTGGAAGGGCCCGGTCTCGACCCGCTGGGCGCGGACCGTGCGGGTGACGGGGTCGGCGACCCGCTCGGAGACCCAGCTCCACACCTTGCCGTCGGCGTCCGGGTGCATCGTGAGCCGGAAGGTGACCTTGTCGTCGTCGCGCCCGAGCACCTCCACGGAGGCGTACTCGCTGAACAGGCCGGGCCACTTCTCGATGTCGTTGGTCATGTTCCAGACCAGCTCCATCGGGGCGGCGATGGTGATCTCGTTGTCGGTGTGCCCTGCCATGTCACACTCCCGTCTTGAGGGCGCCGTTGACCAGCGCGAGGAAATCCGCGGGCGTCTTGCAGCGCTCGGCCTGCTCGGGCAGGCCCAGGCCGTACCGCTTCTCCAGCTCGGCCACGATGCCCAGCAGGCCGAGGGAGTCCAGGCCGAAGGTGTCGAAACCGTCGTCGGCCTGCTGCCGGAGGGTGACCGGGTCGACGTGCACGCCGGCGGTGCGCTTCATCAGCGCCGACAGCTCCTCGACGGTCACCTGGTAGTCCAGCTGCTGATCGGTCATGGGTGTCCTCCTTGACTCGGGTTGGCCGGCCACGGGCACCGCCCGTGGCCAGTGGTCGTCGTTCGGTCGTCAGCGGCCCTCGGGCGGTACCGCACCCCGGCGCAGGACGAGCGCCGAGTTGGACCCCATGAGGCCGCGCGCCAGAACCAGGGCCGCGCGCGGCTCGGCGGGGCGGGCCCGGCCGGTCACCAGGTCCAGGTCGTGGCACACGTCCAGCACGTGCGGGGTCGGCGGGATCAGCCCGTGCTCCATCGCCAGTACCGCCGTCGCCACGTCAAGGACCGGCGCCGCGCAGTACGCCCGCCCGGTCCCGGTCTTGGGCGCGGTGACCGGCACCCGCGCGGCGTGCGGGCCCAGCGCGTCGGCCAGCGCCAGCGCCTCGGCCCGGTCGGCCTCCGGGACCCCGAGGGCGTCCGCGAAGACCACGTCGACCTCCTCGGGCCGGCAGCCCGCCTCGGCCAGGGCGCCCCGGATCGCGCGGGCCAGCCCCTCCCGGGACTCGGCCCAGCGGCCGGCCCCGGTGAAGGTCGCCGCGTGCCCGGCCACCGTCGCCCGCACGTCCGCCCCGCGCTCCCGGGCCGCCGCCTCCTCCTCCACGACGAGCACGGCACCGCCCTCGGCCGGGGCGAAACCGCAGGCCGCCTCGGTGAACGGGCGGTAGGCGCGATCGGGTTCGGCGGCCCGGCTCAGCTCGGGGTAGCCCAGCTGGCAGACGATCGAGTACGGGGCCAGCGGCGCCTCCGTCGCGCCGCAGACCACCGTGTCGGTGCCGTTCCGCACGGCCAGTGCCGCGTGCGCCAGGGCGTCCAGGCCGCCCGCCTCGTCGGCGGCCACGACCCCGCAGGGGCCCTTGAAGTCGTTGCGTATGGAGACCTGGCCGGTGCTGGCCGCGTAGAACCAGGCGATCGACTGGTACGGGCCGACGTGGCGCGAGCCGTGCCCCCACAGGTTCTGCAACTCCCGCTGCCCGAACTCTCCGCCGCCCGAGCCCGCCGCGGTGACCACGCCGACCGAGTACGGCGAGTCGACGTCGGCCCGGCCGAACCGGGCGTCGGTCAGCGCGTGCTGGGTCGCGGACAGCGCGAAGTGCGTGAACCGGTCGGTCTGGACGAGGAATCGGTCCTCGACCGTCTCGGCCGCGTCGAAGCCGTGCACCTCGCCCGCGACCCGCAGCGGCAGGTGCGCGCAGCCCTCCCGGGTGACGGGACCGAGACTGCTGGTGCCGTCGGCGACCGCCTTCCAGTGCGCCTCGACGCCGGTGCCGTGCGGCGACACCACGCCGAGTCCGGTGACGACCGCCCGTCGGCTACCACCGCCGGTGCCGGTCCGTTGTGGTCCGCTCATCGCAGCCCTCCTTCACTGCCGCTCAGTACGACCGCGGACTGGAAGCCGCCGAAGCCGCTGCCCACCGACAGCACGTGCCGCAGCGTCCGCTCCCGTGCCTCGCGCGGCACGTAGTCCAGGTCGCACTCGGGGTCGGGGGTCGTGTAGTTGGCGGTGGGCGGCACCACATGGTGGGCCATCGCCAGTACGCACGCGGCCAGTTCGATGGAGCCGATCGCGCCGAGCGAGTGGCCCACCATGGACTTGATGGAGCTCATCGGCGTCGCGTAGGCGTGCTCGCCCAGCGAGCGTTTGACGGCCGCGGTCTCGTGCCGGTCGTTCTGCTGGGTGCCGGAGCCGTGCGCGTTGACGTAGTCGATCGCCGAGCCGTCGAGGTGCGCCATGTCCAGCGCCGTGTCGATGGCCCGCGCCATCTCCAGGCCCTCCTTGGTGAGCCCGGTCATGTGGTAGGCGTTGCCGAAGGTGGCGTAGCCGGAGATCTCGCAGTACACCTCCGCGCCCCGGGCCCGGGCGTGCTCCAGGTCCTCCAGGACCAGCACCGCCGCGCCCTCGCCCATCACGAAGCCGTTGCGGTCCGCGTCGAAGGGCCGGGAGGCGTGCGCGGGGTCGTCGTTGTTCGGCGAGGTCGCCTTGATGGCGTCGAAGCAGGCCATGGTGATCGGCGATATCGGCGAGTCCGCCGCACCGGCCAGGCACACGTCGACACGTCCCTCGGCGACCGCGTGGTAGGCGTACCCGACCGCGTCGAGGCCGGAGGTGCACCCGGTGGAGACGGTCTGCACCGGCCCGCGCACCCCGAACTCCTCGGCGACCGCGGAGGAGAGGGTGGCCGGCGTGAACGCGCGCTCCAGGTGCGGTTCGGAGCGCCGGTCGTCGACGTCCCAGCGCGAGCCGCGCTCGCTGACCAGGACGTAGTCGTGCTCCAGCCGGGTGGTGCCGCCGACCGCGGTGCCGAGCGTGGCACCGGCCCGCCAGGGGTCCTCGCGGTTCATGTCGAGGTTCGCGTCCCGGACCGCCTCCGAGGCGGCCACCAGCGCGAACTGCACGTACCTGTCGCAGCGCTGGGCGGTGGCGAGGCCGAGCCCGTGGTCGGACGGCTCGAAGTCGCACTCGGCGGCGATCTGCGAGCGCAGTCCGGACGGGTCGAACAGGGAGATGCGGCGCGTCGCCGTACGGCCTTCGGACAGCAGCCCCCAGAACTGGGGCACGCCGATCCCGCCCGGGGCGACGACGCCTATGCCCGTGACGGCGACCCGGCGCCGGGTCACGACACCACCTCGGCCGCGGGGGCGGGCCGCTCGTGCCCGGCGTGGCCCGCGTGGCCCGCGTGGCCCGCGTGCGCACCGTCGCAGGGGAGCGCGTTGCCCTCGGCGTCCTCCGTGTCGACGTGGCCCAGCTCCGGCCGCGGGGCCAGCGGCCCCAGGTGGAACACGAGCCGCGCCTCGACATCCCCCGCGTTGCGGAAGCGGTGGCGCATGTCCTGCGGGATCAGCAGCCCCTGCCCGGTGCCGAGCGAGTGCGGCACCCCGTCCAGGTCCACTTCGAGGGCGCCCTCCGTGACGTACACGAACTCCTCGGAGTACGGGTGGTAGTGCTCGGCGATGCGGTCGCCGGGCTGCACGATGGCCACGCCCATGAAGCCGCTGGTCGACCCGGCGGTGGTGGGCGTGAGGAGGGCGCGGAGGTCTCCGCCGCGGCGGCGGTTCGGGGCGATGTCGCCGAGGGAGACGATGCGTACCTGCTGGTCTGTCATGTCGTTCACTCCGGGGGTGACGGGAGGAAGTGGGGGAGGGGAAGCCGGGAGGAGCCGGGGAGGGGGCCGCGCGTACCGGGGGCACGCCGTCGGGCCCGGTCGGCCGCGCGGTCGGGGAGAGTGGTTCAGGAACCGGCCGAACGCCGGTCGGTCAGAGGCGTCATACGGACCCGGGTCAGCAGCCGGGACAGCGTGGCCGCCTCGGCCGGCGGCCCGTCGACGCCGACCGCGGCGGTGTCCAGCAGCCGCTCGGCGGCCGCGGCGCCCTCGGACCCGTGCAGGCCGAGGACCTCGGCGGGCGCGCCCTCGGGGTCGCCGTCCACGTCGACGAGCCGTACGACGAGGTCGTCGCGGTGGAAGACGGTGGCGGCCAGCACCGGGCCGTCCGGGTTCCGGGCGGCGGACGCGTCCTGACGGGCCAGCAGCCGGGCCAGTTCCGGACCCGCGCCGTCGCGTACCGGGTAGAGCAGCGCGAGCCGTTCCCGGCGCGCGCCCGGCCGGTCGGGGTACGTCGTGTGGTGGACGGCGGGCATGGCGGCCCGGGTGAAGAAGCGCCGGGCGGACTGCGGGTCGCCGAGGTCCCGGTCCTGCTCCAGATACGGGTTCAGCGCCTCCTCGACGGCCCGCACCCCGGGCTGCCGGGCGACGTGGCGCAACGCGGTCTGCAGATCGCCGCGCACCTCCACGGCCCGCACGATCCGGTTGCCGGACATGAAGAGCGAGGTGCGCAGCAGCCGCGTGGAGCCGTCCACGTGGGCGTCGGGCGACACGTACTCGGACAGCAGCCGGGCGGTCTCGGCCTCGGTGCCGGGCCGCACGGTGAAGGTGAGGGCGTGCCGTACGACGTTGTCCCCGATCCGGGGTGCGGAGCGCGGCTCACCGGGCGCCGGGCGCCCCCCGTCGGTCTCCCGCAGGACGCTGTAGCGCAGCGAGTGGGTGTCACGGACGCAGGTCGCCAGCGGTTCGACGGTGTCGAGGTGTTCGTCGCTGTTGACCCAGGCCAGGAAGGGCGCGGCGCTCTCCCACTCACTGGTGAGGAGCCACTGGGTCGGGTTCTCCAGGGACTGGCACAGCTGGTCGCTGACGTGTCCGGGTACGGCGGCGACCCGGTCGCGGATGCGCTCGTAGGCGTCCAGGAACTCCTGCTGCATTCCGTCGTGGACGTCCAGCATCAGGACGACCCGCACGCGGGAACCGTCGAACGCGGATATCGACACGGCACCGGCGTCCGTCGCCACGGCGGGCGGCGTCGCCGACGCCGCCGTGGCCCGCGTCGCGTCCGTGGTCGGGGCATCCGTCGCTACGACGGGAGAGACCGTCATCCGGCCCACCTCTTCTCCGGTCTTCCTCGTGGACTGGGGCGATCGTCGGCGGCGCCCGCCGGGCCGGCGGGGTGCGACGGTCGCGTAAGCACGATCGTGGGCCGTGCCCGCGGGGTCCGCGAACCAGGAGGGTTAAGCGGGTGAAGCCTGCGCCGTGGCGGGCCCCGACGGGCCGTACGGGGCATGCATGAAGGCCCCGGCGCACCTCGGTCGGACCCCCCTCGCACCCCTGACGCATCCCCGACGCGGATCTGAACGCGCGTCCGACGCACTACCGACGCACTACCGACCCACTCCCGACGCACACCTGTCGTACAACGGAGGACGAATCATGAACGAAAGAGCCGACCGGTCCGGCCGCGCCGCCCCCGGGGGCGACCGGACCCACCGCGTCCCGGTCCTGGTCGTCGGCGGGTCCCTGGTGGGCCTGTCGACCTCGGTGTTCCTGGGCCGGCTGGGCGTCCGGCACACCCTGGTGGAGCGGCACGCCGGCACCTCCATCCACCCCCGCGGGCGCGGCAACAACGTCCGCACGATGGAGATCTTCCGGGTGGCCGGCACCGAGCCGGACATCCGCAGGGCCGCCGCCACGCTGGCCGACAACCACGGCATCCTCCAGGCGCCGACCCTGGCCGGCGACGCGGGGGAGTGGCTCTTCAAGCAGATCGACCCGGGCGGCGGACTGGCCCGCTTCAGCCCCAGCTCCTGGTGCCTGTGCAGTCAGAACGACCTGGAGCCCGAACTCCTCACGCACGCCGTGAACCTCGGCGGCGACCTGCGCTTCGGCACCGAACTGCTCTCCTTCGAGGCCGACACCGAGGGCGTCACGGCGATCGTGAAGAGCCGGGAGACCGGCGAGCACACCACCATCCGTGCGGACTACCTGGTCGCCGCCGACGGTCCGCGCAGCCCCGTCCGCGAACAGCTCGGCATCGGCCAGAGCGGACCCGGCGACCTCTTCCACAACATCAGCATCACCTTCCGCTCGCGCCGTCTCGCCGACGTCGTGGGCGACCGCCGGTTCATCGTCTGCTACCTGACGGACGAGAACGCCGACGGAGCCCTGCTACCCGTCGACAACCGCGAGAACTGGGTCTTCCACGCCCCCTGGCACCCCGAACAGGGCGAAACCGTCGAGGACTTCACCGACGAGCGCTGCGCCGCCCACATCCGCCGCGCGATCGGCGATCCCGACCTCGACGTCGAGATCACCGGCAAGGCGCCCTGGCACGCCGCCCAGCGCGTCGCCCGCAGCTACCGCTCCGGCCGCGTCCTGCTGGCCGGCGACTCGGCCCACGAGATGTCCCCCACCGGCGCCTTCGGCTCCAACACCGGCATCCAGGACGCCCACAACCTCGCCTGGAAGCTGGCCGCGGTCCTGGAGGGCTGGGCGGGCGAGGCCCTGCTGGACACGTACGACACGGAACGGCGCCCGGTCGCGGAGGCCACCAGCGCCCGCGCCGCCCATCGCTCGGTCGAGCACAGCCACCCGGGCTTCGCGCCGCCGCCGGTCGTGGGGGTCGGCGGTCCGGGCGCGGGTACTCCCGGCGGTGCGGGCCGTGGCACCGGCGGCACCGGTGGGCCTGGCGGTCCTGGCGGCTCCGGGGGTCCTGGCGGTCCCGGCGGCGGCCCGCAGCGCGGGATCCTCAACGTCGCCCTCGGCTACCGCTACCCCCGGGGCGCGGTGGTCGGCGCCGACCCGGCGACCCCGGTGGTCCCGGAGGGCCTCGACCTCACCGGAGCGCCCGGCAGCCGGGCTCCCCACCTCTGGGTGCGCCGGGGCCAGGACCGCCTGTCCACCCTGGACCTCTACGAGGACTCCCTCGTCCTGCTCAGCGACGCCGCCCAGCCCACCGGCTGGCACGAGGCGGCCGCCGCGGTGGCCGCCGGGATGCGGGTGCCGCTGAAGTCGTACCGCGTGGGCGGGTCGCCCGGGGCGGACCTGATCCCGGACGACGAGGAGACCGACTGGGCGCGCGCCCACGGGGTGACCCGGGGCGGCGCGGTCCTGGTCCGCCCCGACGGCTTCGTGGCCTGGCGCTCCCCGGGCCCCGCCCCCGACCCGGAGTCGATGCTGCGCCAGGTGGTGGGGACGGTACTGGCCCGGAGCTGAGTGGGGCACGGGACACCCCAAACGTGGACCACTCCCCGTTTACCTGCTAGCGTCGCGCTCGGCAGCAAAACGGGGAGTGGTCCCCGCTATGGGAGGGGTGGAGGACGTGGCGGACACGGCGCTGGTGCTGGGTGGGGGCGGTCTGACCGCGTACGGATGGCAGATCGGCGTCCTGGCCGGGCTGGCCGACGCGGGGGTGGACCTCACGGACGCCGACGTCCTCGCGGGCACGTCGGCGGGTTCGCTGCTGGCCCTCGACCTGGCCAGGGGTTCGGCCCCGGCCGACCTCTACAAGGAGCAGCTCGACGGTGAACGCGCCATGATGGACGTGGACTTCACCTTCGGCATGACGGTCAGGTACCTGTGGGCCGCGCTGGGCTCGCGCGACCCGGAGACGGTGGTCGGGCGCCTCGGCCGGCTGGCGCTCTCCGTGCGCGACGTGCCGCAGAGCGCGGTCTTCGACGCCATCGGCGCCCAACTGCCCGTGCGGGACTGGCCGGACAGGACCGTCCGGATGTTCGCCGTCGACGCGCTCACCGGTGAACCGACCGCCTTCGACGCCGACAGCGGGGTCGACCTGCTGCACGCCATGTCGGCGACCTGCGCACTGCCGCCCCTCTTCCCGCCGATCGGCATCGGTGCGGGCCGTTGGATGGACGGCGGCGTCCGCTCCACGACCAACGCCGACCTCGTCGACGACTGCGCGCGCGTCGTCGTGCTGGCCCCGGTCCCCAAGGGCGCGGGAGCGAGCCCGAGCGCGCGGACCCAGGCCGAGACCCTCGCCTCGCGCGGCGCCCGGGTCGCCCTGCTGACCCCCGACCGGGCGGCCCGCCGCGCCTTCGGCCGCAACGCCCTGGACGCCTCCCGCATCCCCGGGGCGGCGCGGGAGGGCCGACGCCAGGGCGCGGCCCACGCGGGACGCATCGGGGAGATCTGGCAGGGCTGAGCCCCGCTCGGCCGGCTTCGCGAGAGGCCCGACGGACCCGAGGAGCCGCGGAGTCAGCCCAGGCGTGGCTCCGACAGGCCGGACACCTCGTCGACCAAGGGCTGGACGCGGTAGGGGACGACGGCGCTGAGGGCGATGACCGTCGTACTGCGCCGGACCCCCGGCACCTCGAGCACCTGGTCGATCACCTGCTGCACGTGCTGGTTGCTCGTGCCCGCGATACGGCACCAGATGTCGCCGGGGCCGGTCACCACGTGCGCCTCCAGGATCTGCGGAACGGCCCGCAGGCGCGCCGCGATGGCCTCGCGGGCGGGCTGGTCCACCTCGAACGTCGTGAACGCCTGGACCACGTGCCCGAGGGCGGCGACGTCCATGTCCGGGCCGTAACCGGTCACCACGCCGGAACCGGTCAGCCGGTCGAGCCGGGCCTGCAAGGTGCCGCGGGCGACGCCGAGCCGGCGGGCGATCTCCAGCAGGCCCTCACGTGGACGCTCCCGGAGCAGCCGCAGCATCCGGCCGTCGAGCTGGTCGAGCCCCTGTCGTGCCACCGTACCTGCCGATCTGCCACCCGAAGGGCAGCCCGATCCCGTTTGAGCTGCCAAATCGACAGCCGACGGACGCCTCTGTTGCCCATTGGGCACTTCCCGTCCCACCCTATGTGCTCCCGTCCAGGAGGAGACCCGTTCCGTGAGGCAGCACACGCACCCGTTCGTCCCCTACCGCCCCGACCGGTACGACGAGGCCGAAATGATCCGGCGGGGGCGGGACTTCGTGTCGTTCGTCGACCGCAGGCGCAGCGTGCGGTTCTTCAGCGACGAGCCGGTCCCGCGCGAGTGCGTCGACCTCGCCGTCGCCGCGGCCAACACCGCACCCTCCGGCGCCCACTTCCAGCCGTGGAAGTTCGCCGTGATCGGCGACGCCGAGACCAAGCACCGCATCCGTCTCGCCGCCGAGGAGGAGGAACGGGTCAACTACGAGGGCGGACGCATCCCGCCCGAGTGGCGCGCCGCGCTCGCCCGCCTCGAAACGGACTCCGACAAGGGCTTCCTCGACGTCGTACCGTGGATCGTGGTCTGCTTCGCCGAGAAGAGCACCGCGATGCCGGACGGTTCGCTGCGCAAGAACTACTACGTGAACGAGAGCGTGGGCATCGCCTGCGGCCTCTTCATCACCGCCCTGCACGCGATGGGCCTGAGCACCCTCACCCACACGCCCAACCCGATGGCCTTCCTCACCAGGATCTGCGAACGCCCCGGCAACGAACGCCCCTACATCCTCTTCCCCGTCGGCTACGCGGCGCCCGACTGCGAGGTCCCGGACCTGGCCCGCAAGCCCCTGGCGGAGGCGATCACCGAGCCCCCGCGCTGACGGATCCCCGACGGCCCCCGACCGCCGTGGGCGTCGTCGGGGGCCGTCGAGGCCGTCGGCTCAGGTCCGGTTCACCCCCCGGTGAGCCGCCGCCGGCGGACCAACAGCCCGCCGGCCACCCCGGCGACGGCGAGGGCAGCCGCCCCCACCCCGGCGGCGCCCGGCACGGTGCCCGCCGGCCCCGAGTCGGCGGTACGGGCGTCCGCGGCGACCCGCGCCCGCTCAGCCCCCGTGTCGTACCCGCCGGCGTAACCGCGCTCGTCGTACCGCGACCCCGGCATCTTGTCGGCGTACCGCTGGTGCACCAGGCGCTGGTAGCGCGCCAGTCCGGTGCCCCCGGCGCCGACGGAGGCGCGGGCCTCCTCGTTCAGCGGTACCACCCGGCCGTCGGCCAACCGGTACCAGGCGTTCAGCTGGGGCTCCCGGAACACCACCGAACCGGCGTCGGCGCGGGCCGCGTAGTCGGTCTCGTCGCTCCCGGTGGCGATGTTGACCACCTGCCACTTCCCGGCGACCCGGGCCGTCCACACCGAGGCGGTGTCGCCGTCGGTGTCGACGGCCTCGGACGCGGCGAACTCCATCGTGGCCACCGGGGTCCGGCCCGCCGAGGCCGCGGTGACGAACTCCGGGTTGAGCGAGTACACCGGTACGGCCGTGCCGACCAGGCGCGGATCGGCGGCCTCGGCTGCGGTGGCCTCCTGGGCGGGGCCGAGTCTGCCCTTGCGGCCCGGCGGGAGGCCGTCGCGGGCGAAGAAGGTCTCCAGGACCCGCAGGGTGGCCGGGGCCCCGGCGGCCCGGTGGGCGTCGGACAGCTGCGCTGCGGTGGGAGCGTCGGCCACCACAGGGCTTTTGGAGGGTCCCGTCTGGCCGGCGGCGGCCGCCGGACCCGGCCCGAGGAGAGCCAGGCCGGGCAGCGCGATCAGCAGGACGGTGTGTCGGAGTCGGGGTCGGGGTCGGGGTCGCATGCCGGGCTCACGCTCCGATTCCGTAGAGGGAGTGGGTCCAGAAGAAGGAGCCGTTGTTGACGTAGTAGCCGTAGGTGGCCCAGTTGTAGCGGTTGCTCGACGGCCAGGGATCGCCCCAGTACACCCAGTTCTTGCTGACGTCGTAGCCGTACACGGTCAGCATGTGACCGCCGCCGGACTGCCACTGGATCCGCGACATCACGGGGCGGTCAGCGTCTATCTCCCGGGTGATCGTGTCGTAGTTGAGGTAGCCGTCGACGTACCGGCCCGGGTTGATGCCCATCGAGCTGAACGCCCGCTGGTCGTTGCCGAGGGTGGCCTGCGAGTTGGGGCAGGAGCTGTTCACGGCCCGGCCGAAGGCGAGGTTGCAGAACTGGTTCTGCGAGTAGTCGTGGCCGTAGTACTCCGCGACGGTGTC
Organism: Streptomyces rubrogriseus; assembly: GCF_027947575.1. Taxonomy (NCBI): domain Bacteria; kingdom Bacillati; phylum Actinomycetota; class Actinomycetes; order Kitasatosporales; family Streptomycetaceae; genus Streptomyces; species Streptomyces rubrogriseus. The sequence goes on along the minus strand of NZ_CP116256.1, from coordinate 6,983,913 downwards.
GCCCGTCGCGGCCCAGCACCAGTTGCTCAACTGCTGGGCCTGCATGGAGATGTTCAGCCGGCGCCAGGTCCACTCGGCCTGGGTGGCGCTGCTGCTGCTGCTGCTGCCGCCGCCGACCGCCGAGCGAGCGAGGGTGGACGGTGGCGCCGCGTGGCCGGGGGACGGCGAAGACGACGCCGACGCCACCGACGGGGTGAGCAGCCCGACGCTCGCGGAGAGCGCGAGCGCGACGGCCCACCGCCGCCGTCTCCGTGGGGACAGGGACAAGCGCATGGATGCCCTCCTTGTGGGGACGGTGAACAACCCCATCGGATAAGGCCGTTCACCTGACGAACCACCGGCCGGGCCCAGGGGAGAACGACGGGAACCGGGCACCAGGGGGCCGGGACCGCCGGGACCGGCCGGGGGGAGTGGCTCGAGAGTCGGACCGCGCGTCCGGTCGTTCAAGAGGCCGGCAAAACTGGCTGGTTCAGCGGTGAACCCGGTGTGAACACCCGTGAACGCCGCACAAGCCGGACCGGATCGCACCGCGACCCCTCTGCCCAGCCCCACCCGCATCGCCGACCGCCCGCCCGCGGGCCCTCCGCGCACCGGCCGTGGAATCGTCCCGTCCGACCCGGTGCCTTCGACCGCCTGCTGTGTGAACATCCACTCGAAGCACACGGGACCGGCCACCGGCGGAGGTGAAGATGTGATGCATACCGATACGCACCCCGGCGGCGCCTCCGGCACCGGCGGCCCCGTGCAGAGCGCCCCACCGGACGACGCCCCGCCCGACGCCCTGCCTGATGCCCTGACCGATGCGCTGACCGGGGCCCTGCGCACCGGCCCCTTCCACCTGGCCCTGCGCACGGCCGTCCGACGCCGCGGCCTCGCCCTGCACCGCATCCGCCACCACCTGGCCGAACAGGGCCTCCAGGTCAGCGTGACCAGCCTCAGCTACTGGCAGCGCGGCGAACGGGTACCGGCAAGGCCCGAGTCGGTACAGGTGATCAGGGCACTCGAACACATCCTGGACATCGCCCCCGGCGCCTTGCTCCGCCTGCTGGAACCGACCCGAGGCGGAGCCACGGGCACCACCACCCGGGCGGCCCGCCGCTACCAGGAGCTGATCGGCTCGGACACGGCGGTCCTCCACCTGCTGGACCAACTCGACTGCCCCACCGAGGACCGCCTCCACACGGTGAGCCAGTCGGAGCAGGTCCACCTCGGCCCCCGACGTGAACTGTGGCGCCGCGAGGTCCAGCAACTCGTACGGGCACACCGGGGCAACGTCGACCGGTACGTCTCCATCTACCAGGGCGACCCCGGCTGCGACATCACCCGGGTACGGATCGACCCCCTGGACAACTGCCGCCTGGGCCGCGTGCGCGGCGATCAGTCGGCCTCCCTCCTCGCCGTGGAGCTGGTCTTCGACCGCCCCCTGTCCCTCGGCGAGACCCAGCCCTTCCGCTACCGCATCACCGACGGCACCGGCGGCGAGTGCACCGAGTACACCCGGGGCTTCCGCTACCCCGTGGGCCACTACCTCCTCCAGGTCTACTTCGCCCCACCGACCCTCCCGGTCCGCTGCTACGGCTTCACCCGCCGCTCCGCCCACGCCCCCCGCCACCACGTCACACCGATCCCCCTCAACGGCTACCACAGCGCCCACCTGACGGAACAGGACGCCAGCCCGGGCATCGTGGGCCTGGCCTGGGAGTGGGACTGATGTTGAGGCCTGGGACAGCTAGGGGTGTTGGCGAACGCGAGGCGATGGCCAGCGCAAGGCACCGGCACTTTCAAGCTCACCCGGGCAGCCCGCCGCCTCGGCAACCTGCCCCTCGCCGAACACCCGCACCCCCGCCCGCCGCAACGGCGCCGTGGTCACGCCGTGCCCCGGCGCCCGCGTCCCCGAGAACCGCCCGTCATAGACACGAAGCGAGCCACGGGAGGGGCTGGACAGCACGTCCCTATTGCGAGGGCGCCCCCTGTCCGGGGGTGGGGCTGCGTCGTATCGTCGAAGCCATGATCCCGGGCAGTAGCGAGGGACCGGCCAGCGACGCCACGTAGTTCACGGCGGAGGGCGTGGCAGTCGACCTGCGCGAGGCGTGCGGGGCGGCCGGAATGGACGGGACCGGGGCGCAGTTGCTGCGTGGACCTCCTGAAAGGCGTGCTGCGCGGGCTCGACGGGGGAGATGCCCACGGGAGGCGGTGAGCGTCCCGTGGGTCTGAATCATGGGGGTCGAAGTCTGCGGTGTACACACACGAGGTGATCCTGAACGAACTCGCGCAGGAGCTCAGATCTGTGGACGAGGGCGTCGAGTGGTTCAAGGGTCTCTCAGAGGGGGACCAACGCAGGGCCCTACATGCACTGGTGCTGTTCTGCGGGCAGTCGTCGATGGCCGCTGCCAAGCGGCACTGAACGGACCAGGAACGACCCGGTAGTAGCACGGCGAGGGGCGCGGCTCAGATCCCGAACAGCGCATCCCTTTGTGCCTGAAGCGCCGGGTCGAGTGCCTGACGTAGCCGGCCGATGCTTCGTTTCCAGGCTCCGCCGCCCTCGGACTCCTCCCAAAGCTCGGAGAGCTCGGACTCGTCTGCGAGGACCCGGTCCAGGGCTTCGACGGCCACCAACCTCAGGTCCGCGGGCAGGGTCGGAATCGGCTCTTCAGGACCGTACGGAATGTTGCCCGGTTCAGTATCGGAGCATTGGGCGGCCACCAGGGCCGCAGCCGCTACTGCTTCCTCGGCTTCGGGCGCTTCCAGCTAGTCCTTGCTGTGGGCAGCCCGCATGAGAACCGTGCGGATGAGGGCTACACGCTCCAGCGTGTCGGCGTCGTCCAGATCGTTCGCGAAGTCCGCGGCTGTGTCGTTGTCGAATGGGTGGATGTCCCATGTGCCCATGACTCTCCCAGTCAGCTGGTTGACCGGGATCTTCGCACTGACCACTGACATCGATACACCATTTTGGGAAGCTGTGGACTTGCGGCTCGGTCAGGAGCTGACCTGGGCAACTGGCCAGTGGCTGGCCTCGCTGGGAGCCTGGCTGCTTTCATGCGCCTGCACATACGCGAAGACCCCGGCCTCAGCGTTTCCGCTGGTGACGGGGTCTTGGGCACACTTGCACAGTGTGCCCCCGGCAGGATTCGAACCTGCGCACACGGCTCCGGAGGCCAGGTGAGCACGAGCGGCGCCCCGCGCCCTGACCTGCGGCGGAGCCTTCTTGCGGCTGAAGCCTGAGCAAGATCATCACGCTCCTATTGCGCGGGCGACCTGTCAGGCGGTGGGTCCGGGCCGTATCGTCGAAGCATGATCTCGGGCAGCAGCGGGGGAGCGGGCGGCAACAGCGCGGAGTTCACCGCGGAGACACTGGCCCCCGTCCTTCGAGAGGCCTGCTCGTCGGCTGGACTCGACTCCAGTGGAGCCGAGTTGCTGCGCCTGGGGTCGAACGCGGTGTACCGCCTGCCCATGTCACCCATCATCGTGCGCATCGCACGCGATCCGTCGGTACGCGTGGAGATGGACCGGGCGGTGAAGGTGGCACGCTGGCTGGAGACCGAGAACTTCCCGGCCACGCGCGTGCCGGCGCGTGTCGCTCAGCCGCTAGTCGTCCGCGGCCGAGTGGTGACCTTCTGGGAGAGCGTTCAGGAGAACGAGGAGTACGCCACCGTCGGCGAACTGGCCGACCTGCTGCGCCGCCTCCACTGGCTCGAAGAGCCGGAGTCTCTCGGCCTGCCGTACTTCGATCCGCTGGCCAAGCTGACGGCGTCCCTCGAAGGACTGGACGGCATCGCGGGGGAGGACCGCGAGTTCCTGGAGGCGCGAGCGGCTGGGCTCGCCAAGGATTACGACCGCCTGGACTTCGTTCTCCCCTTCGGGATGATCCACGGAGACGCCAACATCGGGAACGTCCTCCGCCACCGGGACGGCCACGCGGTCTTCATCGACCTGGACGGTCTCACACTCGCCCCACGCGAGTGGGACCTGATCCTGACGGCGCTCTACTACGACCGCTACGGCTGGCACTCGAAAGCGGAGTACGCGGAGTTCGTCCACCGGTACGGCTTCGATCTGATGAACTGGCCTGGCTACGAGACCCTGGCCGACCTGCGGGAGCTGATGATGGTGGCGTGGCTCGGTCACCAGGTCGCTACCAGCGAGCGCTCCGCGGATGAGTTCGGCCGGCGTCTGCGTGCTCTGCGGACGGGCGGAAGCCGGAAGGACTGGCGGCCCTTCTGAGAGTCGTTGTCGGTCCGGTGACTGACTGACTGCCTGCCTGACTGCTGGCCAGCGTCTCTTCAGCCGCTGGCCACTCTGCCCGTCGCCTGCCAGAGCCGGTGCTCCGCGGCTACCTGGTGGAAGTCCTGGGTGGCTGTGCTTTCCACCCGGGAGAGGTTCTGCCCGAACTCGGCGAGATAACTGACGCACCGGGCCGACTTAAGCTGTTCCCCCAGGTCAAGCGCATCGAGGGCCACGCGGCACGCCTCTTCGACGTCCCCGGCTCGTAGGTGGGCGTCGGCGAGGACCATGGTCGCGAAGAAGTCGCTGCGCACGTGACTGCCGCTCATCGCGTTCTCGGCATGGGTTACCGCATGGCGAGCCCTGTTGACGTCACGGAAGCAGTGCGCGGCCTCCGCGGCAAGCTCCGCGGCGTCGAAGTAGCTGATCCACTCCGGCTCGTCTCCGCTGTTCCGGCTCTCAAGGGCCCTGGTCGCAGCGCTCAGCGAAGCCTCGCAGGCAGCGACATCACCAGTACGGGCGAGGGCGCGGGCTTCCATCGCATGGAACTGAGCCCGCAACGTCGGCGTCGCCACGGCGGAAATGCCCATGAGCGCCGCACGGGCGAGAGTGGCGGCCTGGGTGTACCGCCCCAGGAATGTTGCCTGATGACTCATCGCTGACAGGATGCTGCCCGCCAACCGGCGATCGTTGGCGTCCTGGGCGAGTCGGAGTGCCTGGAGAAAATACCGCTGGGCGAGCCCATGGTGACAGGCGTCGTACGACATCCAACCAGCCAGCAGGGTGGCTTCCGCGACGGTGGAGAAGAGGGCTCGGCCTACCTGCTCGGTGTACCGGCCGCGCAGCAGTGGCGCCACGTCGTTGCTGAGGTACTGGATCACCGAGTGCCGCGCGTGGTCTCCGCCGAACTGGTCGTCGAGCTGAGCGAACATGTCGGCTGTGGTCTTGACGGCGGTCACGTCACGGAGACCGACCCGTGTTCCCTCGGTGCGTGGGCGAGGGATGCCCGGCTCCGGCGCGACCAGCCACCGCAAGGAAGCCTCGTTCCACGCCGGTTCGGACGGCTCCGCCGAGATCAGAGGGTCGTACTGGTTGAGATCCGCGCGCCACAGTTGGCTGACCGTCTGAATTGCGTCGTCCGGGCTGGCGGGATACGCAGCGTCGAATACAGGAGCGTCCTTCGCTTCTCCGACACTCAGACCCAGCTCCGCCGCACCCACCGCGAAGACATCGCAGAGCAGGGGACCATAGAAGTCGTCCGGCGAGCTGTGGCCGTTCTCCCAACTGGCAATGCGACGCTTCACGCTGGTATCCGAGGGCAACTGATGCCCACGTTGCCCGGCTACCCGGCGCAGTTCCCTGACCAGCCGCGGCTGGCTCCAGCCCCGACTGGTGCGAGCCTCTCGTAAGCGGACACTGGTCGGCTTCATGGAGACGTGACCCTTCACTCCCGTGCGCATGCGCCGGCGTGGCAACTCGACCTGTCCGACCGAATGTACGCGCTGGTGATCGCTTCTTGCAGGCAGTAATCGGAGATCGTTTGCACCTGCCGACCTGACGGGGGGTGACGTGGCGTGTGTGGATGTGTCATCCCCCGTCACCCCTCGTCATCTGCCCAGGCCACGTACCGGGCCATGAGTCTGGAGGCACGGCGGCATCGGGCCGCAAGGTACTCCGACTGAGGGTGAGACGACGTGCAAAGGATGACCAGGCGCGGCATGGAGTGGCTGTCCGAAGCCACGGACGACCCGGCCCTGCGCCGGGAGATCTGGGCGGACGATCCCCGCAGGCCCAGTCTGGTGCCGACCGGCCGGCTCTTCGACGTGCTGAGCGTGGAAGAGCGTCTCGGGCTGGAGATGTTCGACCGTCTCCAGCGCAGCGGAATGCCTTTCGGGCCATCGGTCGCCGATCGCAAGGCCCAACGGGTCGGCTTCTTCCTCGGCTCGGACAGCCGCGAGACCTTCGCGTTCTACCTCGGACGGGAAACGTCGTCTCCACCGCCGTTCCGCTACCTCGGCGACGGCAGTGCGGTCGTTGTACCCGGCCCCACTCCTCTGTCCGACGACCGCTACCAGTGGCTCCGCGCCCCCACGCGCCGACCGGAGGCAAACCCCCTGCGCCCGGTCGCTCTCGCAACCGCGTTGGTTGCGTCCGGAGAACTCCTCGCCAGGATCGATCGCTTCGACGAGCTGTACCCGACCCCGTACGAGGCTGTCGCTGCCCTTCCCGAGGAGACAGACCGCTGATGCCGAACGAGCCGACCGACGGCCGAGACGCTGCCGCGTGGTCGCCCCTCGACAGTGACGGCTGGTACGCGGCCCGAAACGCGACCACCGCATTGCGAGACACCCTCGTACGCGCGGGCCTGGAGAGGGACTTCCCTTACCTGCGCGCCGAGTTGAACGCCTTCGGACATGGCCTCGTCGAGCTGGGTCGGGTGTCGCCCGAGACGGCCGAACGCCTCGCAGAACTCCTCCGCCTGGCGCTGGCGAGCGGCTTCGGCAGAGACCGCGCCAGCACCGACCCTGCCCCAACCACCGTCCAAGAACACAAGGGAAGGAACTGACACGATGACCGACCGGCGAGGAGTGGTGGCCAAACGGGCGGAGAACTTAGCTCCTGACGTGCCCTACGTCCGCGGCTGGAACCGCGCCCGAGGAGGCGCCGGCGCCCTGGCCGATCAGCTGGTGCTACTCGGACTGGACTCCGACTTTCCCGGCATGGTCGCTGACGTCAATGTTTCAGGCGATGGGTTGGTGCAGCTGGGAGTCGTTCGACCTGGGGCAGCCGAACTACTGGCACAGCTGATCACGGCAGGACTGGAGGCGGAGAGTAGTGGCCCGACGGGTCAACCGCATATGACCACTCGCCGCGAAGCACCTGCGGCCTAAACCGCTCCTCATGCGCCGGGTGTTCCCCGGTGTGCGTTCCTTGGTCTGCCGCTCGGCCGGGACCGGCGCCCCAGCGCCGCAGCCCGGACGAGCGGCAGACCGATGTGAGGCATCAGCTCGACTGCTGGGATGCTCCGCAGCTGTTCGCGCTTGTCCTTCGTTGTTCGCCGGCGTCGTCACGCAGTTAGACACTCACCCCGTATCGCTGACCCATCTTCACGCGGCGCTTGCGTGGCCCTCTTGTTCGGCTCGGCGCGGCCACGCTTCGCCCACTCGCGTTGCTGGAGGTAACACCGTGCCGTGCCCTTCATCGTCTTCTTGCGGCAGCGACGTCGTGGTTGGCGTAAGAGCTAGATCGCCTTTTTCCGCTGAATCGCCCGTGATGGTGGCACGGACCTGGCAGCCTATGAACGGCAACGAAAGGATCTGAGATGCCCATTCTCTTCTTTGCCGCTGCTGGTGCCCTCGTGGCAGGCGGAACCGGCGGAGGTTGGTACATGTGGAAGCGTGGTCAGCAGGAAGCGGCCAAGCGGCTGCAGCATGAGGACGCCAAAGCCGCCAAGCAGGCGCTTAGGGATGCCATCGACCTTGCTGACCTGCGTAGCGAGGCGAAAGCGGCAGGCTTGGACCCGGATGAGGTCGTTGCCGGATACGAGAGGTTGCGCGACTCACAGCTGTCGACTGAGGACGTACTCAAAAACCTCGGCCGCGCTGCCATCACCGGCTGAACAACTCTTCCCCATCTCGGCCCGACCGCAGGTCCCTGGCCAACAAACTGAAACTCCGAGGGCGTCCACACCGCTCCGGAGATGGCTTGAGTCTTGGGGAAAGCCGCTGGTTAGATGCTCACAGACTAAGATTCAGCAGCGACCCGTCCACACATAGTCCACGTCATCTGCCAGCATCTCGGCAGGGAGTTCAACCGTGCGAGTCACTACCTGTTCCGATGAGCAGGACACGAGCCGTCGTTGAGGCCTGTGTGGGGCCCATCATGCTTCCGAGCCGTTGGCTCGGCCGAGACGGCTGAAGCGGCAGTGGCCAGGGTGGCGCACTGACAGACGCCGGCAACAGGAGTCAGCTGGCGGCACGAACGGTACGTGAGGCGGTAAACGCAGCATGACGCTCGCATGTTCTGGGGAGCCTCTGTGAACCGCTGCAGGGCGCAGCCAGTACTGCAAGGTCGCCGAGGTCTGAGCACGTCCGCTGACGAGGAGGCGAGCCGATGGCAACAAGATCGGCCAAGGTGACATCGACTTCTGGCCCTTCTGGCCCGCAGGGCCGGTGACGTGACGCCGCGTCATCTGATTCAATCTATGAACTTGTGCCTCACAGGGCAGGCAGGGGGCCGCGTTGAACAACCGTGGAACGGGGGCCGCCTCGATGGAGAGTGCGACGGGTCGCCTAGGAGCGTCCAACACTGATCAGGATAGAGCGCAAAGTAGGAGCTCGAGGAGGGCGGGTAGGGAGACCCCGGTGAGGCTAACCCCGCAGATTGAGGAGGCGCTGGCTTCCAAGCTCCGTGAACGGGCCGCGTTGGCACCGGAGTTCTGGTCATTCTCGGGACGCTCACGTCGCGAGGCCGGCCACGGCATTTTTGCCTATCCGGCAATGATGGTGCCTCAGCTGCAGGGAGCCCTGCTGGAGGACGTACAAGCCGTAGATTCAACCGTTTCCTCTGTTATTGATCCTTTTATGGGGTCAGGCACTGTCATGCTTGAGTCAGTGAGTCGCGGGCTTTCCTTTTCAGGCACAGATATCAACCCGCTAGCTGTGCTTCTTGCAACCGTGAAGTCACGGGTATACGAGCCCGAATTGCTGATCCGGGTTCGTCAGAGAATTGCACTGCGTGTGACGGCGGACTTAAGTGACGAGCTGGCAGTAGATTTTCACAATAGAGATAAATGGTTCCGGGCGGACGTGGCTCGCGATTTGTCGAAGCTCAAGAGGGCAATTTCTGCGGAACGACGAAAGCCGATTCGCCAGGCTTTCTGGGTGGCGATGGCGGAGACCATCCGGCTTGTGAGTAATAGCCGGACGTCCACAGTCAAACTACATTCCTACAAAATAGAGGAAATTGCAGCACGCCAGATCGATACGATCGACACGTTCCTGCGAATCTCGGCGGCGCAGATTGAGCAGCTAAAAGATCAGGCAGAAGCATTGACCAGAGGATTGCGGGCAAATCCAACGCTTACAATCTCATGCAATGTTGCCGACGCTAGAAGCGTGCCCACGCAGAGAACTAAAGCCGCGGCTGACATCCTTATGACGTCCCCACCGTACGGTGACAATGTTACTACGGTCACCTATGGGCAGCACAGCTATCTTCCACTTCAATGGATCGATGCAAGTGACGTACCGGGTATGCGTCAAGAGCTGCTTGAAAATACCCGATCAATCGATTCAATCAGCCTTGGCGGAAAACTTAAAGGCGCGCTTGATTGGGCTGACGACTTGCAGAGCAAGTCGCCTGCGTTCGCAATTTGCCTAGATCAGCTGCGAAGCCATCCACGAAACGCACAGTCGAGATTTATCGCTTTTGTTCGCGACCTTGATGAGTCATTGGACGCTATCACGGCGCATTTGCGGAGCAATGCTTGGATGTTCTGGACCCTCGGCGAGCGGAAAATTAGCGGGGTCTCGGTCCCCACGGTCGCCATCGTGCGAGACCTATTGGTGTCTCGCGGATCTCGACACATCGAAACGCTCGAGAGGAAAATTCCCGGCGGGACAAAAAGAATGGCCTACCGGAATGCAAGCGTTGAGACCATGAACACCGAAAGCGTTTTGGTCATGCGTGGTCCTTGTTACGCTGACCCCGACTCTCGCTCATAGGAAGGGAGAGCACAGTGTCGAACGGTGACGAGGAACGCGGGCCTGCGGATATTCTTCATCTTGAGGTTCATCCGTCCGTGGTCTTCAAACTTGGCGAGGACCTCATCACGGATTCCATGCAAGCTTTGATTGAGCTAGTTAAAAATTCCTATGACGCGGACGCGACGTGGGCAGATATTGTCATCAATACAGGGTTGGCTAACTCCGAGCATCCAATCCAGCCATCGATTGTCATCAAAGACAACGGGTCAGGAATGACCATCGAGCAAATTAGGCGTGGCTGGCTCACGATCAGCAACTCTGTTAAGCGTGAAATGAAAGAGCGAGGACTTTCCACACGCCTGGGCAGGACCCCTCTGGGAGATAAAGGGCTGGGCCGTCTGGGCGCACAGAGACTCGGTGACGTTGTCACCATTGTTACGAAGCCAAGCGGAGACGATGCTGAACACGAAATCACCATTGACTGGCGTGATTTCCTAAGCAAGTCGTCACTCAACGATGTCGATCTTCGTCTACTGACTCGATCAACGCAGGAAACCTCTGGAACCACTCTGACCGTTACGCAGTTGCGGGAGCCGAAGCAATGGCGTGATGCGGCTAAGAGCGGACCCGAAGGCAGTACCTCTGCCTTGCAGAAAGAACTGTCCGTATTGATCTCACCGTATGGCGATGAGAGAGGACTCAAAATTCTTCTTCGGGTCGATGAAGAGCGCATCGATCTATATGACCTACCCTCACGTGTCCGCAACGCAGCCGAGGTTAGGTATCTACTCAACTACGCAAACGGTAAACTAGACATCGTTGGGGAAGCTTCTCTGGCCTATTGGGCTCCCCAAGAAAAGGGCAGAGCGGTAGACCGAGCCGCGTTTGATTCCCTTCTTCAGGCCGACTCAGGCGACAGATTCTTGGACTGGCTGCGAACTCGCCGGCCCAAGCAGATGCAGGCGTTCAATTGCCATGCCGCCGAAGGGGCATATTTTCTACAGGCCCAAAGGTCGATCGAGCTGGGAGCTCTCGACGATGTGGCGCTGCACCGCTCGAAAGAGGGCGACTTTCCCGCCGATCCCGGCCCATTTCGTGGTGAGGTAGATTACATTACTCTGGGGCAAGGGCACCCTGAAGCATTCAATAATCGTAGCGAGTTCCGCAATTATCTAAAAAGCCTTGCGGGCATCAGGGTGTACCGCGACGGCTTTGGCGTGCGAATGGACGAAGATTGGCTAGGGCTGCGAAAGGCGCAGACTAGCGGGAAGTCCTTTTATGGTCTACGTCCTGAGAATACGCTCGGGTTCATCGACATCTCCGCTCGACAGAATGCGCAACTGGTTGAAACGACAGACCGTGAAGGTTTCGCTGATACGCCACATTATCGAAATCTAATGGGCCTCCTGCAGGGCTGGCGTTCTTTCACCGAGCAATTTCAGACATTCATTCGCCGTGCCTATAATGACTATCGTCAGGAAGTCGAGGTCATCAGCACTGGCGTAGATCCGACGGCGAGTTCGGAAGTCTTGATTCAGCACGTTGAAGACACTCGGACTCGCACTATTGTATCGGCCAAGCAGCGGCTTAGGACGTTACGCAATGAGGCCGAAGCAACTGCCAAGAGCCATGAGCGCGTGGCGAGCGAACTTGATGCAAGTCAGCGGTCACTCTTTGCTGGGTCAATCGACCCAGCCATTGCCCAAGAGTTGTCAAACCTGCAAGCTGGGGATAAGCGAACTGGCCAGTCGGTCACTGAAATCGAAGAGATCGTTGAATCACTCGAATCTGAGCGCGCTGTACTCCAAATTCTTCGAGACCAATCGGACCAACTCCGCGCACAGCTTGCCCAGGCCTGGGAAACCGTATCTCTGGGACTCACAGCCGAGGCCGTCTCTCACGAGGTGGCTCACGTTGCCGACGGGGTTTCGGTGAGGAGTGCACAGATCCGCCGGCACCTTACTGAGGTGGAGATCGCGGATAGACGCCTCTCGAACTATATTCAGTACGTCCAGTCAGCAGCTAGTGCTCTGAAGCGCCAGATCGCTCACCTCAACCCGTCGCTGCGCTACATGAGAGAACGCAGGGAAAAGATCTCGCTTGCTGAATTTTGCGGAGACCTAGCGGATTATCATCGCGATAGGTGGAGTAAGGGGCCGCTCTCTTTCAGTGTTGAAGTGCCGCGTGACTTCACGATCGAGGTGAACAGGGGAAAGCTGACTCAAATCCTGGATAACTTGCTACTCAATAGCGAGTATTGGCTCCTCCAGGATCACAGGGTGGGTTCCCAAGAGTCTCCTGCTGTCTCGCTCTTGATCGACGAGCCCTACCTGATCTTTAGCGATAACGGTCGCGGTATCGATCGAAGCGTAGAGTCGACGCTCTTCGAACCCTTTGTCTCGTTTAAAAAGCGGGGGGAAGGAAGAGGGCTCGGGCTCTATGTTGTGACGCAGTTGCTTGACTCTGAGGGATGCGGAATTGAGCTAACGCCGGACCGTAATAGCCACGGTCGGTTGTATAGATTTCAGATCAACCTGGGGGGGATGCGTGTTGATGCATGAAGAGAGTGCGGACGATGCAGTGGCGCACGGCGGGGAGCCCTGGATTCCGGCTCAGGCAGACAAGCAAGCTGGGTCCACTTTCGACGCAAAAGCTGCGTCCCAAGAGCTGATGGAACTGGCCCAGGTCGAACGAGTTATCTGCGTAGACGACTGGTATGCAGAAAAGGAGGATACCGGCGAAGCTGTCCTTGCAGCTCTGGCCGATGGGGCTCTATTTCCCGCCGATTTGGAGGCGATCGCAGACGTCATTCCTGAGGTGGCACTTTTACGAGACCCGTCGACCCCTGCCGAACTCCTCGTGGATGAAGTGAGGGGCGTGTGGGCATCTCTCGACGAGAATAAGCGTAAGAAGATACACCACGTGGTGGACAGCCGCCTGGGTCCAGATGGCGTAGGTGCCCCAGGAGAGGAGGACGAGCCGGCCGCGGCGTGTCTCCGAGAGCTGCTGGCTGAGTCAAGTGAGTTTTTGACTCTTTCGCTCTCTGACTGGCGGAGGAAGCGCAGCAGTCTGTTGACTGATGGCAAGAGCACCTTGATTCTCTTCGACCGCGATTTCAGCAGAGAAGGAGCTTCTCAGACCGCTGGCGAAGAACAGATCTCCCTACTGCTGCGTGATGCTCCGGACACCTGGCGGATTGGCCTTCTCACGCACACGGTGTCGGAAGATGACGCTGAAATTGAGACTTGGAAGACGCTTTCGCGGAAGTTTGAAGCTGATTCCTCTAGGTTCCTCGTGATCGCCAAAGGGCGGTTGTCGGTCAGCGCCGATGGATTCCCGCGCATGCTGAAACTCACTCTGCTTGCGCCCGCACTGGAGCGGCTACAGGATAGCCTGGCTGAAGCCGTCAATGGGACGTGGGTGGAGGCAATCAGGAAAGTAGGGGGGATTGACCCCTACACCCTTGAAGCTGCCCTTAATGGGGACAGACTCACAGACGGTACTTGGGGCCCCGAAACTCTGCTGCGGATTGCTACGGCTTTTACTCAGGATTCTGTTCGTGCCAAACTTCGGGCCGATCGGACAGTTCATCTTTCCAGTAAACTTGTTACGAGCCTAAGTCAAGTAAAACTGCCGAGCACGGTCAACCCTGATCGGGTGCGTCAAGAACTGTCAGGGATTGAGCGACTAGAGTATTTTGAGACGGCTGATCACCTAACCGGTCTCCATTTCCCCCTCGAAGTGGGGGATATTTTCGCGTTTCAGAAGTTTGTGGATAAACCGCATCAATTTGAGCGACAGCGTTCTCAAAATGCTAGAGGTCCTCGCGCATCGGTTGGAGGTGGTGAACCCGATCTTCGGCGTTTGGGATCGGAGCATTTTATGATTCTCCTCTCCCAGCCGTGCGACCTGGCTGTTCGCTCTGATGGGAAGCGTGGGAATGGATTGGAATTCGTAAGGGTGGCCCCCCTGAAGACTCCGACAGATCGGATGATTACTCATCCAGGGGGAGAGGGCTCGACGTCCTTTGATCTACCGTTCTTCTATGCAGACTCAGGCCTTGGGGTCGAGGTGAAGTTGAGTCAGCAGCACTACGTTCCCCTGACGGCACTCGACATGTGCGTGCTCAGTGATACTGGCCAGGGTCTCATGTCTGCGAATCAGGCGATGCCCGACCATGTTCTTCCTAATTGGCAGAAGCGCTTTGAGGATCTTAGGGCATGGGTTGCTAAGCAAGTCGATGCTTATAAAGCCATGGAACCTCAGTCGATGCAAGGTAGAGCAGCCGATCAGATCACGGCTGCTTTGACTGGCACTGTGGCATCTCCGAAGCTCGAATCGCTAATTTCTCTCTCGCGGTCGACGGTCGTCTACGGCGTTAGTAGAGTGGGACGTCTTCGAGAACCGTACCGTTCGGCTTTGCTCTCCCGGATGGCCCAACGTGACTCGCGCGATGCTTTCGATCCAAGCTTGATCGATAAGGCGAATGTGTAAGTACTTCAGTGTCTGGTCCTTCGAGGCTTACGAAAGAGGTCGGCGGAGCGGGTTTGGTCGGTGGCCTGCCCGGTCTGGGGTCGAGCATGATCAGGGGGCCGTACGCCGGATTGCAACTCGGGCAGGCTTTGAGCCTGACTGCAATTAGCACGAGTGGCCCCCTGGTCTTGCTCGACGCGGGACCCTGACCGGGGAGGTGGCTAAAGCCGTGTAGCCGACCGAGCCCAGCCACGATGTACCCCTTCTCTGGCGGCGGTCGGCTGAACGCTCTGAGCGCTGCACGGGCGCCGGCCGGGCTGGAGCGGGGCGTAGACAGGAGCGCAGGCCCGGCCGGGGGCCGGGCAGCGCGCGGGGAGCGGAGCGAGCCGCCTTGATGACGTAGAGAAACTCTGAGCCAACTCGGCTTGAGTTACAGCTTGAACGAGATTTCCAGCTCATCGCCTGGAAGGTGGAACTCCTCCAGTGCGAGGGGCTTGTCGGGCTCGGTGAGGGTCACGCGGATGACGTGCAGCAGCGGAATTCCGTCAGTGAGCCGCAAGGCTTGGGCCTGGTCCGGCAGGGGCATGCGGGTGCGTACGTACTCAGTGAAGTGGAGTTCGTGGCCCAGGTCGGCGAGCGCGGTGTAGAGCTCTGGCGCCGGCGGCGGTGCCTCTTCCTCGTACTTGGTGTCGACGAGTACTGAGAACGGCACGTAGGTCCGGTGGAGTTGGCGCAAGTGGCCGTGGTCCGCGGTCTGCAGGGCGTCGTACGTGAACATCGGCTCGCCCGGCGGGATACGGAGTAGATCCGCCAGGGCTAGCGGGGCGTCGGTGCGGGTGGCTACCGGTGGTTCGGCGTCCGTCCAGCGGATGCCGTCGGCCTCGACGTAGCGGCCGTCCGGAGTGCGGCGTACGCCGCGAGGGCGCGTGTGGCTGGGTCGGCTGTGGGGGGAGCGGGCGAAGGTGCCTCGGCCCATGATGGCCTCGACGAGACCTGACGCCCGTAGCTCGCTGAGCCCCTGGCGGACTGTGGGGCGCGTCACGCCGAACTGCTTGGCCAATGCCTCTTCCGACGGTAGGGGTTGGCCGGCGGCGAAGGTGCCGTCCAAGATGCCTTCGCGCAGGTAGTCGGCGATCTGCCGGTACTTCGGCTGCGTGTTCTTCGGCGGCATGCGGGCCCTCCGTGGCCAGTGCTTGCTCGGCTGTGCGTCCTCGTAGACGACTTGTCCACGTTCGTGGACAGCTTCGCTCATCGCCAGGGCGGTTGACAACCCGTACTACGGGTGGTCACTCTTGTCTGCGTCACCCGTACTACGGGTGGTCTAGCAGCCCGCAGGATGGTCCTGCGGGAGCAGAGAGGAGAACCGAAAAGTGGCAAGCCTTCCGATCGACACCGCGAAGTACACGGGGATCATCTGTGCCGTACCCCCGACTCCGCGGGTCGCCAACCGTGAGACCGGTCAGCTCCGCGTCGACCGTGAGACGGGCAAGACCGTGTATCAGGTCGGCCTCTGCCTGATGGCGGGGGCGTCGGCCGACGTCGTGAACGTGAGCGTGGCCGGGGAGCCGGCCGGTGTGCAGCTCGGCATGCCGGTGGCGGTGCGGGACCTGGTCGCCACACCGTGGGAGAACGACGGGCGGCACGGTGTTGCGTTCCGTGCGGCGGAGATCCGGCCCCTGAGCGCTCCCGCCACTCCGGCAGGTAAGGGGGCCGGGCAGTGATGAAACTGGCCTCCGCCGCTTCGGCCGGTGTGACCTGGCCGAGCTGGGTTCTGGTGGTGGCCGCAGTGCTGGTGTCGGGTCTGCTTCTGGCGGGCCCGGCCCTGCGCCGCCGCTACCCCGTGGCCTGGTGGTTGTTATGCGGCTTCCCGGGCGTGACCTTCCGGGTCGTGCAGACCTGGCGGCCCCTTATGGCCGGTTGCGGGCTCGCTGTAAGTCGTCGGCCGGCGCTGACCGTCGTATCCGGACTCGTCGGCAAAGGTGCGCCACCGCCACCGCCACAGCCGCGGGTGCCTCGGCGAGGGCTCATTCGTCCGACCGTCGGCGGCTTCGTACTGCTCGTGCGATTGCTGCCGGGTCAGGTGCCGGAGCAGTTCGTCAAGGCCGCTCCTGCCATGGCAGAGAACTGGCAAGTGCACGTGGTGCGGGTGAGTGCCTGGAAACCGGGGGTCGTGCGGATCGTCGTCTCGGCGGCCGACCCGTTGGCCGATCCGCAGGTGCCGAAGCAGCGAGGGCCCGGCCACCTGCTCCGCGTGACCGTGGGAGCCCTGGAGACCGGGGCCGCTTGGGTGGTCGACCTGCGACGTGTGCCGCACTGGCTGATCGTCGGGGCCACCCGTTCCGGGAAGTCGACCCTGATCAACACGCTCGTGGCGGGGCTCGCCCCGCAACCCGTCGCCCTGGTCGGCATCGACTGCAAGGGCGGCATGGAACTGTCCCTCTACGAACCGCGACTGTCCGCTCTCGCGACCAACCGGGAGCAAGCCGTCCGGTTGCTGGCCGCTCTCGTCGACCTGACCCTCGACCGGATGACGGTCTGCCGGGCGGCTCGGGTCCGGAACATCTGGGGCCTGTCCGACAAGAAGCGCCCGGTACCAGTCGTCGTGATCGTCGACGAGATCGCGGAACTCTTCCTCGTAGCGAGCCGGAACGAGAAGGAGGAAGCGCATGCGGCCGGTACGGCGCTGATCCGGCTCGCCCAGCTCGGGGCAGCACTCGGAGTCTTCCTCGTCGTGGCCGGTCAACGCGTCGGCTCCGACCTCGGACCCGGAGTCACGGCCCTGCGGGCGCAACTGGGTGGACGGGTGTGTCACCGCGTGGCCGACCCCGGTACGGCCGAGATGGCGCTTGGCGACCTCAACCCCGACGCGCTGAAAGCGGCGCAAGCCATCGTCCCCGAACAGGCCGGTACAGCCGTCCTCGCATCCGGCGACGGATGGGAACGGGCCCGCTCCCACCTGATCACGGAAGCAGAGGCGGAAGCAGTCGCCGCCGAGTACGCACACCTGACTCCCCTCCTGTCCGAACTGCACGTCGAAGCGCCGTGAAAGGGGCCTGCCGTGCTGGTGTCCATGTCGGCCGTTCTACTGCTCGGCCTGCTGATCTGGTTCCTCCTGCGCATCCGGTACCTGCGGTGGGCCGACGCGCTGCTCTGCGGAGCCTTCGGCTTCCTGCTCTCCCGGACTGTCGCCGCGCCCGTGGTTCAGGGCCTCCTCGACGGCGTGAACGGCTTCCTCGGCCAACTCCGCTTCTGAACAACCTCAGCACTCACCAGACAGGGGGACTTCCTGTGTCCGAATACGTCATCCGCTCCGGTGACCGCGCCGCATTCCTGGCCGGTCTGCGGGAGCTGGTCGACTTCCTGACCGCCAATCCGGCCGTCGCCGTCCCGCGTCACGCGTCCGTAGTCGTTGTGGTCGACGCCTCCGGCTCTGCCGCTCGCCGTGCCGGCGTGGAGTCCGTCGCGTCTCCGCTCGGCGTGCCGGTGGAGGACATCGGTCGGGGCTACTTCGACGCGCGCCGCGCCTGCGGCCCGATCTCGTACGGCGCCGTCGGGATCCCTCCCGAGGAGCGGAAGTGACCGCCCGTACGACGGGCTCCCGACGGGGCGCGAAGTCGCCAAACCCGACCCCGTCAGGAACCCACTCCATCCGCCACATGAGCAGTGAAAGGAGCACTCACACTTTGTCCATCGCGCACCCTTCGCGCAAATCTCCGCTGCCCGACTGCGAACTCAGGCAGCGTGACGCACAGGTCTCGCTCTGCGCCGGACGGGAACAGATCGTCCTCGTCGGCCTCGACGGAACCGAGCAGTGGCTGTGCCCGGCGCACGCCGCCGCCGTCTGGCTCACGAACCCGACACTCCGCTTCAGCGCCAAGACCCGGCCGGAGGGAATCTCGGCCGTGATGGGGCAAGCGTTCGGCGACGGTGGTGGTCGCCGATGACCGCCACCCTTCCGCAGAGCGTCGCCGCACTCGTCGCCAAGGCGTCGCGGCCGGAGTTCGGAGCATGGCACCGGAACGTCGTCCGCCTCGGCGGCTGCACCAACCCGATTCACCTGGTCGGCGCGGCAACCGTCTACGACACGACCACCGGTGCGGCCCTGCTCACCTACGGCTCGGACGTCTACGGCGGTCGCCTGCTCACCGCGTGCGGTAACCGGCGGGCGTCTGTCTGCCCGGCCTGCTCGGCTCTGTATCGAGCCGACACGTACCAACTCGTCCGTGCGGGTCTTGTCGGCGGCAAGAACGTCCCGGAGGTGGTGAGCGGTCATCCGCGAGTGTTCGCTACGCTCACCGCCCCCGGGTACGGCCCGGTCCACACTCGCCGTGAACGTGACGGACGTGTACGGCCCTGCCGTCCTCGGCGCCAGGGAGAGGACCTCTGTCCGCACGGGGCGCCGGCCGGATGCCATGAGCGGCACCCGGCGGACGACCCCCGGCTTGGTGAGCCGCTCTGCCCGCGCTGCTACGACTACGCGGGTGCGGTCCTCTGGCACGCGTTCGCCGGTCGGCTCTGGCATCGGTTCGGGCTGGAGCTGAAGCGGGAGGTCGCACGGCGAGCCGGGCTGTCTCGTACCGAGTTCGGGGAAGTCGCCCGACTCTCATACGCGAAGGTCGCCGAGTACCAGCGGCGGGGCCTGGTCCACTTCCATGCCGTGATCCGCATCGACGGTCCGGACGGGCCCGACTCTGCCCCGCCGGGGTGGGCGACCGTTCCACTCCTGGCCGACGCGGTTCACGCCGTGGTCGGCCGGGTGAGGCTGTCAGCTCCCGGCGCGGGCGTCATCGGTCCACGGGTGCTGCACTTCGGCGCCCAGGTCGACGTACGCCCGGTCACCTCGTACCGACGGAGCGCGGGGGAGCGGCCTGCCTCCGCGTCGAGCGTGGCAGGTTACATCGCCAAGTACGCCACCAAGGGAGCGGAGTCCGCCGGCGCGGTGGACGGTCGTATTCGTCAAGCGCGCGAGATGGTCGTGTTGCCGGTGCGCGCACACGTGCTCCGCATGATCGGCGCGTGCTGGTGGCTCGGCGGCTTACCGGAGTTCGAGCCGCTCGGCCTGCGGCGCTGGGCTCATATGCTCGGGTACGGCGGTCACTTCTCCACCAAGTCCCGTCGCTACTCGACCACGCTGACCGCGCTCCGGCAGGCCCGTACCGACCACAGGGCGAAGCAGCAGCGGGCTTCCCTCGGCGTCGCCGACCGTCCGACGGTCACGGTCGGCCGGTGGCGCTACGCGGGGCGCGGCTACTCGCCGGCAGCCGCGCTCCTGGCCGCCTCCGTGCGGCAGGGCGGTGCGTCCCATGGCGCGTGACGTCCGAACGAAGGCGACCGAGCTGCTCACCGTGCGGCAGGTCCTCGACGAACTGGGCGGCATCTCGCGCCGCACCTTCTACCGCTGGCGGGAACTGCGGCTCGCACCGGCCTGCATCCGCCTCCCGAATGGAGAACTCAGGGTCCGGCGCGACGTGCTCAACGACTGGTTGGAGGAGCGTGCGGAGGGGGTGGCCTCGTGAAGTCCTACAAGGCTTCCGTGTGGAAGCTATCGGTCAACAAGACGACCAAGAAGCCGACCTACATCGTGCGCTGGGTGGTCGACGGCCAGCCTTTCAGCGAGTCGTACAAGACCAAGGCGCTGGCCGACCGCTTTCGCGCCAAGCTCGTGCGGGCACTCGACAAGGGAGAGCCGTTCGACACGGTGACGGGCCTGCCCGACTCCCTGCGCGGTGGGAAAGCGGCGCTGTCCTTCCTCGACCTGGCGGTCAAGTACGTCGATGCCCGGTGGGCGGAGGCATCCGCGAAGCAGCGGGACAGCATGACGGATGCATTGGCGACGGTCGTTCCCGTCCTGGTCAAGCCGGGACGGGGGCGACCCGCGCCGGAGGTACTGCGTCGGACCCTGCGGTCGTACGTCCTGCCTGTGCCACGCAGGGAACGGGAGCGGACGGAGGAGATCTCAACTGCGGTGCGGTGGATCGAGAAGGCATCTCTTCCGGTGGGAGAGCTGCAAGAGATCGCCCGTGTGCATGAGCTGATCGACGGCTTGGGACGGAGGTTGGACGGCAAGCCCGCGGCGACTCAGACCTACCGGCGCCGCAGGGCCGTCGTGTTCAACGCGCTCGAATTCGCAATCGAACTGGAGCACCTCACTTCCAATCCGCTGAGTCGAGTGCGACGGAAGCGGGGCAAGCGTGCGGTGCAGGAGGTTGACCGCCGAGTGGTGGTGAACCCGTGACAGGCTCGGGAACTGCTGACCGCGCTCACCTACGTGGGCGGCTACGAGCGGGCGAGCGGTCGACGCCTGCGGGCCTTCTTCGGGTGCCTGTACTACGCGGCCATGCGGCCGGGCGAGGCGCTCGGCCTTCGCCGCTCCGACTGCACGCTGCCGGTGAAAGGCTGGGGCCGCATCGAACTGGCGGAGACACGGCCCACGGCCGGTAAGGCTTGGACCGACTCGGGCGAAGCGCATGATCGACGGGGACTGAAGCAGCGGTCCCAGGGCGAGGTACGCATCGTGCCGATTCCGCCGCCGCTCGTGCGGCTGCTCCGCGACCACCTGAAGGAGTTCGGTACCGCGGAGGACGGGCGGCTGTTCGCCAGCGAGCGGGGCAACGTGATCGCGGCCTCGTCGTACTCGCGAGCTTGGAAGCAAGCCCGTGAACTGGCGCTCGTCCCGCATCAGGTGTCCTCGGTCATGGCATTCCGACCGTACGACCTCCGTCACGCGGGCGTCTCCCAGTGGCTCAACTCGGGAGTGCCGGCACCGGAGGTCGCCGCTCGCGCGGGCCACTCGGTGGACGTCCTCCTGAAGATCTACGCCAAGTGCATCGACGGCCAGGAGCAGGAGATGAACGACCGGATCATGCAAGGGCTCGGGGAGGACGACGCCTAGGGACGCCTGGAGCCGATGCGCGACACAATCAACCCACGGAAGCCCCGGAGAGATCCGGGGTTTTCGCCTGTCCGCGGAGCCATTCCGAAAACCTGCGGCACACCCGCTGACCTGCTGCGAAGCACTCCAAGATCAACACGTCATTACAACGTGATCACTGACAAACGGCTGCTTCCGACCGCGTCCGCCTGCACATACGCGAAGACCCCGTTCTCAGCGAACTCGCTGATGGCGGGGTCTTGGGCACACTTGCACAGTGTGCCCCCGGCAGGATTCGAACCTGCGCACACGGCTCCGGAGGCCGTTGCTCTATCCCCTGAGCTACGGGGGCGTGTCCGTCGCGTTCGGTGTTGCTCGCGGCGACGGGTAGAACACTACCAGCTCGCCCGGGGTGGTCATGAACGGGTTTTGGCGGGTCGTGACGGGGCCCGTGCAGGGCGTTGTCACCCGCGGGGGGCGGAAGTCGGGAAAACCCGGACGCGGTGGCCGGTCCGGACCTACTCTCGAGTTGTGCCTAGGCCGTCCGGCCGGATTCTTGTCGTCGACGACAACAAGGTCATCCGGCAGCTGATCAGGGTCAACCTCGAGCTGGAGGGCTTCGAGGTCGTGACCGCGGGCGATGGTGCCGAGTGTCTGGAAGTCGTTCATCAGGTGCGGCCCGACGCCGTGACGCTGGACGTGGTCATGCCTCGGCTGGACGGGCTCAGGACCGCCGCCCGGCTGCGTGCCGATCCGCGTACCCGGGACCTTCCGATCGCCATCGTCAGTGCCTGTACGCAGTACGAGGTCGACGCCGGGTTCGCCGCGGGGGCCGACGCCTTTCTGTCGAAGCCCTTCGAGCCCGCCGAGCTGGTCGGTCTGGTGCGGCAGTTGGTGGAGCGGAAGGGAAGTGGGTCCCCCGTCGTCAGCGGGGCGTCCGGGTCGTCGGGTCCGGGAGCCGGGGCCTCGCCGCCGCGGGTGCGTGGGCTCGCCGGGGAGAGTGGGGCGTCCGCGCAGGCGTGAGGTGCGCACCGGGTCCGGTCCCCCTTGGGGGTGCCGGCTTGCGTCCATATCCCGGGACCGGCGCAAATCGGTTCGCCTCCCCACCCCCTTCCTCCCATACGCTTGTCCCGTGACACCCGTAGAGCTCTCCCGCACCGTGCTGCACGCGGTGCGTCGCGCCGTCGACGCGGGGGAGCTGAGCGTGGCCGTGCCGACGCGTGCCGTGGTCGCGCCGCCGGGACCCGGCGGGTGCGGGGACTACGCCACCAGCATCGCCCTCCAGCTGGCCCGCCCGGCCGGGCAGACGCCGTTCCGGGTCGCCGAGGTGTTGCGGCCCTACCTGGTCGGAACAGACGGGATCACCGACGTCGTCCTCACCGGGCCGGGGTTCCTCAACATCAGTCTCGACCGTGCCGCCTCCGCCGCCGGAGTCGTCGGCGAGATCCTGCGCCGCGGGGACCGGTACGGGTACGCCGACCGACCGGACCGGCGCGTCGTGCAGCTCCACTGCCCCCACGACCTGCGTGCCGTCGTCGTTGCCGAGGCGTCCGCACGGCTGCTCCGCTCCCAGGGGGCCCTCGTCCGCGTGAGCGCCGAGGGGTTCGAGGACGCCTGGACCTCGGTCCTCGGGGTGACGGTGGACGCCGTCGGGGTCGCCCCCGCCGAGCTGCCCGTCAACGTCCGGCCCGTCCCCGCCCACGGGTCCGCCGACCCGATGTCCCTCGGGCGCGACGCCGGACGCTGGGCCCTGCTCCACCCCGCGGCCCACGACCGGCCCCGGGGCGGCGACCAGTACCTCGTCCAGCGTGAGAGCAACCCCCTCTTCCGCGTGCGGTACGCCCACGCCCGTGCCCGGGCCACCGCCCGGAACGCCGCCGATCTCGGGTTCTACGCAGCCCCCGGCCCCGTCGCCGAGCGCGACCTCCTCGCCGCCCTCGCCGACCACCCCCGCGTCCTCGCCGCCGCCGCGGACCACCGCGCCCCCGACCGGCTCGCCCGGCATCTCGTCGCCGTCGCCGACGCGGCGCTGCCGTTCCTGCCCACCGTGCTGCCGCGCGGCGGGGAGAAACCCTCGGCCGCCCACCGCGCCCGGCTGGCCCTCGCCGAAGCCGTCGGGGCGGTGCTGGCCGGCGGCCTGGCCCTGCTCGGCATCGACGCACCCGAACACCTCTGAGAGAGCACGGAAGACGCCATGAGCCGTTCCGCACACCCCGCCGGGCCCCGCCACGCCGATGTCCTGCCCGAAGGGCACTACTCCGCTCCGGCGGACGATCTGAACGTCCTCGACCCCAAGGTCTGGGCCCGCACCGTCGGGCGGGACGCGGACGGGGTCGTCACCGTCGGCGGGATTCCCGTCACCCAGCTCGCCGAGGAGTACGGCACCCCCGCCTACCTCCTCGACGAGGCCGACTTCCGGGAGCGGGCGCGGGCGTGGCGCACCGCGTTCGGCGACGACGCCGACGTCTTCTACGCCGGGAAGGCCTTCCTGTCGCGCGCGGTCGTGCGGTGGCTGGACGAGGAAGGGCTCAACCTCGATGTCTGCTCCGGGGGCGAGCTGGCCACCGCGCTCTCCGCCGGGATGCCCGCCGAGCGGATCGCCTTCCACGGGAACAACAAGTCGCCGGAGGAGATCGAGCGGGCCGTGCGCGCCGGGGTGGGGCGGATCGTGCTCGACTCCTTCCAGGAGATCGTGCGGGTCGCGCACATCGCCCAGTCGCTCGGCGGGCGGCAGCGGGTGCAGATCCGGATCACCGTCGGGGTCGAGGCGCACACGCACGAGTTCATCGCCACCGCCCACGAGGACCAGAAGTTCGGGATTCCGCTGGCCGGCGGGCAGGCGGCGGAGGCCGTGCGGCGGGCCCTTCAGCTGGACGGGCTCGAGGTCATCGGGATCCACTCGCACATCGGGTCGCAGATCTTCGACATGTCGGGGTTCGAGGTCGCTGCGCACCGGGTGGTGGGGCTGCTCAAGGACATCCGGGACGAGCACGGTGTCGAGCTGCCCGAGATCGACCTCGGGGGCGGGCTCGGCATCGCGTACACCAGTGACGACGACCCCCGCGAGCCGCACGAGATCGCCAAGGCGCTGACCGAGATCGTGACGCGGGAGTGCGAGGCCGCCCGGCTTGCCACCCCCCGCATTTCCGTCGAGCCCGGGCGGGCCATCGTGGGGCCGACCGCCTTCACGCTGTACGAGGTCGGCACCGTCAAGCCGCTCGACGGGCTGCGGACGTACGTCTCCGTCGACGGCGGGATGTCCGACAACATCCGGACCGCGCTCTACGACGCCGAGTACAGCGTCGCCCTCGCCTCGCGCACCTCCGACGCCGAACCGATGCTCGTGCGCGTGGTCGGCAAGCACTGCGAGAGCGGGGACATCGTGGTCAAGGACGCCTTCCTGCCGGGGGACCTGGCACCCGGTGACCTGATCGCCGTACCGGCGACGGGGGCGTACTGCCGCTCCATGGCCAGCAACTACAACCACGCGCTGCGGCCGCCGGTCGTCGCCGTGCGGGACGGTGCGGCGCGGGTCCTCGTGCGGCGGGAGACCGAGGAGGATCTGCTGCGTCTCGACGTCGGGTGACGTCCGAGGGAGGGGGAGGCGGGGGCGGGCGAAGATCTTTCGGTCCGCACCCCCTCAGAAAATGAAATAAACGTCTCACGATCCGGACGAAAGGCAGAAAATCCCGTCCGGTGCGTGAGACTGGTCCAACCGTAGACGGTATGAGGAAACGAGGTCGGATGATGCGTACGCGTCCGCTGAAGGTGGCGCTGCTGGGCTGTGGAGTGGTCGGCTCAGAGGTGGCGCGCATCATGACGACGCACGCCGCCGACCTCGCCGCCCGGATCGGGGCCCCGGTGGAGCTCGCGGGCGTCGCCGTACGGCGGCCCGACAAGGTGCGGGAGGGGATCGACCCCGCCCTCGTCACCACCGACGCCACCGCGCTCGTCAAGCGCGGGGACATCGACGTCGTGGTGGAGGTGATCGGGGGGATCGAGCCCGCGCGGACGCTCATCACCACCGCCTTCGCGCACGGCGCCTCCGTGGTCTCCGCCAACAAGGCGCTCATCGCCCAGGACGGCGCCGCCCTGCACGCCGCCGCCGACGAGCACGGCAAGGACCTGTACTACGAGGCCGCCGTCGCCGGTGCCATCCCGCTGATCCGGCCGCTGCGCGAGTCGCTGGCCGGCGACAAGGTCAACCGGGTGCTCGGCATCGTCAACGGCACGACCAACTTCATCCTCGACGCCATGGACACGACCGGCGCCGGGTATCAGGAGGCGCTCGACGAGGCCACCGCCCTCGGGTACGCCGAGGCCGACCCGACCGCCGACGTCGAGGGCTTCGACGCCGCCGCCAAGGCCGCCATCCTCGCCGGGATCGCCTTCCACACGCGCGTACGCCTCGACGACGTCTACCGCGAGGGCATGACCGAGGTCACCGCCGCCGACTTCGCCTCCGCCAAGGAGATGGGCTGCACCATCAAGCTGCTCGCCATCTGCGAGCGGGCGGCGGACGGAGGATCGGTCACCGCGCGCGTGCATCCCGCGATGATCCCGCTCAGCCATCCGCTGGCCAATGTGCGCGAGGCGTACAACGCGGTCTTCGTCGAGTCCGACGCCGCCGGACAGCTCATGTTCTACGGGCCCGGCGCCGGCGGCTCGCCGACCGCGTCCGCCGTGCTCGGCGACCTGGTGGCCGTGTGCCGCAACCGGCTGGGCGGAGCGACCGGACCCGGCGAGTCCGCGTACGCCGCCCTGCCCGTCTCCCCGATGGGCGACGTCGTCACGCGCTACCACATCAGCCTCGACGTGGCCGACAAACCGGGCGTGCTCGCCCAGGTCGCGACCGTGTTCGCGGAGCACGGTGTCTCCATCGACACCGTGCGGCAGTCCGGCAAGGACGGCGAGGCATCCCTCGTCGTCGTCACCCATCGCGCGTCCGACGCCGCCCTCGGCGGTACGGTCGAGGCGCTGCGCAAGCTCGACACCGTGCGGGGTGTCGCCAGCATCATGCGGGTTGAAGGAGAGTAACCAGCAATGACCCACCAGTGGCGCGGAATCATCGAGGAGTACCGGGACCGGCTGCCCGTCTCCGACAGCACGCCCGTCGTGACGCTCCGTGAGGGCGGCACCCCGCTCGTGCCCGCGCAGGTGCTCTCCGAGCGCACGGGCTGCGAGGTCCACCTCAAGGTCGAGGGGGCGAACCCGACCGGGTCCTTCAAGGACCGCGGCATGACCATGGCCATCAGCAAGGCCAAGGAGGAGGGCGCGCAGGCCGTCATCTGCGCGTCCACCGGGAACACGTCGGCGAGTGCCGCCGCGTACGGCGTGCGCGCGGGCATGGTCTCCGCCGTGCTCGTGCCGCAGGGCAAGATCGCGCTGGGCAAGATGGGCCAGGCCCTCGTGCACGGCGCGAAGATCCTCCAGGTCGACGGCAACTTCGACGACTGCCTCACGCTGGCCCGTGCGCTCAGCGACAACTACCCGGTGGCGCTGGTCAATTCGGTCAACCCGGTGCGCATCGAGGGGCAGAAGACGGCCGCCTTCGAGATCGTGGACATGCTCGGCGACGCGCCCGACATACATGTCCTTCCCGTGGGCAACGCGGGCAACATCACCGCGTACTGGAAGGGGTACCGGGAGTACGCCGCCGACGGGGTCAGCACCAGGAAGCCCCGCATGTGGGGGTTCCAGGCCTCCGGCTCCGCCCCGATCGTGCGCGGCGAGGTCGTCAAGGACCCGTCGACCATCGCCACCGCCATCCGGATCGGCAACCCCGCCTCGTGGGACTTCGCGCTCGCCGCACGCGACGAGTCGGGCGGCGCCATCGACGAGGTGACGGACCGTGAGATCCTGCGCGCCTACCGGCTGTTGGCCTCGCAGGAGGGCGTCTTCGTGGAGCCCGCCTCCGCCGCCTCCGTGGCCGGTCTGCTGAAGGCCGCCGAGCAGGGCAAGGTCGACCCGGGGCAGCGCATCGTGTGCACCGTCACCGGCAACGGGCTGAAGGACCCGGACTGGGCCGTCGCCGGCGCCCCGCAGCCGGTCACCGTCCCGGTCGACGCGGCGACGGCGGCCGAGCGGCTCGGGCTGGTCTGAGCGCCGCGCCGGTGAAAGGCGCCCGGCGCAGGAGGGCGTAGGCGACGCCCGGCCGGGAAAGTCACTTACGGGGGGTGCACAGGGGGCATACGACACGCATCGTGCGCCTCCTGTGCGCCCTATGTCGCCACAGAACCTTCCTTCGATAGGCTGTACCTAACCCGCCTGCCGCATATGCCGCGGTACCGCGCCGTCTCCGCGGTCGCGCCCAGGGTTCTGTACGTCATCGTCGTCTTCATCGAATGTCATTCGACAGTCACGCAGCTCAAGGAGAGTCATCGAGCGATGGCCGGTCCAGCGTTCCGCGCCGCCGCCGTCAGGGTGCGCGTCCCCGCCACCAGCGCCAATCTCGGTCCGGGCTTCGACGCCCTCGGCCTCGCGCTGGGTCTGTACGACGACGTGGTCGTCCGGGTGGCCGACTCCGGGCTGCACATCGACATCGCCGGTGAGGGCAGCGAGACCCTCCCGCGCGACGAGAAGCACCTCCTCGTCCGTTCCCTGCGCACCGCCTTCGACCTGCTCGGCGGGCAGCCGCGCGGCCTGGAGATCGTGTGCGCCAACCGCATCCCGCACGGCCGCGGCCTCGGCTCCTCCTCCGCCGCCATCTGCGCCGGAATCGTCGCCGCGCGCGCGGTGACGATAGGCGGCGAGGCCCGCCTCGACGACGCCGCGCTGCTCGACCTCGCCACCGAGATCGAGGGCCACCCCGACAACGTGGCGGCCTGTCTCCTGGGTGGATTCACCCTCTCCTGGATGGAGTCCGGCGCCGCCCGGGCGATCAGGATGGAGCCCTCCGATTCCATCGTTCCGGTGGTTTTCGTGCCCGGAAAGCCGGTACTGACCCAGACCGCGCGCGGGCTGCTCCCGCGCAGCGTCCCGCACGTCGACGCCGCCGCCAACGCAGGCCGCGCCGCGCTGCTCGTCGAGGCCCTCACCCGGCGCCCCGAGCTGCTGCTGCCGGCCACCGAGGACCGCCTGCACCAGGAGTACCGCGCGCCGGCCATGCCGGAGAGCACGGCGCTGGTGGAACGGCTGCGCGGCGACGGCATCCCCGCGGTGATCTCCGGTGCCGGACCCACGGTGATGGCACTGGCCGACGCCGACACGGCCGACAAGGTCGAGGCGCTGGCCGGAACGGACTGGGCGGCCAACCGGCTCGGCCTGGACCAGCAGGGCGCGACCGTCCTGCCCCTGGCGACCGCCAGCGACACCTGACGCGGACGGTTGCCGGATTTCGAGAGGGGGAATGTTTGTTGGATCCGGTAGTGTTAACCTCAAGTCTGCACCCGACCCCACCATGGCGAGGTGCCTCGTGTCCCCGTCCGGGACAGACATTCTTCCGGGAGCCCCCCAAGCCGCATTCTGCAGTGGATGTCGTACGTGATCAGTACGGCCGACACGGGCATTGAGCGGCCCACCGGTGGGGGTTACCCCCGCTGGGGGAGTTTCGGAACCGGTGCGACCACGCCGCATGACACAGACACCGGGTGCCACGGCTAGGGGAAGCGCCATCACCAGATATCTCTTCCGCCGTTCAGGCGGACCACCGCCCCGGCACGGTTCACACAGCAAGGACCGAAGCCGGACAGCACAACCGGTCGCCGAGCCAGACAGGCCGACGTCCGCTCCAGGGAAGGACCCTTCGTGAGCGACACCACCGATCTGATGGGCGCACGTGTCGAGGAGACCGCTGCCGCGCCCGCCACGGACGCCTCCGCGCCTGCCACCGGTGCCGGCTCCCGGCGGCGCCGCGGTACCGGCCTCGAGGGCATGGTGCTGGCCGAGCTGCAGCAGGTCGCATCCGGCCTCGGCATCAGGGGCACCGCGCGTATGCGCAAGAGCCAGCTGATCGAGGTCATCAAGGAGGCGCAGGCCGCGGGGGGAGCCCCCGCCAAGGCCGCGCCCGCCGCCGCGGACACCGCCGGCGAGACCAAGCCGAAGCGCCGCAGCACCTCCCGGACCCGTTCGGGCGACGAGGCACCCGCCGAGAAGGCGGAGCGGGCGGAGAAGGCCGGCAAGGCCGACAAGAAGGCGGACAAGGCGGCCGCCGACAAGGCCGCCCAGCAGCAGATCGACATCCCCGGTCAGCCGTCCCCCAAGGTCAACACCTCGGCCGAGCAGACCGCCCCCGACGACGCCCCCTCCGAGCGCCGTCGTCGCCGGGCCACCTCCGACGCGGGCAGCCCGTCCGCCACCGACACGACGGTGGCCGTCGAGACCCGCGCCGAGCCGAAGGCCGACACGTCGGCCCAGCAGCAGTCGCAGGGTCACCAGCAGGGCCAGGGCGACGCCCGTTCCGACGGTGAGGGCGGCGACGGCCGCCGCCGCGACCGCCGTGACCGTGGCGACCGCGGTGACCGTGGCGAGCGCGGCCGCGACCGGCGCAACAAGGGCGACGACCAGCAGAACCAGGGCGGAGGCCGCCAGGACCGGCAGGACCGCCAGCAGCAGGGCGGCGGCCGCCAGGACCGTCAGCAGCACGACGACGGCTACGACGACGACGGCAGCGGCCGTCGCGGCCGCCGCGGCCGCTACCGGGACCGCCGGGGCCGTCGCGGGCGCGACGAGATCCAGGAGCCGCAGATCAACGAGGACGACGTCCTCATCCCGGTCGCCGGCATCCTCGACATCCTCGACAACTACGCGTTCATCCGGACCTCCGGCTACCTGCCCGGCCCCAACGACGTGTACGTCTCCCTCGCCCAGGTCCGCAAGAACGGCCTGCGCAAGGGCGACCACCTCACCGGTGCCGTGCGCCAGCCCAAGGAGGGCGAGCGCCGCGAGAAGTTCAACGCGCTGGTGCGCCTGGACTCGGTCAACGGCATGGCGCCCGAACACGGCCGCGGACGGCCGGAGTTCAACAAGCTGACGCCGCTCTACCCGCAGGACCGCCTCCGCCTGGAGACGGACCCGGGCGTCCTGACCACCCGCATCATCGACCTGGTCGCGCCCATCGGTAAGGGCCAGCGCGGTCTGATCGTGGCCCCGCCGAAGACCGGCAAGACCATGATCATGCAGGCGATCGCCAACGCGATCACGCACAACAACCCCGAGTGCCACCTGATGGTCGTCCTGGTCGACGAGCGTCCCGAAGAGGTCACCGACATGCAGCGGTCGGTGAAGGGCGAGGTCATCTCCTCGACCTTCGACCGCCCGGCCGAGGACCACACCACGGTCGCCGAGCTGGCCATCGAGCGCGCCAAGCGCCTGGTGGAGCTGGGTCACGACGTCGTCGTGCTGCTCGACTCGATCACGCGTCTGGGCCGTGCGTACAACCTCGCCGCCCCGGCCTCCGGCCGCATCCTGTCCGGTGGTGTCGACTCGACCGCCCTGTACCCGCCGAAGCGCTTCTTCGGTGCGGCCCGCAACATCGAGGACGGCGGCTCGCTGACCATCCTCGCCACCGCCCTGGTGGACACCGGGTCCCGCATGGACGAGGTCATCTTCGAGGAGTTCAAGGGCACCGGCAACGCCGAGCTCAAGCTCGACCGGAAGCTCGCCGACAAGCGCATCTTCCCGGCGGTGGACGTGGACGCGTCCGGTACCCGCAAGGAAGAGATCCTGCTCGGCAGCGACGAGCTCGCCATCACCTGGAAGCTGCGCCGTGTGCTGCACGCGCTCGACCAGCAGCAGGCGATCGAGCTGCTCCTCGACAAGATGAAGCAGACGAAGTCGAACGCCGAGTTCCTGATGCAGATCCAGAAGACGACCCCGACGCCCGGCAACGGCGACTGAGTCACCGCCGCGCATCTCAGGGGCCGCCTCCGCTTCGGGGGCGGCCCCTTCGTCATGGGCCCATGTCTACGTCCTGGGTCCATGTCGACGTCCTCCACCTGCGGCCTACGTCTTCCACCTGCGGCCTACGTCCTCCACCTGCGACCTTCGCCACACGGGCCGGCCCGGACGGCGTCCCGGCGGGTCCGGGCCGGGGCTCGCGGATGCCCAGGTCAGCGAGGCGCAGCAGGGCAGGCCGAACACGCTCCGTCACCGATTCCCCACCGGGTCGCCACAGACCGTTGTGCAACCCTGTCCCGAGTTCCGCCGTCTGAGCTACGGAGGGACCATGGTGAGGTAGCGGCGCCGACCACCGGAGCCGACCGACCCGACCCTGAGCGCAGGGGGTAACCGACCGGACGAACACCGAGGAGCCCATGTCCGCCGAGAGCACGCCGGATCCCGCGATACCCGGCCCCGGCCAGTCCCGCACCCCCGGCCCCGGCCGCCGGGGCAAGGGCCGCCGCCGCAAGCCCACGGCCAAGCGGCGCAAGGCCCTGCTCGTCGCGGCCTGGAGCGCCGCGGGCATCGTGGTCCTCGGCGGCACCGGAGCCGGAGTCCTGTACTTCAAGCTCAACGGCAACCTCACGAGCGTCGACATCGACCAGGCGCTCGGCGCCGACCGGCCCGAGAAGGCCGACAACGGCTCGGAGAACATCCTGGTCCTCGGCTCCGACACCCGCTCCGGCGGCAACAAGAAGCTGGGCGGCGGCACCGACGACGGCACCGCCCGCTCGGACACGGCGATGATCGTGCACGTCTACAAGGGCCACAAGAAGGCCAGCGTGGTCTCCATCCCGCGCGACACCCTCATCGACCGCCCCGACTGCACCGACACCGACGGCGGCGAGCACCCCGCGGCCGACGGCGTGATGTTCAACTCCGCCTACTCCACCGGCGGCGCGGCCTGCGCCGTGAAGACCGTCGAGTCGATCAGCGGCCTGCGCATGGACCACTACCTCGAGGTCGACTTCAGCGGCTTCCAGAACCTCATCGACGACCTCGGCGGCGTACAGGTCACCACCACCGAGGACATCAAGGACCCCGACAGCCACCTCGACCTCACGGCCGGCACCCACCGGCTCGACGGCGAGCAGGCCCTCGGCCTGGTCCGCACCCGGCACGGCGTCGGCGACGGCTCCGACCTCGGCCGCATCCAGCTCCAGCAGGCCTTCGTCAAGGCCCTGGTCCACCAGGTCAAGGACATCGGCCTGCTCGGCAACCCCAAGAAGCTGTACGACGTCGCCGACACCGCCACCAAGACCGTCACCACCGACTCCGACCTGGGCTCGGTGAACTCCCTGATGTCCTTCGCGAGCGGCCTGAAGGGCATCGGCCCGGACAGGATGCACATGGTCACCATGCCGGTCGTCTACGACCCCGCCGACGCCAACCGCGTCCTGGTCGAGAAGGACAAGGCCCAGCAGGTCTGGACGGCCCTGAAGAACGACCGCCCGATCCCGGCGTCGGCCACGGAGGGCACGGCGACCGGTGAGGCCGAGGACGTCGTGAACGCCGGGGAATAGTTCACGCCGCCCCCCGGTTTTGGGGGATGGCCCCAGTCCTGGCAGACTGGTACGTCGGCTCCGGTTCACGCTCCCGCATCCCGCGGCTGCGACCCGGCGCCCTCCCGAAACAGTAGGAGACACCTTGAAGCGCGACATCCACCCCGAGTACGTCGAGACGCAGGTCAGCTGCACCTGTGGCGCGTCGTTCACCACCCGCAGCACGATCGAGAGCGGCACCATCCGCGCCGAGGTCTGCTCCGAGTGCCACCCGTTCTACACGGGCAAGCAGAAGATCCTCGACACCGGTGGCCGCGTGGCCCGCTTCGAGGCCCGCTTCGGCAAGGCTTCCGCCGGCTCCAAGAAGTAGCGAGCCTCCAACCGCCGGTCCACGGCCGCATCCCCTCCCCGGGGAGCGCCGGGACCGGCGTTTTTGGTCGCCCGCCTTCCCTTTCCCACGCAGTAGCAGGAGCCCAAGATGTTCGAGGCCGTCGAGGAACTCGTCGCCGAGCACGCCGACCTGGAGAAGAAGCTCGCCGACCCGTCGGTCCACTCCGACCAGGCGAACGCGCGCAAGCTGAACAAGCGGTACGCCGAGCTGACCCCGATCGTCGCCACGTTCCGCTCCTGGAAGCAGACCGGCGACGACATGGAGACCGCGCGCGAGTTCGCGGCCGACGACCCCGACTTCGCCGCCGAGGTCAAGGAACTGGACAAGCAGCGCGACGAGCTCACCGAGAAGCTGCGGCTGCTCCTCGTCCCGCGCGACCCCAGCGACGACAAGGACGTCATCCTCGAGATCAAGGCCGGCGCCGGCGGCGACGAGTCGGCGCTCTTCGCCGGCGACCTGCTGCGCATGTACCTGCGCTACGCCGAGCGGATCGGCTGGAAGACCGAGATCATCGACTCCACGGAGTCCGAGCTGGGCGGCTACAAGGACGTCCAGGTCGCCGTGAAGACCAAGGGCGGCCAGGGCGCCACCGAGCCCGGCCAGGGCGTCTGGGCGCGCCTCAAGTACGAGGGCGGCGTGCACCGCGTGCAGCGCGTCCCCGCGACCGAGTCCCAGGGCCGCATCCACACCTCCGCGGCGGGCGTCCTCGTGACCCCCGAGGCCGAGGAGATCGACGTCGAGATCAACCCCAACGACCTCCGCATCGACGTCTACCGCTCCTCCGGGCCCGGCGGCCAGTCCGTCAACACCACCGACTCCGCCGTGCGCATCACGCACATCCCCACCGGAGTCGTCGCCTCCTGCCAGAACGAGAAGAGCCAGCTTCAGAACAAGGAGCAGGCGATGCGTATCCTGCGCTCCAGGCTGCTAGCGGCGGCGCAGGAGGAGGCGGAGAAGGAGGCCGCGGACGCCCGGCGCAGCCAGGTCCGCACCGTCGACCGCTCCGAGAAGATCCGCACGTACAACTTCCCGGAGAACCGCATCTCGGACCACCGCGTCGGCTTCAAGGCGTACAACCTGGACCAGGTCCTGGACGGCGACCTCGACTCGGTGATCCAGGCCTGCGTCGACGCGGACTCGGCGGCCAAGCTCGCCGCAGCCTGAGCCCCGCACCGCCCCGCCCCGCATCCCCGTACCGGACGACCAGCTCAGCCCCGGAGGACCAGCGTGAACCTGCTGCTCGCGGAGGTGGCCCAGGCCACCCAGCGGCTGGCCGACGCCGGCGTGCCCTCGCCGCGCACCGACGCGGAGGAACTCGCCGCGTACCTGCACGGCGTCAAGCGGGGCGAGCTGCACACCGTGCCGGACGCGGACTTCGACGCCCGGTACTGGGAGGTCGTCGCCCGCCGCGAGGCGCGCGAGCCGCTCCAGCACATCACCGGCCGCGCCTACTTCCGCTACCTGGAGCTCCAGGTCGGCCCCGGCGTCTTCGTGCCCCGCCCCGAGACCGAGTCGGTCGTCGGCTGGGCCATAGACGCGGTGCGCGCCATGGACGTCGTCGAGCCCTGCATCGTCGACCTGTGCACCGGCTCGGGCGCCATCGCGCTCGCCCTCGCCCAGGAGGTGCCGCGCTCGCGCGTACACGCCGTGGAGCTGTCCGAGGACGCCCTCAAGTGGACGCGCAGGAACATGGAGGGGTCCAGGGTCGACCTGCGCCAGGGAGACGCCCTGACGGCCTTCCCGGACCTCGACGGCCAGGTCGACCTGGTGGTCTCCAACCCGCCGTACATCCCGCTCACCGAGTGGGAGTACGTCGCCCCCGAGGCCCGCGACCACGATCCGGAGCTGGCCCTGTTCTCCGGCGAGGACGGCCTCGACCTGATCCGCGGCCTGGAACGCACCGCGCACCGTCTGCTGCGCCCCGGCGGCGTGGTCGTCGTCGAGCACGCCGACACCCAGGGCGGCCAGGTGCCGTGGATCTTCACCGAGGAACGGGGCTGGGCCGACGCGGCCGACCATCCCGACCTCAACAACCGACCTCGTTTCGCGACGGCCCGCAAGGCACTGCCGTGAACACCCCGACGACTCCCACCCCGCAGTACGTGTACGAGGAGGCCAGCTAGATGGCACGGCGTTACGACACCAACGACGCGACCGACCGAGTGACCGGTCTGCGTGAGGCCGCGTCCGCCGTCCGCCGTGGCGAGCTCGTGGTGCTGCCGACGGACACCGTGTACGGCATCGGCGCCGACGCCTTCGCCGCGGAGGCCGTCGGCGACCTGCTGGAGGCCAAGGGACGGGGCCGCAACATGCCCTCCCCGGTGCTCATCGGCTCGCCGAACACCCTGCACGGCCTGGTCACCGACTTCTCCGAGATGGCCTGGGAGCTGGTCGACGCCTTCTGGCCCGGCGCGCTGACCCTGGTCGCCAAGCACCAGCCGTCCCTCCAGTGGGACCTGGGCGAGACCCGGGGCACGGTCGCCGTCCGCATGCCGCTGCACCCGGTCGCCATCGAGCTGCTCACCGAGGTCGGCCCCATGGCCGTCTCGTCCGCCAACCTGACCGGCCACCCGGCGCCCGAGGACTGCGACGCCGCCCAGCAGATGCTCGGCGACTCCGTCTCCGTCTACCTCGACGGCGGCCCCACGCCCGGCATCGTGCCCTCGTCCATCGTCGACGTCACCCGCGAGGTGCCGGTCCTGCTGCGCGCGGGCGCGCTGTCGGCGGAGGAACTGCGCAAGGTGGTACCCGACCTCGAGGTGGCGAATTGACGGCCCCTGAGACGGGGCGTGGCATAGGCAACGGGGAACGCGCCGCGGAGATCACGACCACGTTCGTCGGCCTCCCGCGCGACAGCTTCCGCATCCTCCACGTCAGCACCGGAAACGTCTGCCGCTCGCCGATCACCGAGCGGCTGACCCGGCACGCGGTGAAGGAGCGGCTCGGCGTGCTGGGCGGCGGCCTGATCGTGGAGAGCGCGGGCACCTGGGGCCACGAGGGCGCGCCCATGGAGGCGAACGCGGAGACGGTCCTCACGGACTTCGGCGCCGACCCCGCCGGCTTCACCGGCCGCGAGCTGCTCGACGAGCACGTGATCCGCGCCGACCTGGTCCTCACCGCGACCCGGGACCACCGGGCCCAGGTCATCTCCATGGGCCACTCCGCGGGGCTGCGCACCTTCACCCTGAAGGAGTTCACCCGCCTGGTGAACGCCATCGACCCGGCGACGCTCCCTCCCCTGGAGGACGGCGTGGTCACCCGCGCCCGCGCCCTGGTCCGCGCCGCCGCCGCGCTACGCGGGTGGCTCCTCGCCCCCACGGTCGAGGCGGACGAGGTCTACGACCCGTACGGCGCCCCGCTGACCTTCTTCCGCTCCATCGGCGACGAGATACACCAGGCCCTCGACCCCGTGGTGACGGCACTGACCGGGGTCCCCGCGCGGGCCTGAGGCGGGCAGGGGCGGGGCCCGGCCGGTGGAGTCGGCGGCCGGAGTCCGCCGCGGCGTGCCGATGCCCGGGAGGCCCTCCGGGGCCGGGCGGTGCGAGGGGTGCGTGCCGGCTGGGGTCCTCGTGGTGACGGCGCCGGCCGGGGTTCCGGCGTGGATGTAGGGGCCTGCCACGCGCACGCCGGGCGGCTTCTTCGTGGCGGGCCTACATTGGTGCTACGTCACCGTCGACGCATGCCCGGAGCGCACCATGTCGGTCACCCACGAGATCATCGAGGCCGATGACAGTTCGGTCGGAGTCCTGCTGCGCCAGGATCCCGAGCTGGCCGAGATCCTGTTCGCCGAAGGCCGTCGCCAGTCGACGACCCTCCAGCTGATCGCCGCCGAGAACTTCACGTCGCCCGCCGTGCTCGCCGCCCTCGGCTCACCGCTGGCCAACAAGTACGCCGAGGGCTACCCGGGCGCCCGCCACCACGGCGGCTGCGAGATCGTCGACGTGGCCGAGCGGCTGGCCGCCCAGCGGGCCCGGGCGCTCTTCGGCGCCGAGCACGCCAACGTGCAGTCCCACTCCGGCTCCTCCGCCGTGCTGGCCGCCTACGCCGCGCTGCTGCGCCCCGGCGACACCGTCCTCGCCCTCGGCCTGCCCTACGGCGGCCACCTCACCCACGGCTCACCCGCCAACTTCTCCGGCCGCTGGTTCGACTTCGTCGGCTACGGCGTGGACGCGGAGACCGGGCTGATCGACCACGACCAGGTGCGCACACTGGCCCGCGCCCGCCGGCCCAAGGCGATCGTCTGCGGCTCCATCGCCTACCCCCGCCACCTCGACTACGCGGCCTTCCGCGACATCGCCGACGAGGTGGGCGCCTACCTCATCGCCGACGCCGCCCACCCGATCGGACTCGTCGCCGGGGGAGCGGCGCCCAGTCCGGTGCCGTACGCCGACATCGTGTGCGCCACCACGCACAAGGTGCTGCGCGGACCCCGCGGCGGCATGATCCTGTGCGGAAGCGAACTGGCGGAACGGGTCGACCGGGCCGTCTTCCCCTTCACCCAGGGCGGCGCCCAGATGCACACCATCGCCGCCAAGGCCGTCGCCTTCGGGGAGGCGGCGACCCCCGCCTTCGCCGCCTACGCCCACCAGGTGGTCGCCAACGCCCGGGCGCTCGCGGCCCACCTGGCCGCCGAGGGCCTGGTCGTCACCACCGGCGGCACCGACACCCACCTGCTCACCGCCGACCCCGCCCCGCTCGGCGTCGACGGGAAGGCCGCACGGGGGCTGCTCGCGGCGGCCGGGATCGTCCTGGACTGCTGCGCACTGCCGCACGCCGACGCCCGCGGGCTGCGCCTGGGCACGGCGGCGGTCACCACACAGGGCATGGGGGAGCGGGAGATGCGGGCGGTGGCCACGCTGGTCGCCGGGGTGCTGCGCGGTACGACGGACCCGGCCGCGGCACGGGCGGACGTAAGGGACCTGACCGCGGAATTCCCCCCGTACCCGGACTGAGGCCGGGTAGGCGTACAGGCGTACACAGCCACACGTGCAACCATCGTCGATACCCGTAAGTCCTCAACCGTATGCGTCGCATTGCCATGCGCATCGCTAGGGTGTGGGGTTGAGGATGGCCAGCGAGACCTGTGGGGAAGCCCGTGCGTGAATACCTGCTGACGCTCTGCATCACGGCCGCGGTGACGTATCTGCTGACAGGGCCGGTACGGAAGTTCGCGATCGTGGCGGGGGCGATGCCGGAGATCCGGGCACGTGACGTGCACCGGGAACCCACTCCGCGGCTCGGCGGGATCGCGATGTTCTTCGGGCTGTGCGCCGGCCTGCTGGTCGCCGACCACCTCACCAACCTCAGCGAGGTCTTCGAGAAGTCCAACGAGCCGCGCGCGCTGCTCTCCGGGGCCGCGCTGATCTGGCTGATCGGTGTCCTGGACGACAAGTTCGAGATCGACGCCCTGATCAAGCTCGGCGGCCAGATGATCGCCGCCGGCGTGATGGTGGTGCAGGGCCTGACGATCCTGTGGATCCCGGTGCCGGGCGTCGGCACGGTCGCACTGACCCAGTGGCAGGGCACCCTGCTGACGGTGGCGCTGGTCGTCATCACCATCAACGCGGTCAACTTCGTGGACGGACTGGACGGCCTCGCGGCCGGCATGGTGTGCATCGCGGCGGCGGCGTTCTTCATGTACGCCTACCGGATCTGGTACTCGTACGGCATCGAGGCCGCGGCGCCCGCCTCGCTCTTCGCGGTCATCCTCATGGGCATGTGCCTCGGCTTCCTGCCGCACAACATGCACCCCGCCCGGATCTTCATGGGCGACTCCGGCTCCATGCTGATCGGGCTGGTGCTGGCGGCCGGCGCGATCTCCGTGACCGGACAGGTCGACCCCGACCTGATGAACCTGTTCTCCGGGTCGGAGCGCAACTCGGTGCACCAGATGGTGCCGGTCTACATCCCGCTGGTGATGCCGCTGACCATCATCGCCATCCCGGCCGCCGACCTGATCCTGGCCATCGTGCGCCGCACCTGGCGCGGCCAGTCACCGTTCGCCGCGGACCGGGGGCACCTGCACCACCGCCTGCTGGAGATCGGCCACTCGCACAGCCGCGCGGTGCTGATCATGTACTTCTTCTCCGCGCTCATCGCGTTCGGCGCGCTCGCCTACTCCGTGAACGCGGCGTCGATGTGGATCGTGCTGAGCGTCGTCTTCCTCAGCGCGATCGGTCTGGTGCTGCTCCTGCTGCCGCGGTTCACCCCGCGCGCCCCGCGCTGGGCGGAGGGCCTGGT
This sequence comes from Streptomyces rubrogriseus, assembly GCF_027947575.1. Classification (NCBI taxonomy): domain Bacteria; kingdom Bacillati; phylum Actinomycetota; class Actinomycetes; order Kitasatosporales; family Streptomycetaceae; genus Streptomyces; species Streptomyces rubrogriseus. Next base: position 6,944,628 of record NZ_CP116256.1, on the reverse strand, counting down.
GCCGCCGCGCTACCGGCGCCGCAGGGCCGCTGCCGCTGCCGCCGACGAGGGCGGGGCCGGGGCCGGGGACGCGGCGGCCGACGGGGAGGGCGAGGAGCGCGTTCCGGTCACGGTGGGCGTCTCGGGCGTCAACGGGGCGACCGCCGTCGGGCACCGTACGGGGACCCGGTAGGAGCGGGAAATCGCCGCAATACCAGACAAGTTGCCGCCGTGATTGCACAAACGCGCAGGGTCACTCTCACGTGTGACAGCAAGCACACCCAGAGGTAAAGACCTCATCAAATAGTTTGTGATACGGTTCACGAGTATCCCCCGGGTAGAGCCCAAGGACCGTAGTGCGACGGTCTCTTGTAAGTGAGGACCTCGTCCGGCTCGGGGCTACGCTCGTCCATGACGACACCTGCCCCCTGTGTGTTGAAAGCGGAGTTGCCGCCATGCCGTCCAATGACGTCCGGATCCTGCTTCAGGCTGCCGTGCCCGCGGCTGCCGTCGGCGCTGTAGCCGCCGTCGTCAGCGCCGTGGTCGCCGGCGGCAAGGGGGCGGTCGGAGCCGTCGTCGCGACCGTGCTCGCGATGCTCTTCATGGGGATCGGCCTCTACGTCCTGCAGCGCACCGCGAAGTCGCTTCCGCACCTTTTCCAGGCGATGGGCCTGATGCTCTACGCGGCACAGATCCTGCTGCTGTTCGTCTTCCTCGCCGCGTTCAAGAACACGACGCTGTTCAACCCCCGGTCCTTCGCGGCCAGTCTGCTCGTCGTCACGCTCGCGTGGATCGCCGCGCAGACGCGGGCGCACATGAAGGCCAAGGTTCTCTACGTCGAGCCCGAACCGACGGGCGAAAAGCCCGAAAAGACGGGCCACTCGTCGTGAGGGGTAGGGCCGGGATAAAGAGGCATGTGAAGTCCTGCTATCGTCCGGTGCCAACTGCGGCATCGCGGGCGCGGGCATCTCGGCTGACGCCTGCTGAATCGCGAGGCGAGATGCCCCACAGCCGCCCCCACACCCGTAACACCAGTCCCGTGCCGAACAGCGGCCCCGCGCCGCGCCGACACAACGAGGTTGCCGTATCCATGCGCCACGCTGAAGGAGCCCGCGGTGAGTGCTGACCCGACGCAGGTGCTCGCCTTCGAGACCGACTGCCACATCTTCGACGGTTGTGGCTTCCCTTCTCCCGGCCTGCACTCGTTCCTGTTCGAGCCCCTGTGGGGCGACCACGACAGCAACTTGTACTTCAACAAGCCGATGCTGCTGGCGCTGCTGGGGTCGATCGTCATCGTCGGGTTCTTCTGGGCGGCCTTCCGCAAGCCGAAGGTCGTCCCCGGCAAGCTCCAGATGGTCGCCGAGGCGGGTTACGACTTCATCCGGCGCGGAGTCGTCTACGAGACCATCGGCAAGAAGGAAGGCGAGAAGTACGTCCCGCTCGTCGTCTCGCTCTTCTTCTTCGTCTGGATGATGAACCTCTGGTCGATCATTCCGGTCGCCCAGTTCCCGGTCACCTCGATCATCGCCTACCCGGCGGTGCTCGCCCTGATCGTCTACGTCACCTGGATCACGCTGACCTTCAAGCGTCAGGGATTCGTCGGGTTCTTCAAGAACGTCACCGGCTACGACAAGTCGCTGGGCCCGGTGCTGCCGCTGGCCATGCTGATCGAGTTCTTCTCGAACATCCTGATCCGGCCCTTCACCCACGCCGTGCGACTCTTCGCGAACATGTTCGCGGGTCACACCCTGCTGCTCCTGTTCACGATCGCCAGCTGGTACCTGCTGAACGGCGTCGGCATCGCCTACGCGGGCGTCTCGTTCATCATGACCGTGGTGATGACCGCCTTCGAGCTGTTCATCCAGGCTCTGCAGGCGTACGTGTTCGTCCTGCTGACGTGCACCTACATCCAGGGCGCCATGGCCGAGCACCACTGAGCAAGCGCGCCCAGACCTCTCACAGTCGTCCGGTGGCCAACCCCCACCGGTCCGTAAAGAAAAGGAAGAACTGGCATGTCCCAGACCCTTGCTGCCGTCGAAGGTTCCCTCGGTTCCATCGGTTACGGCCTCGCTGCCATCGGCCCCGGCGTCGGCGTCGGCATCATCTTCGGCAACGGCACCCAGGCCATGGCCCGTCAGCCCGAGGCGGCCGGCCTGATCCGCGCCAACCAGATCCTGGGCTTCGCCTTCTGTGAGGCGCTCGCCCTGATCGGTCTGGTCATGCCGTTCGTCTACGGCTACTGATCGCTGATCCCAGACCAGCCGACTAGACGAAAGGCAAACCCATGAGCCCGATGCTCCAGATCGCGGCCGAGGAGATGGAAAATCCCCTCATCCCGCCGATCCCCGAGCTCGTCATCGGCCTGATCGCCTTCGTCATCGTCTTCGGCTTCCTCGCCAAGAAGCTCCTCCCGAACATCAACAAGGTTCTGGAAGAGCGTCGCGAGGCCATCGAGGGCGGTATCGAGAAGGCCGAGGCCGCGCAGACCGAGGCCCAGAGCGTCCTCGAGCAGTACAAGGCCCAGCTCGCCGAGGCCCGGCACGAGGCCGCGCGACTGCGCCAGGAGGCGCAGGAGCAGGGCGCCACGCTCATCGCCGAGATGCGCGCGGAAGGCCAGCGGCAGCGTGAGGAGATCATCGCCGCCGGTCACGCCCAGATCCAGGCCGACCGCAAGGCCGCCGCGTCCGCGCTGCGCCAGGACGTCGGCAAGCTGGCCACCGAGCTGGCCGGCAAGCTGGTCGGCGAGTCCCTCGAGGACCACGCCCGCCAGAGCCGTGTGATCGACCGCTTCCTGGACGAGCTGGACGACAAGGCGACGACGGCAGAGGCAACCCGATGAGTGGGATGCACGGAGCGAGCCGCGAGGCCCTGGCCGCCGCACGCGAGCGCCTCGACGCGCTGACGGACTCCACGTCCGTGGACGCCGGCTCGCTCGCCGACGAGCTGGCCGCCGTCACCGCGCTGCTGCACCGCGAGGTGTCGCTGCGTCGGGTCCTCACCGACCCGGCGCAGTCGGGCGAGGCCAAGGCCGAGCTCGCCCAGCGTCTCCTCGGCACCCAGGTCAGCGGCACCGCCGTCGACCTGGTGGCCGGCACGGTGCGCTCCCGCTGGTCGCAGTCCCGCGACCTGGTGGACGCGCTGGAGGAGCTGGCGAACACCGCCGACCTCACCGCGGCCCAGAAGCGGGGCCGGCTCGACAACGTCGAGGACGAGCTGTTCCGGTTCGGCCGGATCATCTCCTCCAACACCGAGCTGCGCGCCGCGCTCACCAGCCGGTCGGCCAGCACCGCGGCCAAGAGCGAGCTGCTGCGCGGCCTGCTCGGCGGCCGGGCGGAGCAGACCACCGAGCGTCTGGTGACGCGCCTTGTCACCGCGCCGCGGGGACGTAGCCTGGAGTCGGGACTCGAGTCCCTGTCCAAGCTCGCCGCCGACCGGCGGGACCGGATGGTCGCCGTGGTCACCTCGGCGGTGCCGCTGAGCGACACGCAGAAGCAGCGCCTCGGCGCGGCCCTCGCGAAGGTCTACGGCCGTCCGATGCACCTGAACCTCGACGTGGACCCCGAGGTCCTCGGCGGAATCCGGGTGCAGGTCGGTGACGAGGTCATCAACGGCTCCATCGCGGACCGTCTGGAGGACGCCGGCCGCCGGCTGGCGAGCTGACGCCCCCGCGACCGCGGTCGCGACAACAGCACAGCACTTGGCAGCACAGCAGTAACAGAGCAGTAGCAGTACGTACTTACGACGGCCCTGGTTGGGCCGTGCAGAGGATTCACCTCTCATTGGGGGGAGTCCCGACTCGTGGAATACCCCCCAAGTGAAACTTCGGGCCCAACAAGGAGAGCAGGGAACTCAGATGGCGGAGCTCACGATCCGGCCGGAGGAGATCCGGGACGCACTGGAGAACTTCGTCCAGTCGTACAAGCCGGACGCGGCCTCGCGCGAGGAGGTCGGTACGGTCACCCTTGCCGGCGACGGCATCGCGAAGGTCGAGGGCCTGCCCTCGGCCATGGCCAACGAACTGCTGAAGTTCGAGGACGGCACCCTCGGCCTCGCCCTCAACCTCGAGGAGCGCGAGATCGGTTGCGTCGTCCTCGGTGAGTTCAGCGGCATCGAGGAGGGGCAGCCGGTCTCGCGTACCGGTGAGGTCCTCTCCGTGGCCGTCGGCGAGGGCTACCTCGGCCGCGTCGTCGACCCCCTCGGCAACCCGATCGACGGCCTCGGCGAGATCGAGACCTCCGGTCGCCGCGCCCTCGAACTGCAGGCCCCCACGGTCATGCAGCGCAAGTCGGTGCACGAGCCGATGGAGACGGGCTACAAGGCCGTCGACGCCATGACGCCGATCGGCCGCGGTCAGCGTCAGCTGATCATCGGCGACCGTCAGACCGGCAAGACCGCCCTGGCCGTCGACACGATCATCAACCAGCGCGACAACTGGCGCACCGGCGACCCGAACAAGCAGGTCCGCTGCATCTACGTCGCCATCGGCCAGAAGGGCTCCACCATCGCGTCCGTGCGCGGCGCTCTGGAGGAGAACGGCGCGCTGGAGTACACGACCATCGTGGCCGCCCCGGCGTCCGACCCGGCCGGCTTCAAGTACCTGGCGCCGTACACCGGCTCGGCCATCGGCCAGCAGTGGATGTACGAGGGCAAGCACGTCCTGATCATCTTCGACGACCTGTCGAAGCAGGCCGACGCCTACCGCGCCGTGTCGCTGCTGCTGCGCCGCCCGCCGGGCCGCGAGGCCTACCCGGGTGACGTCTTCTACCTGCACTCCCGTCTGCTGGAGCGCTGCGCGAAGCTCTCCGACGCCGAGGGCGCCGGCTCGATGACCGGTCTGCCGATCGTCGAGACCAAGGCCAACGACGTGTCGGCGTTCATCCCGACCAACGTCATCTCCATCACCGACGGCCAGTGCTTCCTGGAGTCCGACCTGTTCAACGCCGGCCAGCGTCCGGCCCTGAACGTCGGTATCTCGGTCTCCCGCGTCGGTGGCTCCGCCCAGCACAAGGCCATGAAGCAGGTCTCCGGCCGCCTCCGCGTCGACCTCGCCCAGTTCCGTGAGCTGGAGGCGTTCGCCGCCTTCGGTTCCGACCTGGACGCCGCGTCGAAGTCGCAGCTGGAGCGCGGTCAGCGCATGGTCGAGCTGCTGAAGCAGAACCAGTACCAGCCGATGTCCACCGAGGACCAGGTCGTCTCCGTCTGGGCCGGCACCACCGGCAAGATGGACGAGGTGCCCGTCGCCGACATCCGCCGCTTCGAGAAGGAGCTGCTGGAGTACCTGCACCGCCAGGAGCAGGGCCTCATGACCTCCATCCGCGAGGGCGGCAAGATGTCCGACGACACCCTGCAGGCCGTCGCCGAGGCCATCGCGGCGTTCAAGAAGCAGTTCGAGACGAGCGACGGCAAGCTGCTCGGCGAGGACGCCCCGTCCGCCGCCAAGTGACGTAAGGAAGGGACCTGACTCATGGGAGCCCAGCTCCGGGTCTACAAGCGTCGCATCCGATCCGTCACCGCGACCAAGAAGATCACCAAGGCGATGGAGATGATCGCCGCCTCGCGCGTCGTCAAGGCGCAGCGCAAGGTGGCGGCCTCCACGCCGTACGCGCGGGAGCTCACCCGCGCGGTCACGGCGGTCGGTACCGGGTCGAACACGAAGCACCCGCTCACCACGGAGGCGGACAGCCCGAGCCGTGCCGCGGTCCTGCTCCTCACGAGCGACCGCGGTCTGGCCGGTGCCTTCAACTCCAACGCCATCAAGGCGGCGGAGCAGCTGACCGAGCGCCTCGAGCGTGAGGGCCGCCAGGTCGACACGTACATCGTCGGCCGCCGCGGTCTGGCCCACTACAACTTCCGCGAGCGCAAGGTCGTGGAGTCGTTCGCGGGCTTCACCGACGAGCCGACGTACGCGGACGCCAAGCAGGTCGCGGCGCCGCTGATCGAGGCCATCGAGAAGGACACGGCGGAGGGCGGCGTGGACGAGCTCCACATCGTCTACACCGAGTTCGTCTCGATGATGACGCAGACGGCGGTCGACTCCCGGCTGCTGCCGCTGAGCCTCGACGAGGTGGCGGAAGAGTCGGGCACGAAGGACGAGATCCTTCCGCTGTACGACTTCGAGCCGTCGGCGGAGGACGTCCTCGACGCCCTGCTGCCGCGCTACGTCGAAAGCCGCATCTACAACGCGCTGCTGCAGTCGGCTGCCTCCAAGCACGCCGCCACCCGGCGCGCGATGAAGTCGGCCACCGACAACGCGGGCGAGCTGATCAACACGCTCTCCCGTCTTGCCAACGCGGCCCGCCAGGCCGAAATCACCCAGGAAATCAGCGAGATCGTCGGTGGCGCCAGTGCCCTGGCCGACGCGAACGCGGGGAGTGACAACTAATGACCACCACTGTTGAGACCGCGACGGCCACGGGCCGCGTCGCCCGGGTCATCGGCCCGGTCGTCGACGTGGAGTTCCCCGTCGACGCGATGCCGGACATCTACAACGCGCTGCACGTAGAGGTCGCCGACCCGGCCAAGGAGGGTGAGCTCAAGACGCTGACCCTCGAGGTCGCCCAGCACCTCGGTGACGGCCTGGTCCGCACCATCTCCATGCAGCCCACCGACGGCCTGATCCGTCAGGCCCCGGTGACCGACACGGGCGCGGCCATCTCCGTCCCCGTCGGCGACTTCACCAAGGGCAAGGTGTTCAACACCCTCGGTGAGGTGCTGAACGTCGACGAGCAGTACGACGGCGAGCGCTGGCCGATCCACCGCAAGGCCCCGAACTTCGACGAGCTCGAGTCGAAGACCGAGATGTTCGAGACCGGCGTCAAGGTCATCGACCTGCTGACCCCGTACGTCAAGGGCGGCAAGATCGGTCTGTTCGGCGGTGCCGGCGTCGGCAAGACGGTGCTCATCCAGGAGATGATCTACCGCGTCGCCAACAACCACGACGGTGTCTCCGTGTTCGCCGGTGTCGGCGAGCGCACCCGTGAGGGCAACGACCTCATCGACGAGATGAGCGAGTCCGGCGTCATCGACAAGACCGCGCTGGTCTTCGGTCAGATGGACGAGCCGCCGGGCACCCGTCTGCGCGTCGCGCTGGCCGGCCTCACCATGGCCGAGTACTTCCGCGACGTCCAGAAGCAGGACGTGCTGTTCTTCATCGACAACATCTTCCGCTTCACCCAGGCGGGCTCCGAGGTGTCGACCCTGCTCGGCCGCATGCCCTCCGCGGTGGGCTACCAGCCGAACCTGGCCGACGAGATGGGTCTCCTCCAGGAGCGCATCACCTCGACCCGTGGTCACTCGATCACCTCGATGCAGGCGATCTACGTCCCCGCGGACGACCTGACCGACCCGGCCCCGGCCACCACCTTCGCCCACCTCGACGCGACGACGGTGCTCTCCCGTCCGATCTCCGAGAAGGGCATCTACCCGGCCGTGGACCCGCTGGACTCGACGTCCCGCATCCTCGACCCGCGGTACATCGCGGCGGACCACTACCAGGCCGCGATGCGCGTGAAGAACATCCTGCAGAAGTACAAGGACCTGCAGGACATCATCGCGATCCTCGGTATCGACGAGCTGGGCGAAGAGGACAAGCTCGTCGTCCACCGCGCCCGTCGCGTGGAGCGCTTCCTGTCCCAGAACACCCACGTCGCCAAGCAGTTCACCGGCGTCGACGGGTCGGACGTCCCGCTGGACGAGTCGATCGCGGCCTTCAACGCGATCTGCGACGGCGAGTACGACCACTTCCCGGAGCAGGCGTTCTTCATGTGCGGTGGCATCGAGGACCTGAAGAACAACGCCAAGGAGCTGGGCGTCTCCTGAGCCTCGGCTCACGGTGAGCCGCACGGTTCACCACCCGGAGGGGACGGGCGCGTCCCGTCCCCTCCGGCACGCCCCTTAGACTTGTAACCAACACCCGGCTCTCCCGCCGGGTGGTGACCCGAGGAGCCACCTTGGCTGCTGAGCTGCACGTCGCGCTGGTCGCGGCCGACCGAGAGGTCTGGTCCGGCGAGGCCACCCTGGTCGTCGCGCGCACCACGTCCGGCGACATCGGCGTCATGCCCGGTCACCAGCCGCTGCTCGGTGTGCTGGAGTCGGGCCCGGTGACCATTCGTACGAGTGACGGCGGGACGGTCGTCGCCGCGGTGCACGGCGGTTTCATCTCGTTCGCCGACAACAAGCTGTCGCTGCTGGCCGAGGTCGCCGAGCTGTCGGACGAGATCGACGTCCACCGCGCCGAGCGCAAGCTCGAGCAGGCGAAGTCGGAGGGCGACGCCCACGCCGAGCGCCGCGCGGACGTCCGACTGCGCGCGGCGGCGGGACGCTGATCCACAGCACAGTGCGATAGCGTCGTGCCATGACGTCACTCAGCCGCGGCTGGGACCGGAGCCATCCGGACCCGGCCGCGGCTGAGGCAGATCCGGGTGTTTTTTCCGTTCCGTTACCTAGGAGACGAGGAGGTCGGTGTCGATGGCCCTCGCTCTGACTGTGTGCGGAATCGTCGTGGCCGTGGTGGTGATCGGCCTCTTCGTCTTCGGTCTGCGCCGCCGGCTGATCCAGCGCTCGGGCGGCACCTTCGACTGCTCCCTGCGCTGGGACGCCCCCAAGGAGGGCGACACCGGCGGCAAGGGCTGGGCGTACGGGGTGGCCCGCTACAACGGCGACCGGGTCGAGTGGTACCGCGTCTTCTCGTACTCCCCGCGCCCGCGCCGCGTCCTCGAGCGCTCCGCGATCGAGGTGGCCGGCCGACGGCTGCCGGACGGCGAGGAGGAGCTGGCGTTGCTGTCCGACGCCGTGATCCTGGCCTGTCTGCACCGGGGCACCCGGCTGGAACTGGCGATGAGCGAAGACGCGCTGACCGGATTCCTCGCGTGGCTGGAAGCAGCCCCGCCCGGACAGCGAGTGAATGTGGCGTAGCCACATTCACTCTCCCCCTGGACGAAGCCTGAGGGGAGAGCGAATGCGGCTACGGGGTGGTTGTTACTTCAGGCCGCTGTCGATGGCGCTCACCAGTTCGCCGTTCGCGGTGTCGCCGCTGAACTCCCAGAAGAAGGCGCCGCCGAGGCCCTGCTGCTCCGCCCAGTCCATCTTGGACTTGATGGTGGCCGGGGTGTCGTAGGACCACCAGTTGGAGCCGCAGTGGGCGTACGCGGTGCCGGCGATGGTGCCGGTGGCCGGGCAGCTGTTCTTGAGGACCTTGTAGTCCTCGATGCCCGCCTCGTAGGTGCCGGTCGCCGGGCCGGTGGCGGTGCCGCCGGGTGCGGACTGCGTGACGCCGGTCCAGCCGCGGCCGTAGAAGCCGATGCCGATCAGCAGCTTGTCCGCCGGGACGCCCTTCGACTTGAACTTCGCCATCGCGTCGGCGGTGTTGAAGCCCTGCTGCGGGATGCCGTCGTACGCGGTCAGCGGCGAGTGCGGAGCGGTCGGGCCGTTCTTCGCCCAGGCGCCGAAGAAGTCGTACGTCATCACGTTGTACCAGTCGATGTACTTCGAGGCCTCGCCGTAGTCGGCGGCGTCGATCTTGCCGCCGTCCGAGCCGTCGGCGGTGACGGCCGCGGTGATCAGGTAGTCCTGGCCGAACTCGGCGCGCATGGCCTTCATCATGCTGCTGAAGGCGTTCGGAGCGCTGGTCTCGTCACAGCTGAGACCGCAGGCGTTCGGGTACTCCCAGTCCAGGTCGATGCCGTCGAAGACGTCGGCCCAGCGCGGGTCCTCGACCAGGTCGTGGCAGGACTTCGCGAACGCGGCCGGGTTCTTCACGGCGTCGGGGAAGCCGCCGGACCAGGTCCAGCCGCCGAAGGAGTACAGGATCTTGATGTTCGGGTACTTGGCCTTCAGCTTGCGCAGCTGGTTGAAGTTGCCGCGCAGCGGCTGGTCCCAGGTGTCGGCGACGCCGTCGACGGACTGGTCGGCGGTGTACGCCTTGTCGTAGTCGGCGTAGGAGTCGCCGATGGTGCACTTGCCGCCCTGGACGTTGCCGAAGGCGTAGTTGATGTGCGTGATCTTGTCGGCGGAGCCGGAGGTGACCAGGTTCTTCACGTGGTAGTTGCGCCCGTAGACGCCCCAGTTGGTGAAGTAGCCCATCTTGACCTCGGCACCGGTGCCGGGGTTGCCGCCGTCCCCGCCGGTGGTGGTGACCTTCACGGCGCCGCTGGCCGGGCCGGTCTGGTCGGCGGTGTCACGGGCCTTGACGCTGTACGAGTACGCGGTGCCCTTGGTGAGGCCGTTGTCCGTGTAGGTGGTACCGGTGACGGTGGCGACCTTCGCGCCGTCCCGCAGGACGTCGTAGTTCTTGACGCCCTTGTCGTCGGTCGCCGCCGACCAGGACAGCTTCACCGAGGTGTCGGTGATGTTGGAGGCGGTGGGCGTGCCGGGCGCGGAGGGGGCCTCGTCGCCGGGGACCGAGGTGCCGTCGCAGCTGCCGCCGTTGAGCTTGCAGTTGGACGGGGAGCCGGGCCCGCTGCCGTTGAAGCCGAAGGAGACCGAGGCGCCGGGGGCGAGCGTCCCGTTCCAGCCGACGTTCTTGGCGGTCCAGTGGTCGGCGGAGTTGGTGACGGTGGCGTCCCAGGCGGAGGTGACCTTGGTGCCGGAGGGGAAGTCCCACTCGACGGTCCAGGAGCTGAGGGAGGTGGTGCCGGTGTTCTTCACCGTCCACTTGCCGCCGAAGCCCGTGCCCCAGTCCGAGGTCTTCTCGAAGGTGGCCGTCGCTCCCCCACTCTCGACTTCGCTCGAGCGGGGGGACCCCCACGCGGCGGCCTGGGCCGGGCTCGCGAGACCGACCAGACCGGCGAGGGGAAGCGCCAGGGTCGCTGCGAGTGCCGCGGCTTTGTGTCTGAAGCGCATGTGCGCCTCCTTATATGGGGATGTTGTCGAGGGCATGACTGAGCCTCATGCCCGCAGTGCGGCGAGAATAGAAAGGTCTGGACCACAGGTCAATAGGTCTGGACCAATGTGGCGGCCAGTGGTTGAACCTGTGATTGACAGGGAAAACTAGATCCCCAACTCCTGCGCCAGCACCGCCGCTTGCACCCGGCTGCGCAGCCCCAGCTTCCCCAGCAGCCGGCTGACGTGCGTCTTCACCGTGGCCTCCGCCATGTCGAGACGCTCGGCGACCGCCGCGTTGGACAGCCCCTCGCCGAGACAGGACAGCACCTCGCGCTCACGCCGGGTCAGCTCCCGCAGCACCGCCGGGTCCGCGGTCGGCTCGCGCACCGGCTTCGCGGCGAACTCGGCGATCAGCCGCCGGGTGACGGCCGGGGCCACGATGCCCTCGCCGCCGGCCACCGTGCGCACGGCCGCGAGCAGGTCCTTGGCGTCGGTGTTCTTCAGCAGGAACCCGGCGGCCCCCGCCCGCAGCGCCCCGAAGACGTACTCGTCCAGGTCGAAGGTGGTCAGCACCAGGACGTCGGCGAGCTGCTCCCCGACCACGATCCGGGTCGCCGACACGCCGTCCAGGCGCGGCATCTGCACGTCCATCAGCACCAGGTCGGGACGCAGCTCCCGGGCCAGCGCCACCGCCTGCTCGCCGTCCGCTGCCTCTCCGACCACCTCGATGTCCGGTGCGCTGCCCAGGATCAGCACCAGCCCCGCACGGACGGCGGACTGGTCCTCGGCGACGAGGACGCGGATCATGCGAGGTCTCCTTCGGTCAGGGGCAGCGCTGCGCGCACGGCCCAGATCTTGCCGCCCGCCGGGCAGGGGTCCGCCACCGCCCCGGCCTCGAACGTGCCGTGCAGCAGCGCGGCACGCTCCCGCATCCCGACCAGACCGGCACCGGAACCTGGGGCACGCGGGGTGTCCCGGTCGCCGTACGGGCTGGTCACCTCCACCCGCAGGGCGCCCTCGTGCCGGTCGAGCCGGACCAGGACGGTGCCCGGCGAGGCGTGCTTGAGGGCGTTGGTGAGCGACTCCTGCACGATCCGGTACGCGGCCAGCTCGACCGGCGCGGGCAGACTCTCGCCGGGTGCCGCGTCCAGGGTGACGTCGAGGCCGTTGGCGCGGGCGCCCTCGACCAGCGCGCCGAGCCCGTCGAGGGTGGGGGCGGCGGCCGGCTCGGTGTCCCCGCCCTGGTCCCGCAGGATGCCGATGAGGCGTCGCATCTCGGCCAGTCCCGCCACGCTGTTCTCCCGGATCACGCCGAGCGCCTGCCGGGTGGTCGCCGCGTCGTCCAGGGAGAGCGCGGCCGTGGAGTGGATGGCGATCGCGGACAGGTGGTTGGCGACCATGTCGTGCAGCTCGCGGGCCATCCGGGAGCGCTCCGCCGTCACCGCCTGGACCCGGTCCATCTCGGCGAGCAGCGCGGTCTGCTCGGCCCGCAGCAGGGCGGCGTCGGCGGCCTCGCGGTGGTTGCGGACGATGAGCCCCGTGGAGGCGGGCGCGAAGGACACGATGCCGACGGCGACGCCGATGAGCAGTGTCTCGGGCACCCGCCACACGGCGAACGGCACCAGCGTCGAGGCGACGGTGAGCAGCCCGGTGATCCACGGGATGCGGCGGGCCGAGGCGGGCGGACCGTACAGCACGGCGGCGTACATCAGGTCGGTGTACATGATCACCGTGACCAGGCTGCCCTGGGTGAGCGTGTCCGCGGTCAGCGCGACGGTGCCGATCAGCAGGCCGGTGCGCGGCGCGGCCCGGCGCAGCAGCTCGCAGCCCGCCATGACGACGAGCGGGACCAGCAGCGGCCAGCGGCCGTCGAACAGCACGATCGGCTCGTCGGCCGGCCGTACGCCGAGGCCGATGCCCCACAGCAGCAGCCCGCCCAGCAGCCCGGCCGACGCGGCGTACACGTCGAAGCGGCGCGGGCGGGGGAGTCGTACGGCCATGCCACCATCCAACACGGCCCGCGCCCCGCCCGCCTGATCCCCGGGAAGGGTCCCGCACTGCATCTTTCGATGTACCGGAGGTTCGTCACCGCCGACGACGAACCCGGCGGATTCCGACGGGAGCCTGGAAGGGTGAACGAAGGGAGTGCGTCGTGGTCGTCGCGTTGATCATCGCCTGTGAGGTCGGCTTCTGGGTCCTGCTGGCCCTCGGGCTGGGCGCCCGCTACCTGCTGAAGTGGCGGCGCACCAGCGTGGTCCTGCTGCTGTGCGAGCCGGTGCTGGAACTGGTGCTGTTCGCCGTGACGGCGTGGGACCTGAAGAACGGCGCCGAGCCCGGCTGGGAGCACGGCCTGGCCGCGCTGTACATCGGCTACACCGTCGCCTACGGCCACTACACGATCCGCTGGCTCGACGGCCACGCCGCCCACCGCCTGGCCGGCGGCCCGCGCCCGGCCAAGCCACCGCGCTACGGCATGCCCCGGGCGCGGCACGAGGGCCGGCTGTGGCTGCGCACCCTGCTGGGCGCGGCCGTGGCGTGCGCACTGCTCCAAGGCGCGGTCTGGTACGTCGGCGACGAGGGCGACGTCTCGTCGCTGCGTTCCTTCCAGTGGACGGCCCTGCGCGTCGTCGGCATCCACGGCCTGATCGCCCTGACGTACCTGATCTGGCCGAAGAGGGGCCCGGCGGGCACGGCCTCGACCGAGGCGGGTGGGAGCGCCCCCGAAGGGGCGCGGGGCTGAGTCGACGTGCGGCTCTGCCGCGTGGGCGCGACCAGCCACGACGGAGCAGCAGACGAAAGACGGCACCGGTCCCCGGCACCCCCAGCGGAGCGCCTAGCGTTCCCCGCCCGGCACCCACAGCACGTCGCCGACCTCCTTGTTGGCCACCCGGGCCAGGATGAAGAGCAGGTCGGAGAGGCGGTTGAGGTAGGTCGCCGTCAGCGGGTTCATCGTCTCGCCGTGGGCCTCCAGCGCCGCCCAGGTGGAGCGCTCGGCCCGGCGGACCACCGTGCACGCCTGGTGCAGCAGGGCCGCGCCGGCGGTGCCGCCGGGGAGGATGAAGGAGCGGAGCTTCTCCACCTCGGCCAGGTAGCGGTCGCAGTCCGCCTCCAGCTTGTCGACGTAGAACTGTTCGACCCGCAGCGGCGGGTACTCCGGGTTCTCCACCACCGGCGTCGACAGGTCCGCGCCCACGTCGAACAGGTCGTTCTGGACGCGGACGAGGACCTTGACGACCTCCTCGGACAGGCCGCCGAGGGCGATGGCGGTACCGATCACCGCGTTAGCCTCGTTGGCGTCCGCGTACGCGGAGATCCTGAGGTCGGTCTTGGGGACCCGGCTCATGTCGCCGAGGGCGGTGGTGCCCTTGTCGCCGGTCCGGGTGTAGATGCGCGTCAGGTTGACCATGGGGCCAGCGTAGTTACGCGCCCGCCGTTCGGAAGACGCGTGTGCCCACCGTCACGGCCAGCGCGGTGAGGGCCAGGGCGACGAGGACGCCGTACAGCATGTGCGCCGTGGCGTAGGAGCCGACGTAGGCGTCTCGTACCGCGTCCACCAGGTAGCGGAACGGCATCAGGTGCGACAGCACGTCCAGCCAAGCCGGACCCAGGGTCATCGGGAGCATCAGGCCGGACAGCAGCATGGACGGCATCGTCAGCGCGTTGATCGTGGGCCCGAACTCCTGCGGGGTGCGGACCTTCATCGCCAGCGCGTACGACAGCGAGGCCAGCGAGACCGTGAGCAGCGCGACGAAGGCGAAGCCGATCAGCACGCCGGGCAGCGGCGCGCGCAGGCCCGTCACCACGGCCGCCAGCACCAGCAGCACCGCCTGGAAGGCGAAGACGGTGGCGTCCCGCAGCACCCGCCCGAGGAGCAGCGCCAGGCGGCTGACGGGCGTGACGCGCATCCGCTCGACCACTCCCTGGCCGTTCTCGATGATGATCGAGAACCCGGCGAAGGAGGCGCCGAACAGGCCGAGTTGCAGCAGCAGGCCGGGGACCAGCACCTGCCAGGAGCTGCCCTGACCCCCGAGCGGCAGGTCGGTCAGCAGCGGGCCGAAGAAGAGCAGGTACAGCAGCGGCATCAGCACGCCGAACAGCAGCGCGAAGCGGGAGCGCAGGGACTGGCGCAGATAGCGGCCGTAGATCAGGCCGGTGTCGTGGAGCAGCATCGGGAATCCTCGGAAGGTCAGACGGCGACGGGGGCGGCGTCGGCCGGAGCGGCGCTGCGGCCGGTGACGGCCAGGAAGGTGTCCTGGAGGGTGGCGTCGGGCGAGCCGCCGTACTCCCGCTTCAGGGCGGCGGGAGTGCCCTCGGCGACCACCGTGCCGCCGTCCACGACGACCAGGCGGTCGGAGAGGGCGTCGGCCTCGTCCAGGTAGTGGGTGGTCAGGAAGACGGTGGTGCCGTGCTCGGCGCGCAGCCGCCGGACCAGGTCCCACAGGTCGGCGCGGCTGCCCGGGTCCAGACCGGTCGTCGGCTCGTCCAGGAAGAGCACCTTCGGGCGGTGCGTGAGCGCCATCGCGATGTCCAGCCGGCGCCGCTGCCCGCCGGAGAGCGCGCCGCACTTGCGGTCGAGCAGCCCGGCCAGGTCCAGGTCGCGGGCCAGCTCGTCGGCGCGCTCCACCGCCCGCGCCTTCGTCAGCCGGTACAGGCGGCCCTGGGTGACCAGCTCCTCCCGGACCGTGACCTGCGGGTCCACCCCGCCCGACTGCGCCACGTACCCGCACGCCGCGCGCACCCCGGCCGGGTCGGTCGCCAGGTCGTGCCCGGCGACGGTGGCCGCGCCGCCGGTGGGGGCGAGCAGGGTCGTGAGCATCCGCAGGGTGGTGGTCTTGCCGGCGCCGTTGGGGCCCAGGAAGCCCAGGATCTCGCCCTCGCGGACGGTGAGGTCGATGCCGCGCACCGCCTCGACCGGGCCGCGCTTCGTGGCGAAGGTGCGGGCCAGCTGGGCCGTACTGATGATTGCCATGCGCCCCAGAAAAACAGAGACACTGAAATTTTGCAACGGCTCCAAGTTTTCATCGGTCCCAACGAAGCTAGGATGCGGGCATGGCCGAGGGACTCAGGGAACGGAAGAAGCGGCAGACCCGGCAGTACATCTCGGATGTCGCCACGGGGCTGTTCCTGGAGCGCGGTTTCGAGGCCGTCACGGTGGCGGAGGTCGCGGACGCCGCGAACGTCTCCGTCAACACCCTCTACAACTACTTTCCGGCCAAGGAGGACCTGTTCCTCGACCGCTCCAAGGGGGTCGTCGACCGGCTGTCGCGCTGGGTGCGCGGACGGGGCGACGGGGAGTCGGCCGCTCGGGCCGTGCTGCGGGAACTGCGCGAGGAGGTCGAGTCGGTTTCGCCCCGGATCGGTCTCATGGACGGATACGCGCGCTTCATGGGAGTCATCCACTCCTCACCCGCGCTGCGTTCCCGGCTCTGGGCGATCGGCCAGGAGGTGCAGGACGACCTCGAGCGCACCCTGCGCGAGGAGACCGGCGCCCCGGACGACGACCCCGTCCCGTCGCTGATGGCCGGTCAGATCAGCTGGCTGCACGGCACGGTGATGGCGACCATCGGCCGCCGCCTGATGGCCGGCGGAAGACCCGCCGAGGTGTCCCGCGACATCCTCGTGCTGCTGGACGAGATGGAGGAGCTGTTGAGTGAGAAGGTGCTCAACTACGCCGTACGAGGCGCGCTGTGACACCCGAACGGCACCCCTCGGTGTGACGTCCGTCATTTGAGACGTGACGCGCGTTACTAACCGGTCACACAGCGCCTCACGCCCGCTAATCTCCGGCCGAGAGACGAGAATCAGCGCGTATCAGGGGAGTCGCACAGTGGCACGGAAGCTCGCCGTCATCGGAGCCGGTCTCATGGGGTCCGGCATCGCCCAGGTCTCCGCCCAGGCGGGCTGGGAGGTCGTCCTGCGCGACGTCACCGACGAGGCGTTGCGGCGCGGCACCGACGGCATCAGGGCCTCCTACGACAAGTTCGTCGCCAAGGGCAGGCTCGACGCCGACGACGCCGAGGCCGCGCTCGGGCGCATCACCGCGACCACCGACCTGGACGCCGCCGCCGATGCGGACGTCGTCGTCGAGGCCGTCTTCGAGAAGCTGGAAGTCAAGCACGAGATCTTCCGTACCCTGGACAAGCTGGTGAAGGACGGGGCGATCCTCGCGTCCAACACCTCCGCGATCCCGATCACCAAGATCGCGGCCGTGACGCAGCGCCCCGAGCGGGTCGTCGGCACCCACTTCTTCTCGCCGGTGCCGATGATGCAGCTCTGCGAGCTGGTGCGCGGCTACAAGACCAGCGACGAAACGCTCGCCACCGCACGCGAGTTCGCCGAGTCCACCGGCAAGACCTGCATCGTCGTCAACCGCGACGTCGCCGGGTTCGTGACCACCCGCCTCATCTCCGCCCTCGTCGTCGAGGCTGCGAAGCTGTACGAGTCGGGCGTCGCCACCGCCGAGGACATCGACCTCGCCTGCAAGCTGGGCTTCGGCCACGCCATGGGACCCCTGGCCACCGCCGACCTGACGGGCGTCGACATCCTGCTGCACGCCACCGGCAACATCTACACCGAGTCCCAGGACGAGAAGTTCGCCCCGCCGGAGCTGATGCGCCGGATGGTGGACGCCGGTGACATCGGCCGCAAGAGCGGGCAGGGCTTCTACAAGCACTGAGGTCACACCAGCCCCGGCAAACGTCACACGCCGGGGTGAATTCGGTATCGGTTCGCTTACAGACGGCAACCTCCGGTCGTTTCGGCCAGTCAGAGGGTGCAGTGCCTGATATCGCCGAGAGACCACAACGCGCGGAACGCAACGCCAAGACGAAGAAGACGACGAAGAAGACGCACGCCGGGGAGCGCATATGCACATCAGGGGCGACCACGTCGAGCTGGTCGTCGGGGGCCGCCTCGACGTCCGCAGCGCGGCGGACGCCCGTACGGTCCTGCACTCGGCCGTCGACGACGGAGCCGGCGACCTGGTGCTCGACCTGTCAGAGCTGGACTCCTGGGACGCCACCGGACTCGGCGTGATCATGGGAGCCCACCGGCGGGCCGGCCGCTGCGGCCGGCGGCTGGTGCTGCGCGGTGTGCCGCCGCAGATGCAGCGCCTGCTGGTGGCCACCCGGCTGCACCGGATCCTCGCCATCGAGGGCGGCATCGGTGTGGAGACCCTGCCCCGCGTGTAAGTGAAGGTTCACACCTCCGACACACGCAATCCTCACGAGACCGTGACCTCTCGGGCAGCCCGGCACCCCGGACTGTCGGAGATACTGGGCGAAGGTTTAGGGTCTGGCTGCCCGCTGCCTTTGCAAACCCGCCGGCGGGCCCGGACCAGAAGCGACAGCGCGGTGTGCGGCAAGGCCGGGAGGGTGGTCCCTGCCGGGGCCCTGCACACGACGCTTTTGGGGGGCTTGAACCAATGGACCCGAACAACCGGGGCCCTGAGGAGTACGGCCAGGACGGCGACCGCCAGGCGCCGCGCCCGCGCCCGCACAGGGACCCCATCACCTCCGACTTCGGACAGCACGCGCCCGCGCTCGCCCGCACGGTGCAGCTGGTGTCCGGCGACTTCCTGCTCACCGTCAACCCCGTCGACGGCAGCGAGATCGAGGTCTGCCCGCCCTCGGAGCGGCCCGCCCGGCCCGAGAAGCTCACCGCGGCCGAACGCGCCGACGCGGAGCGCGCCGCGCGGCCGCCCGTCCCACCGGGACCGGTCCGCACGGTCCTCGGCCTGCTGGCCCGGGAGGACGAGCGCGAACGCCTGGTGCGGCTGCTCGCCCGCGGCCGCTCCGTGCGCCTCACCGGCCCCGCCGGCTCCGGCCGCACCAGCCTCCTCGACGTCGTCGCCGAGGACTGCGCGGGCCTCGCGCCCGACGGCGTCGTCCGGCTCAACGGCCACCACCGCACCGCCGACGACCTGCTCCACGACCTCTTCTACGCCGTCCACGGCGCGCCCCTGCACCGTCCCGACCGGACGGAACTGCTCGGCCACCTGCGCGAGGTGGGCGCGGTCGTCGTCCTGGACGACGCCGAGTTCGGCGGCACCGCCCTCGACGAACTCCTCGACGCCACCCCCGAGTGCGCCTTCGTCATCGGCACCACCCCGGACGTGGCCGCACCCTCCGCCGACTCGGCCGTCGAGGAGGTCTTCCTCACCGGCCTGGACCGCTCCGACGGCGTGGAGCTGCTCGAGCGCGCCGCCGGGCGGGCCCTCACCGAGGAGGAGGCCAACTGGGCCGGAGACCTCTGGTTCGAGTCCGAGGGCCTGCCGCTGCGCTTCGTCCAGGCCGGTGCCCTGCTGCGCCGCCGGGACCGGGAGCGGGCCGGTGCCGGCGCCGTCGACGAGTTCGGCGTCTTCGCCGACGCCCGCCCCGCCGACGACACCCCCTACGACGCCGCCGAGGCCGACGACGTACCCCTGCCGTCCCTCGGCGAGGCCGCCGCGCCCGCACCGCTGCTCGCCTCCCGGCTGAGCGCCTCCGCCCGCGCCACCCTGGAGTTCGCCGTCGCGCTCGGCGGCGAGGTGCCGCACCAGGCGCATCTGCCCGCCCTGGTCGGCGACACCCACGCGGACGCCGCCCTCGGCGAACTGGCGGACTGCGGACTGGTCTCCCCGGTCGCCTCCCGCTACCGGCTGGCCGCCGGCGTGCTCACCCAGCTGGAGAGCGCCGGATACGCCGACGCCGTACGGGAGCGGGCGACGGCCGCCGCCCAGCACTACGCCTGGTGGGCCGGGCACCCCTCGGTCACCCCGGTGCGGGTCTGCGCGGAGGCCGACGCCGTACTGGCCGCCCTCGCCGTGCTGGTGCCCGCGACCACCCCCACCGCCGAGGACGAGGAGAGCCCGGCCGTCCAGCTGGCCCGCACCGCGGCGCCCGCCTTCGCCGCCGGGCTGCACTGGAGCGCCTGGCAACGGGCGCTGCGTTCGGGCACCGAGGCCTCCCGGCTCGCCGGTGACGTCGCCGAACAGGCCTACTTCCACCACGAACTGGGCGTCCTCGCGCTGTGCGAGGGCCGGCTGGACCGGGCCCGCGCCGAGCTGGAGGCCTCCATCGGGCTGCGCGGCGCGCTCTCCGACAAGCGCGGTGCCGTGGCCGGCCGCCGCGCCCTCGCGCTGGTCGCCGACCGCACCGGCGACACGCCGGGCCTGGGCAGCGGCGCGGGCGCGTTCGCCGCGGCGGCGCCCGCCGCCGGACTCGGTGTGGTCGGGGCCGGACTCGGCCCGACGGTGGGGGAGGAGGTGCCCGACGCCCGCAACGAGGAGTCGGCGTCGCCGTCCGCGGGGGTCCCCGCTCCCTTCCCGCCGCTCCAGCCGCGTCCGCAGTCACCCACCCTCGTCACCCGCCGCGAGCCCGACGAGGAGCCGCCCCGCACGGTCGCCGGCGGCATCAAGGGCTTCGCACGGCGCAACCTGGTGGCCGCCGGAGCGGGCGCGCTGCTCGTCGCCGTGCTCGGCACGGTGGTGACCCTGGGGGCCACCTCCGAGAACGACGGCGGCGATCCCTCCAACGAGGTCGGCGTCAACCCGTCGGCCAGCCAGGGCGTCGACGACGGCAGTCTGGGCGCCGACCGGCCCTCGGACGACGGTCAGGGCCAGGAGACGCCCGGCGCCCCGACCGGCTCCGCCACCCCCGGCACGTCCGAGGCGCCGACGGCCACGGAGTCGGGGGCGCCTTCGCAGGGGCCGAGCAGTACGGGCAGCACCGACCCCGGGGACGACGAGAGCCCCGACGACCCCGGCTCGCCGGACGAGCCGAGCAAGTCGCCGAGTTCGCCGACGACGAAGCCCACGTCGCCGAAGCCGACGGACACCGAGCCGACGGACCCCGGGACGCCCACCGAGTCCGACGACACGTCACCGACGCCCACGGAGACCGAGACGACCTCGCCGTCCACCCCGGAGACGTCCGACACCGTCAGCGGCGCCGACAGCCCGCCGGCCACCGTCTCGCAGAGCAGCACCGAGAGCACCGGCACCGGCACGGGAACCCCGGCCGGCTCGGACCCGGGCACCGGGCAGATCATCTGACCGTCCCGGACGGGCGACAGCAAGGGAGGGCCGGGTCCGCCGCACGGACCCGGCCCTCCCCACCTCGTACGTGACGCGCCCCCAGGACGCGCCGCGCCCTCAGAACAGCCGCAGTTTGTCGTCCTCGATGCCCCGCAGCGCGTCGTAGTCCAGCACCTGGCAGCCGATGCCGCGGTCCGTGGCCAGTACGCGGGCCTGCGGCTTGATCTCCTGGGCGGCGAAGACGCCGCGCACCGGGGCGAGATGCGGGTCGCGGTTCAGCAGCTCCAGGTAGCGCGTGAGCTGTTCCACGCCGTCGATCTCGCCGCGCCGCTTGATCTCGACCGCGACGGTCCCGCCCTGGGCGTCCCGGCACAGGATGTCGACCGGGCCGATGGCGGTCATGTACTCGCGGCGGATGAGGGTGTAGCCCTCGCCCAGGGTGTCGATGCGGTCGGCGAGCAGCTCCTGGAGGTGTGCTTCCACGCCGTCCTTGATCAGGCCCGGATCGACGCCCAGTTCGTGCGAGGAGTCGTGGAGGATCTCCTCCATCGTGATGATGAGCTTCTCGCCCGCCTTGTTGACGACGGTCCAGACGCCCTCCTCCTCGCCCGTGCCCTCCTTCAGGACGCAGGGCGGCGACATCCAGTTGAGGGGCTTGTAGGCCCGGTCGTCGGCGTGGATCGAGACGCTGCCGTCCGCCTTGACCAGGATCAGCCGGGGGGCCGAGGGCAGGTGGGCGGTGAGCCGTCCGGCGTAGTCGACGGAGCAGCGGGCAATGACGAGACGCATGGTCGGCAACGCTACTCGACGGGCCGGGCCCGACGCGATTCGCCCGTACCCGGGCACCCGGGTGCGCTGTCCCACTTCTCCCATTGGCCCCGTCTTGCGCACTGGCCGATTGTGGGCCTACCGGATGGTGTCCATCTGGGCATTCTCCTGGTGCCGTCACGATCGGTTGCTTACGGTATTGAACGGGAGGTCGCGAACTGTGTACGCAGCGTGTTCGGAATCGCGCACTCCCTTAACTGTCCGGCAACCCCTGCTGGTCGGGGGTGCGAGAGGAGAACCCATGTCGCTCGACGTCTCACCGGCCCTACTCGAACAGGCCGAGCGAGGCGAGGTCGACGAAGCAGACTTCGTCGACTGCGTCCGGACCTCCCTGCCCTACGCATGGGAGATGGTCAGCTCCCTGGTGGCACAGCTGAAGGTCGACGGCGGAGCGTTCGCCGACAACCAGACGCCCCCGCCGGACGAGCAGGCGCGCGGTCAGCTCCTGCGTGCGCTCGCGAGTGACGCCATACGCGGTGCACTGCAGCGGCACTTCGGGGTGCGGCTGGCCTTCCAGAACTGCCACCGGGTGGCGGTGTTCCCGTTGGACTCCTCTGTCGACGAGACGCTGACCAAGTTCACCTCGGTGCGCAGCCAGTTGCTGAACCAGTCGCCGGAACTGCGCGACTGCTGAGGCCCGCGGTCCTCGCTTGCCGCTCCGTACGCGGGAGGTGCAGTTCTGTACCGGAGCGGCAAGCTCCCCGCGCGGGGGTCAGCGGAGCTGGGGGAGTACCTCGGCCCCGAGCCGCCGTACGTTCTCCTCGGTCGCCGCCAGGTCTCCCGAGCCCTCGACGAGCAGGGCGAAGCGGGAGATGCCGGTCCGCTCGCCGGTCGCCGCGAGCCGGTCCGCGCACAGCCGGGGCGTGCCCACCGGGTGCAGCCCGCAGAGCAGTTCGGTGTAGGCGTGCGGGTCGCGCATCTGCCGGGCCCGGCCGTCCACCGTGACGTGGGCGCCCAGTCCCTGCCGCAGCCAGCCCGGCATCGCCTTGAGCAGGGTCTCGGCCGCGTCCGTGCGCCGGTCCGCGATCTGGCAGACACCGGCCGAGACGTGTCCGGCGCCGTGGATCTCCGCCGCCGGACGCCCGGCCGCACGCGCGTGGCGCCGCCACAGGGCGACCATCTCCGCCTTCTCCTCGTCACCGACGTGCATCCCGAGGAGCATCGGCAGCCCCCGCTCGGCCGCCATCCGCACGCTCGACGGCGAGGTGCAGGCGACGACGACCTCCGGGCCCGGCTCCTCCGACAGGGACTCCGACGGGCGCGGCACGACGGGCACCTCGCGGAAGCGGTAGCGGTCGCCGCAGGCGCCGACGGCCGGCTCGCGCAGCCAGCGCAGCAGCAGGTCGAGCGAGTCCGGAAACCCCTTCTCGTACGCCTCCAGCCCCGCGCCGAACACCTCCAGGTCCACCCACGGGCCGCCGCGGCCCACGCCCAGCGAGAAGCGGCCGCCGCTGGTGACGTGCAGCAGCGCGGCCTGCTCGCCGAGCGCCACGGGGTGGACGGTGGGCAGCACACTCACCGCGGTGCCGACCCGCAGCCGCCGGGTGCGGCCCAGCAGCAGCGCGGCCAGGGTCACGGCCGACGGACACGTGCCGTACGGCACGAAGTGGTGTTCGGCCAGCCAGACCGTGTCCAGCCCGGCCTCCTCGGCGACCTCGGCCGAGCGGACCGCGCGGTGCAGCGCCTCCCCCTGACCCTGGCCCGGGAACTGGGCACCCAACACGAAACTTCCTACGCGCATTGCCTTTTCCTGCTTCCTCGGCCCCGACGTGGAGCTCCCCCGCACGGCATAACCGCCTGACACGTGCCGAGGACACGGCCGGACGAAGCAATTTGCGGATTGTCTGCAGAATCGGCCGTTGTGGGACGGTGCGCGGGCCCGGACGGACAACACCGGTCGGGGGAGTTGCGGTGTTTGGCGCCGTACGCGTACCCGTGTCCGTGCCGCGTAGGCTGGATGCCGCCCTGCTTCCTGTATAGCTCCGTGAGGTGTCCTGTGTCCCCGCGTCGCAACCGACCCAAGGGAGCCGGTTCCTCCGGCCGGAGCGCCGAGGAGGACGGCTCCGGCCGCTACGGCGGCTGGCAGTCCGCGGAGAACTGGCAGGGCGAGGAGTGGAGCGTACGGCACGTGGCGGGGGCGAGCGCGCAGGGCAAGTCGTACCGCTGCCCGGGTTGCGACCAGCTCATTCCGGACGGAGTCCCGCACGTCGTGGCCTGGCCGGCCCACTCGGGCGTGGACGAGCGCCGGCACTGGCACAAGGCGTGCTGGAACGCGAAAGACCGCCGCACCACGCGGGTGCAGCGGTCCCGTAACGCGCCGAGGTTCTGAGCGCCGGTCCGGCCGGCCTTACACGTCCCGCTTCTCCAGCAGGGCGAAGGCGGCGGCGAACGCGGCCGCGGTCACGCCGAGCACGATCCACAGCGGGTCCCAGCCCGAGGGCCCGGACTCGGAGAGCGAGTTGGCGTAGAAGATGCTCATCTGGTTCGGGATCGAGTACTCGAACAGCGCCTGCTGCACGTCCTTGAGCGACTCCGAGAACATGAACAGCGCGATCACCAGCGGGGCGAGCAGGACGCCGATCATGATGGTGATGGCGCCCGCCGAGTGCCGGATGATCGAGCCCATGGCCAGCGAGAGCAGCCCGAGCAGCGCGACGTAGAGCGCGACGCCGACGGTGCCCTTCAGCCACTCCGCGCCGGTCGGGTTCTCCGCGCCGTTGCCCTCCAGCATGGACACGTGGGCCAGCCCGACCAGCGTCGCGCAGACCAGGGTCACCACGAACGCCAGCAGGAAGAACACGATGCCCTTGGCGGCCAGCACCCGGCCGCGGCTGGGGCAGGCGGTCATCGTCGTGCGGATCATCCCCGTGCCGTACTCCGAGGCGGTGGTCAGCACGCCCAGCGTGATCACGCACATGCTGCCCAGCAGCAGGCCGAAGAAGCCGAGGCTCAGCGCGCTCTCACCGGCCAGGTCGGAGTCCGAGCTCGCCACCACCGCGCCGGTCAGCAGCCCGATGCCGAGCACCAGCAGGACGAACACGCCCAGCGTCCACATCGTCGAGCGCACCGACTTGATCTTCGTCCACTCGGAGGCCAGCGCGTGCACGAGGGTCGTGCGCACCACCGGGATCGGCGACGTGTAGGTCGGGAACGGCGAACCGGGCGCCGCGTGCCAGTCGGGCGCGGCCTGCTGCGTCGGGGGCTGGGGCGTGCTCATCGGGCGTCCTCGGGCTTGGTCGGGTCGGTGACGGGCGCGGCGGCGGGCGCAGGGCCCGCCGAGGGCGGCGTCGGCGGGCCGGCGGGAGCCTGGGGCACCGGCGGTGCCTGGGGCGCCTGCTGGGCCGCGTACGGGTTGGCTGGCTGGCCCCCGGGACGCCCGCCCCGGGCGCCGCCGGGGCACCGTACGGGCCCGCCGGGGCCTGGCCGGGCGCACCCTGCGGCGCGGCGAAGGGCTGACCGCCCTGCTGGGGCGGCGGCGGGGCGTACCACCCCGGCTGGCCCTGCCCCGGCACCGGCATCGGCGGCTGCGCGCCGGGCGGCAGGGGCTGCTGGAGCCCCGCCTTCTGGTCGGCGGTCGACCGGTAGTCCACGGCGCCCTGCGTCATCCGCATGTACGCCTCCTCCAGCGAGGCCTGGTGCGGCGACAGCTCCCACAGCCGTACGTCGGTGTCGTGCGCGATGTCGCTGATGCGGGGGAGGGCGAGCCCGGTCACCCGCAGCGCGCCGTCCTGCTCGGGCAGCACGTGGCCGCCCGCCTCGGTCAGCGCCGAGGTCAGCTTCTCGCGCAGCTGGGGCTCGGTGTCCGGCGTCCGCACGCGCGCGAAGTCGGCGGAGTTGGCCGAGATGAAGTCCGTCACGCTCATGTCGGCCATCAGCTGGCCGCGCCCGATGACGATCAGGTGGTCGGCGGTCAGCGCCATCTCGCTCATCAGGTGCGAGGAGACGAAGACGGTGCGGCCCTCCGCGGCGAGCGCCTTCATCAGGTTGCGCACCCAGTGGATGCCCTCCGGGTCGAGGCCGTTGACCGGCTCGTCGAAGAGCAGCACCTGGGGGTCGCCGAGCAGCGCGGCGGCGATGCCGAGCCGCTGGCCCATGCCGAGGGAGAAGCCCTTGGAACGGCGCTTGGCCACGTCCTGGAGGCCCACCACGCCGAGCACCTCGTCCACCCGCCGGGCCGGGATGCCGGACAGCTGGGCGAGGCTCAGCAGGTGGTTGCGGGCGGCCCGCCCGCCGTGCACCGCCTTGGCGTCCAGCAGCGCCCCCACATGGCGCGCGGCGTTCGGCAGCCTGCGGTAGGGGTGGCCGCCGATGGTCACGTGGCCCGCCGTGGGGTTGTCCAGGCCCAGGATCATCCGCATCGTCGTCGACTTGCCCGAGCCGTTGGGCCCCAGGAAGCCGGTGACGGCACCGGGCCGCACCTGGAAGGAGAGGTTGTACACGGCGGTCTTGTCGCCGTATCGCTTGGTCAGGCCGACAGCCTCGATCATGCTCCGCACCCATCGGAAGGTTCAGGGACAGCAGGGCACACGCCCCCGTAAGGGTTAGGAGGATATCCACGCGCTGACGGTTCCGTTCAAGCGCGGGCAAAATCCGACACCGTACGGAGGCGCCTCCCCGGGTTCCGCCGCCTGCTTTCTAGGCGTCCCGCCGCTTCAGCACCGCGTAACCGCCGACGAGCGCCGCGATCACCCACAGTGCCATGATCCCCAGGCCGCCCCACGGTCCGTACGGGACGTCGTCGTCGATCGGCGTGACCACCTGCATGATCTTGCTGCCGGCCTGGTCGGGCAGGAACCGGCCGACCTTCTCCGTCGCCGGGACGTTGCCCAGGATGTTGGAGATCAGGAAGAAGAACGGCATCAGGATGCCCAGCGACAGCATCGGGGAGCGCAGCATCGCGGCGACGCCCATCGAGAACATCGCGATCAGGGTCATGTAGAGGCCGCCGCCGAACACCGCGCGCAGCACGCCCGGGTCACCGATCGACGCCTTCAGGTCGCCGAGCATCGCCTGCCCGAGGAAGAACGTGGCGAAACTGGTGACCATGCCCACGACCAGCGCGAGCGCGGTGGCCACCGCGATCTTGCTGAACAGGAACGTGCCGCGCCTCGGCACGGCGGCCAGCGAGGTGCGGATCATGCCGGAGCTGTACTCGTTGCCCACGACCAGCACCCCGAACACGATCATCGCCAGCTGGCCGAGGCTCGTACCGGCGAAGCTGATGAAGGTCGGGTCGAAGGAGAGCTGGTCCCGCCGGCTCATGTCGCCGAACTCGTTCTTCGACAGGGCCGAGATCAGCATGCCCAGGGCGATGGTGACGACCACGGCGAGGCCCAGCGTCCACACCGTGGACGCGACCGACCGGATCTTGGTCCACTCGGACCGCACGACCTGTGTCGCCGCCATGCTCATCCCCTCTTCCAGTCGCTGCCCCACGGCTGCCGCGGAGGCCGTCCCGGTGGCTGTTGCTGCTGCGGCACCGCGCCGGGCGGCTGCCCGTCGTGCGCGTGGTACTCCACGGACTCCGCGGTCAGCTGCATGAACGCCTCCTCCAGGGAGGCGCGCTGCGGGCTCAGCTCGTACAGCACGACCTGGTGGCGCGCCGCCAGCTCGCCGACCGTCTCCGACTTGTCGCCGTCCACCTCCAGGACCCCCTCGCCCGACTCGACGACCGTGGCCCCGGCCGCGTGCAGCGCGTCGAGCAGCTGCTCGCGCTGCGGGGTGCGGATCCGGACGTAGCTGCGCGAGTTCTCCGCGATGAACTCGGCCATCGAGGTGTCCGCCAGCAGCCTGCCCTGGCCGATGACCACCAGATGGTCGGCGGTCAGCGCCATCTCGCTCATCAGGTGGGAGGAGACGAAGACGGTGCGGCCCTGGGAGGCCAGGGTCTTCATCAGATTGCGGATCCAGTGGATGCCCTCGGGGTCGAGCCCGTTGACCGGCTCGTCGAACATCAGGATCCGCGGGTCGCCGAGCAGGGCGCCCGCGATGCCGAGCCGCTGCCCCATGCCCAGGGAGAAGCCCTTGGTCTTCTTCCTGGCGACCGCCGACAGACCGACCGTGTCCAGGACCTCGCGCACCCGGCTCGCGGGAATGCCGTTGCTCTGCGCGAGGCACAGCAGGTGGTTGTAGGCGCTGCGCCCGCCGTGCCACGCCTTGGCCTCCAGGAGCGCGCCGATGTACGTCAGCGGGTCCGTCAGCTGGTCGTAGTGCTTGCCGTCGATCCGCACGTCCCCGGCGGTCGGCCGGTCCAGGCCCAGCACCATCCGCATGGTCGTGGACTTGCCCGCGCCGTTGGGGCCGAGGAAGCCCGTGATGATGCCGGGTCTGACGGTGAAGGAGAGATTGTTGACCGCCACCTTCTCGCCGTACCGCTTGGTCAGCCCCTCGAGCTCGATCATGGCGACCACGCTAGAACGGGACGAGGCCCACTGCCACCCCAGTGACAGCAGGCCTCGCCCATGTTCGTACGGATTCAGCAGGCGTACCCCCCGCGCGGCCGAAACCGCTCGGGCGAAAGGGCGTCAGCGGGACTGCTGGGCCGGCACCCCGCGGGAGACCGACTCGTCCTCGACCGACGGTGCGGCTGCCACCGCGGCACCCGTGAGCGACGCCAGCATCTCGCGCACGTTGGTCAGCTGCGCGTTGATGGAGTCGCGGCGGTTGGTGAGGGCGGCCAGCTCGCGCTCCGACTCCGAACGGATCCGGTCGGCCTTGGCGTTGGCGTCGGCCACGATGTCCTCGGACTGGCGCTGCGCCGTCTCCACGGTCTGGCGGGCCCGGCGCTCGGCGTCCGTGCGCAGCTTCTCCGCCTCCAGGCGCAGCTGCTCCGCGCGGTGCTCGATCTCCGCGAGCCGCTTCTCGGCCTTGGCCTGACGGGAGGCCAGGTCCCGCTCCGACTGCTCGCGGCGCTTGGCGAGGTTGGTCTCGAAGTCGGCGGCGGCCTGCGCGGCCTTCGCGCGGGTCTCCTCGAAGAGCGCGTCGGCCTCGTCGCGCTTCGACTGCGCGTCCTTCTGCGCCTCGGAACGCAGCTGCGAGGCGTCGCCCTTGGCCTTCTCGACGATCCGGACGCCCTCGTCCTCGGCCTTGGCCTTGCGCTCGGCGGCGTACGACTCCGCGTCGTTGCGCACCTGCTGGGCCGAGGACTCGGCCAGCTCGCGGTGCTGCTCGGCCGCGCGCCGGGCCTCCTCGCGCAGGTCCTTCGCCTCTTCCTCGGCGAGCCGCAGGATCTTCTCGACCCGGGCGCCGAGACCGGCGTACGACGGCTCTGCGTCGTTGACCTGGGCCTGGGCGTTCTGGGTCTCGAGGTGGAGCTCCTCGATGCGCTTTTCCAGAGCGGTGATGCGGGCGAGAGCGCTGTCACGGTCGGAGACGAGCTTGGAGATACGTTCGTCCACCTGAGCGCGGTCGTACCCACGCCGCACAAGCTCGAAGCCGTAGGGGGAAGTGTCGCTCATGGGGTTCCTGTCGAAAGAGACCGGGTGAGGTGATAGAGGGAATCCTAGGCGCCAATGCGGTGTGTCATCGAGCGGATGCACGTTTGATACGGAGAATGACACCTCTTTTGGGTGGCTGACCCGCGGATGGCTTGCCAAAGTTCTGGTGAACGGTCCCGTCGGGACTCGGCCAAAGATCTCCAGCAGACACCCAAACCGCCCCGAACGCTAGCCGTCTGACGACTTGCCACCCGAACGTGGGGCGCCCACCGTCGCTCCGGCCTTCACCCCGTTGTCCTTCGCACCCCCGGGCGCCTCGAACGACTCCAGCGCCTCCAGCACGTCCTGGACCCGGGAGATCTCCGCGTTGATGTCCTCGCGGCGCCGGACCAGCACCTCCAGCTCGCGCTTGCCCTCGTCGACCGTGGCCCGGGCCTCACGGACCGCCTCGGCCTTCAGCTCCTCGGCCTCGCGGACCAGGGTGGCCTTCTTCTGCTCGGCCTCCTTGAGCAGCCCCTCGGCCTTCTTGACGGCGGCGATGCGCACCTTGCCGGCCTCGGAGTTGGCCTCCGACACCAGCTCCTTCGCCTTCGCCTCCGCCTTGGCGAGCTGCTCCTCGGCGGCCTTGATGAGCGCGTCGCAGCGGTCGCCGGCCGACTTCATCGTCTCGGCGGCCTCGCGACGGGCCCGCTCGTGCAGCTCCTCGATCTCGGAGGTGAGCCGCTCGCGCAGCTCCTCCGCGCGCTCCCTTATGGCGGTCGCGTCCCGGCGGGCGCCGACCAGCAGCTCGTCCGCGTCCGTACGGGCCTTCTCCACCCGGGTGTTGCCCTCGACCGTCGCCTCCTGGACGATCCGGTCGGCCTCCGAGCGGGCCGCGCCGACCATCGTGTCGGCCTGCGACTCGGCGTCCGCGGTGGTCTTCTGGGCCTGCTGCTGCGCCTCGGTGAGCAGCTTGTCGGCCTCGGCGGCGGTCTCCGTGATGAGCGTGTCGACCTGCTCGGCGGCCTCCGAGCGCCGCTTGTTGGCGTCCTTGCGGGCCTCGTCGAGGGTGCGCTCGGCCTCCTCCCGGGCGGCCGCGGTGACCCGCTCGGCCTCCGCGGCCGCCTCGCGGCGGACCCGGTCGGCCTCGGTGCGGAGCCGCTCGGCGTGCTGCTGCGCGGAGCCGACGGTGTCGGCGGCCTCGGCCCGCAGCCGCTCCGCCTCCCCGGTGGCGTCCGAGACCAGCTGCTCGGCCCGGGCGCCCGCCTCGGCCCTGACCCGCTCGGACTCGCTCGCCGCCTCGGCGGTGACGCGCTCCGCCTCCGCGAGCGTCTCCGTGCGGATCCGGTCGGTCTCGGCCGCCGTCTCGGTGGTGAGCCGCTCCGCCTCGGAACGCGCCTCGGTGATCAGGGTGTCCGCCTGCGTCGCCGCGTCGGACCGGATGCGGTTGGCGTCCTCCCGGGCGTCCGCCCGGGTGCGCGACGCGGACTGCTCGGCCTCGGCGATGGCGTCGGAGGCCTCCGTGCGCACCCGCTGGGCGTGCTCGGAGACGTCCGCACGGATCCGGTCGGCCTCGGTGATGGCCTCGGACACGGTCCGCTCGGCCAGCGCCTTGGCGGCCTCGGTCTCCTCCTGCGCCTCGCGCCTGAGGCGTCCGCCGTCCTCGCTCGCCCGCTCCCGCTCCGCGTAGGCGTCGGCGCGGACCCGGTCCGCCTCCTCCTGCGCCTCGGTCCGGGTGCGCTCGGCGGCGTGCTCGGCGGCACTGCGCAGCCCGGTGATCTCCTCCTGGGCCTGCTCGTGCAGCCCGGCGACCGACTCCCGCACCTGCGCCGCGTGCTGCTCGGCCGCCGACACCATCTCGGTGGCGCGCCGGTCGGCCTCCTCGACCAGCCGGACCGCCTCGGCCTGGGCCTCCTCCACGCGGTTGCGTGCCGAGGCCAGCAGCTCCTCGCTCTGCTCGCGGGCCCGCTCGCGCTCCTGGTCGGCCTCCTGCCGGGCGGAGCCGAGCAGTTCCTCCGCCTCGCGGCGGCGCCGGGCGGCCTCCTCCTGGGCGGCGGCCAGCGCCTCGGACGCCTCGGCCGCGATGCGCTCGGCGGCGGTCTGCGCCTCCGCCCGCACCCGGTCGGCGCTCTCCTGCGCCTCCGACTTCAGCCGCTCCGCCTCACTCGCGGCCTCCGAGCGCAGCCGTACGGCGACGGCCTCACCCTCCGCGCGGGAGGCGGACGCGTCCGCGGCGGCCTCGGTGCGCAGCCGCTCTGCCTCGGTCTCGGCCTGCTGCTGGAGCGTACGGACCCGCTCCGCGGCCTCCGTGCGCAGCCGCTCGCTCTCCTCGGCGGCCTCGCGGCGGATCCGCTCGCCCTCCTCGCGGGCCCCGCTCAGCGCCTCCTCGGCGGCGGTGCGGCGCTCCTCGGCCTCGGTGTGCAGCCGCGTCAGCTCCTCGGCGGCCTCCGCCTGCCGGGCCTCGACGGCGCGCTCGGTCTCCTCGCGCAGCTCGCGGGCGGCCCGCTCGGCCTCCGCCTGGAGCTCCTCCACCCGCTCGGCGGCCTCCGCGCGGTGCCGTTCGGCCTCCGCGCGGGTGCGCTCCAGGGTCTCCTCGGCCTGCCGGCGCAGGGTCGTCGCCCGCTCGATGGCCTCGGCGCGGACCTTCTCGCCGTCCGCCGTCGCGGTCTGCCGCAGCTCGTCGGCGTCCGCCTTGGCCTTGGCGAGCAGCTCCTCGGCGGTCTTCGCCGCCTCCTCGATCTGCGCCACGGCCTCCTTGCGGGCCTCGGCGCGGATCTTCTCGCCCTCGGCGACCGCGTCCGCCCGCAGCTGCTCGGCCTCGCCGCGCAGCCGGCGCGCCTCCTCCTGCAGCTCGACCGTCTTGGCGCGGTACTCCTTGGTGTCGTCCTTCGCCGCGCCCTTGAGCTCCTCGGCGATGTCGTGCGCCTCGGCGCGCAGCCGGTCCGCCTCGGTCTCGGCCTCGGTGCGGATCCGCTCGGCCTCCTCGGTGGCCGCCTTCGTGGTCCGCTTGGCGTCCTCCGACGCCTTGTTCAGCACGTCCTCGGCCGTCTTGGCCGCCTTGGACAGCTGGGTGGCCGACTCCTCGGCGGTGATCGTGCGGGCCTTCTCGGCGGCCTCGGCGACGATCCGCTCGGCCTCGGCACGGGCGTCCGCGACCACCTGCTCGGCCTCGGACCTGGTGCTCTCGGCGTCCTTGGTGGCCTCGCCGACCAGCCGGGCGACCTGCTCCTTGGCGGTGCGGGTGCGCTGCTCGTTGGTCGCCTC
Organism: Streptomyces rubrogriseus; assembly: GCF_027947575.1. Lineage (NCBI taxonomy): Bacteria > Bacillati > Actinomycetota > Actinomycetes > Kitasatosporales > Streptomycetaceae > Streptomyces > Streptomyces rubrogriseus. Next base: position 6,912,306 of record NZ_CP116256.1, on the reverse strand, counting down.
GGCGCTCGACAGCGCCTTGGCGGCGGCCTCCTCGGCCTCGGCGACCACCTTCTCGGCCTCGGCCTGCGCCTTGCGCAGCGCCTCCTCGGCCTCCGACATGCGCTGCTCGGCGGCCCGGCTCAGCTCCTGGACCTCGCGCCGGGTGGACTCCGACTCGGAGGCGGTGGAGCTGCGCAGCTGCTCCGCGTGGTCGGTCGCCTCCTGGGCCTGCGCGGAGGCGGCGTTCAGCAGCCGCTCCGCGTCGGTGCGCGCCCGGCGCAGGATCTGCTCGGCCTCGGTGCGGGCGCTCTCCGCGTCGCTCCGCAGCCGCTGGCGGGCCTCGGCGGTCAGCCGCTCCGCCTCCGCACGGGCCGCGCTCATGGCCTGCTCGGCCTCCGCGCGGGACTCGTCGAGCAGGCGCCGGGCCTGCTGCTCGGTGCGGGCGCGCAGCTGCTCCGCCCAGGCCACGTTCTCGTTGACGTGCGACTCGACGGTCTGCCGGCGCTCGGCCAGCTCCTGGTCGAGCTGCTGGCGGCGGGTGACCGCCTCCTGGTGCAGCTCCGCCTGGAGCCGGGCGGCCTGCTCGGCGTGCTCCTGGAGGATCCGCTGGGTCTGCGCCCGCGCCTGGCTCAGCTCCCGCTCCGCGTCGGCGCGCAGCTGGTCGGCCTGCGTCTGCGCGTTGCGCAGCAACTGCTCGGCCTGGTACCCGATGTCGCCGCCGTCGAAGGCGGGCCGGGACATGATGGTGCGCCGCGCCTCGTGCAGCTTGGCGCGCAGCACCTCGACCTGGTAGCCGAGGTCCTCGGCGTGCTGGATCGCCTTTTCCCGCTCGGTCTTCAGCCGCTTCATCTCGGCCTCGAACCGAGAGAGGTGGTCGACGTCAGCCGCCGGCTCTCGCTCCTGGCTCTCGTAGCCCCGCACTGCGCGGTCCCATCCGTCCCCTGGTCGCAAATCTTCCCGAACGAGCTCCGTCCGTCCGACGGACGGGGCCCCCGGGGAATGGTGTCAGATCAACGGCGGAGCATGTGCTGCTGCCCCGTCGCCCGCCCCCCGAAACACGACCCCGGCGGTCCCGGCGCCGGAGACGACAGGACCGGGTCACCCTGGACTGAGCGGCGACCGCACCCAACCCTACCGGCCCATATGTACGAGGGTCAGTGCTCAGGTGACTCAACGGCCGCCGAAGTGACCAGTTCTGTCAGTACGCCATGGCAGTCCTTGGGGTGCAGGAAGGTGATCCGCGACCCCATGGAACCGCGCCGGGGCTCGTCGTACAGAACGCGTACGCCCTTGTCGCGGATGTCAGCGGCGTCCGCGTCCACGTCCGCCGTACCGAAGGCGATGTGGTGGACGCCCTCGCCGTTCTTCGCGAGCCACTTGCCGACCGCGGAGTCCTCCCGGGTCGGCTCCAGGAGCTGGAGGTACGAGGCGCCCCCGTCCGACGTATCGTTGATCTTGAGCATGGCTTCGCGCACACCCTGCTCCTCGTTGACCTCGGTGTGGAACACCTCGAAGCCGTAGGTGGCACGGTAGAACTCGACGGTCGCGTCGAGGTCGTGGCAGGCGATTCCGATGTGGTCGATTCGCGTCAGCATGGTTTCAGTGCAGCGCTCCGGAGGTGGTTACGCAACGTGCGCGCGATCACACCGACAGCCCGGTGACGGGCGGGATACCGCTCAGTACATTCGAGTAAACCCTCGTTCACTCCTCGGCCTGTGCGGGCCGGAAAAGGGGACCGCAGCTCATGTCTTCTGGAACCACTGAAACCTCTGGAACCTCTGGAACGAACGGCACCACCTCCGTCGTCGTCGCGGGTGCCCGCACCCCGATGGGGCGGCTGCTCGGCTCCCTGAAGTCCTTCAGCGGGGCCGACCTCGGCGGATTCGCCATCAAGGCGGCCCTCGACCGCGCCGGGATCGGCGGGGACCAGGTCCAGTACGTGATCATGGGACAGGTGCTCCAGGCCGGCGCCGGGCAGATCCCCGCCCGCCAGGCCGCCGTCAAGGCCGGCATCCCCATGAGCGTCCCGGCGCTCACGATCAACAAGGTGTGCCTCTCCGGCCTCGACGCCATCGCACTCGCCGACCAGCTCATTCGCGCGGGTGAATTCGACGTGATCGTCGCGGGCGGCCAGGAGTCCATGACCAACGCCCCGCACCTGCTGCCCAAGTCCCGCGAGGGCTACAAGTACGGCGCGGTCCAGATGATCGACGCCATGGCGTACGACGGCCTGACCGACTCCTTCGAGGACATCGCCATGGGCGAGTCCACGGAGAAGCACAACACCCGGCTGGGCATCGAGCGCGCCGCCCAGGACGAGATCGCCGCCCTGTCCCACCAGCGTGCCGCCGCCGCCCAGAAGGACGGTGTCTTCGACGCGGAGATCACCCCGGTCGAGATCCCGCAGCGCAAGGGCGACCCGGTGCTGTTCAGCAAGGACGAGGGCATCCGCGGCGACACCACCGCCGAGTCGCTCGGCAAGCTGCGTCCGGCCTTCGCCAAGGACGGCACCATCACCGCCGGCTCGTCCTCGCAGATCTCGGACGGCGCGGCGGCCGTGGTCGTGATGAGCCGGGCCAAGGCCGAGGAGCTGGGCCTGGAGTGGATCGCGGAGATCGGCGCGCACGGCAATGTCGCGGGCCCGGACAACTCTTTGCAGTCGCAGCCGTCGAACGCCATCCGGCACGCCCTGAAGAAGGAGGGCCTGGAGGTCGCCGACCTCGACCTGATCGAGATCAACGAGGCCTTCGCGGCCGTGGCCGTGCAGTCAATGAAGGACCTCGGTGTGTCCACCGAAAAGGTGAACGTCAACGGTGGTGCCATCGCCCTCGGTCACCCGATCGGCATGTCCGGCGCACGGCTGGTGCTGCACCTGGCGCTGGAACTGAAGCGGCGTGGCGGCGGCGTGGGCGCGGCCGCGCTGTGCGGCGGCGGCGGTCAGGGCGACGCGCTGATCGTGCGGGTGCCCGGGGCCTGACCCCCGAGTTACGACTTCTCACTGAACGGAGCTGTGATGCAGGACGTCTCCTCACTGGTGGCCCAGGCCCGGGAAGGCCGGCCGCGGGCCGTGGCCCGGCTGATCTCCCTGGTGGAGGGGGCGTCCCCGCAGCTCAGGGAGGTCATGGAGGCGCTCGCGCCGCTCACCGGCAACGCGTACGTGGTCGGCCTGACCGGCTCCCCGGGGGTCGGCAAGTCGACGTCCACCTCGGCGCTGGTCACGGCGTACCGCAAGCAGGGCAGGCGGGTCGGCGTGCTCGCCGTCGACCCGTCCTCCCCCTTCTCCGGCGGTGCCCTGCTCGGCGACCGCGTCCGGATGTCGGAGCACGCCTCCGACCCGGGCGTCTACATCCGCTCGATGGCCACCCGCGGTCACCTCGGCGGGCTCGCCTGGGCCGCCCCGCAGGCGATCCGCGTGCTGGACGCGGCCGGCTGCGACGTGGTCCTGGTGGAGACGGTGGGCGTCGGCCAGTCGGAGGTCGAGATCGCCTCCCAGGCCGACACCTCCGTCGTCCTGCTCGCCCCCGGCATGGGCGACGGCATCCAGGCGGCCAAGGCCGGAATCCTGGAGATCGGCGACGTCTACGTGGTCAACAAGGCCGACCGGGACGGCGCGGACGCGACCGCCCGCGAGCTGAACCACATGCTGGGCCTCGGCGAGGCGCGCGCCGCCGGCGACTGGCGGCCGCCCATCGTCAAGACGGTCGCCGCGCGCGGCGAGGGCGTCGACGAGGTGGTCGAGGCGCTGGAGAAGCACCGTGCGTGGATGGAGGAACGGGACGTCCTCACCGAGCGGCGCCGGGCCCGTGCGGCGCGCGAGGTCGAGACCATCGCCGTCACCACGCTGCGTGAGCGCATCGGTGACCTGCACGGGGACCGGCGGCTGGGCGCCCTGGCGGAGCGGATCGTCGCCGGGGAACTGGATCCGTACCGGGCGGCGGACGAGCTGGTGGCGGGGCTGACGCGGGGCTGACGCGGGGGCTCACGCGAGCGCTGAGCGGTGCGGGGTGGCTTTCTGGCGTACAGCTTCTCTCGCCCCCGCCGCCCCTTCCCATTCCCGTCCCCGGGGGCTGCGCCCCCAGACCCCGCTTTCGGCCTGAACGGCCTCGTCCTCAAGCGCCGGACGGGCTAAAGTGACCCGCGTGTTCCTCCTCTTGGCCTAGGACCCGCCCCGCACGCGACCGCCGCATCCGGCCGTCGCGCGCATCGGCGTCCCCTAGTTGCCTTCCTGCTGAGGAACCCTTCGCGTGTCCACACCTCTTTCGCGGCCCTCGTACGCCGCCGTGCTCCGTGTCCCCCATGCCCGCCGCACGTTCTCGGCCGCCCTCGTCGGGCGACTCTCGTACGGCACGGTCTCCCTCGCCCTGATGCTCTCCCTGACCCGGTCCACCGGGTCGTACGCCGTGGCCGGGCTGGTCATGGCGCTCTTCGGCGCCACGAGCGTCTTCCTGTCCCCCTACCGTGCCTCCCTCGTCGACCGGCACGGTCCGCGCCGGGCCCTGCTGCCCATGGCCCTGCTCTACGCCGCCCTGCTCTGCGTGCTGGCGGCGGCCTGCCGGCGTCCGGGCACCTCCGAGGCCGTCCTCGCGGTGACCGCCGGGCTCGCGGGCGCCTGCACGCCCCCGCTCGGCCCCACGATGCGCGCGGTGTGGGCCGAACTGCTCCCGGACCGGCTGCTGTTGCAGCGGGCCTACAGCGTGGACGGCGTTGCCGAGGAACTGCTCTTCGTCTCCGGCCCGCTCCTGGTCGGCGGCATCGTCGCCGTCGCTTCACCGGTGGCCGGCGTCGTGCTCAGCGCGGTGCTGGTGGCGGCCGGCACCCTCGCCTTCGTCACCTCACCGGCGACCGCGGCGCTGCGCCCGGCGGGGCGGGGGAAGAGCGACGGCCCCGCACCCGGCCGAGGTGGCACGGGGCAGGGCCGGGCGCTGCTTCAGCCCGTCGTCGTCGCGGCGGCCGTCGGCGTCTCGGTGAGCGCCGTCGACCTCCTCGTCGTGGCCTTCGCGGGGGAGCGCGGCCTCGGGGACGGCACGGTCGCCTGGGTGCTCGCGGCGCTGTCGGTGGGCTCCGCGGTCGGCGGTCTCGTCAACGGCGCCGTCGCCTGGAGTTCGCCCACCCGGGCGCGGCTCCCGTTCTTCGCGGCCGGTGTCGGCCTCTGCCTCGCCGCCGCGGGCCTCGCGCCCGGACTCGGCACGCTGGTCCTGGCCGTCATGTGCGCGGGCCTGTTCGTGGCCCCGGCGCTGACCACGGCGTACCTGATCGCCGACGAGAGCGTGGCGCCCGGTTTCCGGGTCCGGGCGGGCGCCTGGTGCAACACCGCCGTGAACGCGGGGATGTCGGTCGGCGCCGCCGCGGTGGGCCTGCTGGTGGAACGGCTGCCGCTGCCGGTGTGCTTCGCGGTCGCCGGCGCGGTCG